>JBBKWA010000230.1:0-4100 GCA_037968695.1 Saprospiraceae bacterium
TTATTAGTGGTTATATTATATACCTAGTTTCGTTTTTACGAGACTGGTGATGTTGGTACTTTCATCAGCGTATAGAATAACACCAACGCCCGGGCTGCCATCAAAAACATAGGTGTAACCGTTTGCTTTTGCGACATCATCAATCGCTACTTTAACCTTTTCGAGGATTGGCGTCAGCAACGCTTCTCTTTTAGCGCCTAGCTGTTGTTGCATGTCCTGATCATACTGAACGATTTTACTTCGCTCTTCTTGTAAGGCGATTTCTTCAGTTTCCTGAGCTTTAGGAGTGATATCACCGGCCTGGACTCTTTTTTGTAGATCCTGATATTTAAGCTGGAAGTCCTGCATCATTTTTTCTCCTTTAGCCTGGAGTTGTTTTCCAAGGGCTTCAAGATTTGATTCAGCTTCTTTGACTTCCGGCATACCTTCCAGGAGGGCTCCTGAATCTACGTAACCGAATTTTTGTGCATTGAGGGAAATGCTCAGTAATACACCGAGTCCTATCATGCATGCGTTTTTCAGAATTGATTTCATTTTATGTTTGCTATTGTTGAATTAAAAAATAGGGTTACAAAACTAACAATTAGTCAGTTATTTATTGACCAGACGAATGATATCATCTGTTTTGTCGTAATCTGTGTTGGAAAATATGAGGCCTGAACTGCCCCCTTTATCGAAGATAAAATCAAAACCGCGGTCATCGGCATATTTTTGGATAGCGCCGTATACTCGTTCCTGAATCGGCTGTACCAGATCCTGCCTTTTGCGAAATAGCGCCCCATTGGCACCAAATTTGTCCTTTTGCATATCGCGCGCCTGTTGCTCCCGTTGCATTATCTCTTCTTCTTTTTTCTTACGTGCCTCTTCTGACAGAAGCACCTGCTCTGCTTGGTATTTATTATACATCGCCTTGATTTGGTCGTATTCCAGGGCAATCTGCTGACGCCATTGTGCCGCAGTATTGTCTAATTCTGTTTGGGCTAATTGGTAATCAGGCATTTCTTCAAGCACCCGCGTGATATCGACGATAGCGATCCGCTGAGCTTTGAGACTGGTAATTGTTCCGAGGGATATCATCAGGAACAGAATGGTAATTTTATTCATGGTTTGTCTATGTTAAAATGAATAGATCTTGTAGAGACGCCAAAAATACTTCAATTATTGGCTCTCGCACTGGAATTAAGACGAAAGGTTCCCCTAAAATGTTTCATTGCGTAAATGGAGGGGTAACCTACTGAAAATGGATATCTATAAGATTAAGAGAGGATAATACATTATACAAATACATATAAGTGCCTTTCCTTAACCTTCATTTAACGGATTGATAAAGCAAATTAACTAAGCCAAAAAGGTATGATTATTTTTAGCCCATGGATAATTACGTATTTGACGGTGAAGAATTGAATATTGAGGACATTGTTGCCATCGCAGGTGGCAAACTCGCATTGTCTGATAAGGTTTGGGAACGGATAGGCCGAAACAGGAGTGCCTTAGAGAAGCTTTTGGAAGACCCGGACAGTAGATATTATGGCATCAATACAGGCTTTGGATCCTTACATTCTGTCACTATTGATGGGAAGAATCTCCAGGAACTCCAGACAAATTTGCTTTTGTCACATGCCTGTGGGGTTGGACCTAGTGTGCCGATCGGGATCGTTCGGCTGACCCTCCTGATGAAAATAATCAGTCTCGCGCAAGGTCAATCAGGTATAAGAAAACAAACTGTAAGGTTTTTACTTGACATGTACAATCACCAAATTACTCCCGTGGTTCCTCAGTTTGGCTCTTTGGGAGCTTCCGGATACCTGGCGCCTTTAGCACATTTATGCTTGCCTATGCTAGGTGAAGGGGAGGTGGTCTACAAAAGAGAGCAAATGCCAGCCGCAAAAGCACTTATGATGGCCGGTATGGATACCTTGCCATTGGCCGCTAAAGAAGGGCTTGCATTGATCAACGGGACGCAATACTCACTTGCCTGGCTGGTTTATTCACTAAGTAATGCATCACGCCTTGCAGAAGTAAGTGATATGGTGGCTGCTTTATCCATGGATTCGTTTGATGGCCATCCATCTCCTCTTGACGAAGGGATTCATGCTATAAGAAAACAATCAGGGCAGATAAAATCCGCAGCAACAATGAGGAAGTGGCTGGAAGGAAGTGAAATCAATGCCGGCGTAAAAAAACATTTGCAGGATCCATATTCCTTTAGATGTGCTCCGCAGGTGCATGGTGCCTCCAGAGATGTCATCGCTTATGCTACCGGTATAGCCAATAAAGAGATAAACGCTGTGACAGATAATCCACTGGTAATTGGAAACGACGATAAGGTACGCGTAGTTTCAGGAGGTAATTTTCATGCCCAACCATTAGCCCTAACAGCTGACTTTTTGAGTATGGCAATGGCAGAATATGGGAGTATCTCCGAAAGAAGATCGTATCAACTATTGGATGGTAAGCGCGATCTGCCGGCTATGCTTGCCAAAAACCCTGGTTTGGAATCCGGTATGATGATATGTCAATACACGGCAGCCTCGATTGTAAATCGCAACAAAACGCTTTCACATCCAGCATCAACAGATTCCATTGTGACCAGTGCAGGACAGGAAGACCATGTCAGTATGGCTGCTAATGCAGGCATAAAGCTTTATGAAATTGTAAACAATGTCTGGAAATTGCTTTCCATCGAATGGATGATCAGTTGTGAAGCACTGGAAAATAGAAGGCCAAAGAAATCATCGCCACAACTTGAAGAAAAGCATGCCGCCTATCGAATGCATGTGCTACCGTTGACACGGGATCGGTCGCACGCTTTAGACATTGATACCACGGAAAAATTCCTGCGCAGAATATCTTTTAGCGGATCATGAGTAAACTACATCAACAGTTAAAAGCAAGCATCATTAAGCTTGAGCAAATTAATAAGATTGAAATTCATATCGGTCAGCTGTCAGCGCGTTTGAAAGTAGAAGAAAAAGCTCTCCAACTTATGGACAAAACGCTTGCCAAGGAGCAGCGTGATGTTGAAATTCTGGAGAAAGAAGGGCTTACGGCTATGTTTAGGAAGTTCCTCGGCGATCGCGAAGAGAAACTTGAAAAAGAACGTGAAGATTATCTCCGAGCTTCCCTTCGTTTCAATGAACTTTATAAATCAGTGGAACTGATTCGTTTTGAACTTGACCTGCTTGAGAAGAAGCAGCAACGTCGGGAAGAGGTAGAACGAAAGATAAAAAAACTCATGAGTGCACGAGAGCAAGAGCTCATGCGCCTCAATACAAAGCAAGCGAAAGAATTAAAATCAATTCATACCCAGGCTGATAAACTGAGTAAATACAGTGCAGAGGTAGAAGAGGCTTATACAGCAGGAACAACAGCGTTGCAATTTGTCATAAAAGCAGAAAAGCTATTACTTGCGGCGCAGCATATTGGTAAGCGACAGATGTGGAGTGGCCACCATCATAGCGCAAATAGATCTAAATACGGTGCGATCGATAGTGTGCGCAAAATAGCCTATGAGTCAAGGCACGCATTAATCCATTTTGGTAATGAATTAAGGGATGTATATGCAGATTATGAGCTTCAATTTAACATGGAGTTGGAAGATTTCGGAAAGTTTGCCAATGTTTTTTTTGATAATTTGATTACCGATTATCTTGTCCAGCAAAAGATTAATAAATCGCTCGCCAATGTCACAGGGACGCGAAAAAATGTGGAGTTCATTTTAAACAACCTTAATCTTGAACGGAGTGAAATTGCCGATAAAGAGAAAAATCTCGATGCTGATCGGACGAGAATAATTGTTGGAGACGAATAGCATAGAGCATAGAGCATAGGGCATAGGGCAAAGTGCAAAGGCGGAAAGGGAGTGTGGCAAACCAGCGCCGAAGGTGCTATAGGTTGGTAGCAAATAAGAGTCCCAAAATCCCAACACGCGCCGTAGGTGTGTTACCTCAGGTGAATTTGAAAAGTTTTTTCACGCAATCCCGATTGTTGTCGGGAGCAAAGGCCGCAAAGAAAATTTCACGCAGAGACGCAGTAGGTTTTATGCAAAGACGCAAATATTTTTTACCAGAAAATGATGTTTAAATGTTTAGTGCTTAAAT
>JBBKWA010000231.1:0-23676 GCA_037968695.1 Saprospiraceae bacterium
ATTTAAAAATCAGTGTATTACCTAAAAGTCAACCAATTAGGTCAATTCGCATCTGTAGTTGAGCAGGTAAAAACAGGGTATAGTTTTTTCAAAAAATGAAGAAACCTGACCCAGGGAAGGATAAATAGAGTGATTTAAAGCGTAAAGTGAAGCCAACAAATAAAGCACGGTAGGGATTAGATGATCAGCATGGCATCCCCATAGGTATAGAATCTATACTTGTCCTTTATTGCTTTTTTATAGGCATCCAGGATTAGTTCATGTCCACCAAAGGCACAAGCCATAATTAACAAGCTTGATTTTGGCATATGGAAATTGGTGATCATGGCATCTGGCAGGCTGAATTCATAAGGCGGAAAGATGAATTTGTTAGTCCACCCTTCTGCTGGCTTTAATAAACCGGTAGCAGACACGGCAGATTCAATAGACCGCATTGTGGTAGTCCCTACTGCGCAGACTTTATGACCTGTTTTTTTAGACTTATTAACAATAGCGGTCGCCTCCTCCGTAATTCGGAAATATTCGGCATCCATTTTATGTTTAGACAAATCTTCGACGTCAATGCTTCTAAAAGTGCCTAGTCCAACATGCAATGTCAGCTCTGCAAATTGTATTCCTTTGATCTCAAGGCGCTTCATCAATTCACGGGTAAAGTGCAGACCGGCCGTTGGTGCAGCTACTGCGCCTTCTTCTTTAGCGTAGATAGTTTGGTAGCGTTCTTTATCAGAATCTTCAGCTTTTCTATTGATATATTTTGGCAGTGGCGTTTGTCCCTGAGACCGAAGAAGGTTACTGAATTCTTCATCAGTTCCTTCGAAAAGGAAACGGATCGTACGGCCTCTGGAAGTGGTGTTGTCGACTACTTCAGCAACAAGTATTTCATTGCCTTTCTTATCCAGGAAATAGAGTTTATTGCCAACTCTTATTTTTCGGGCAGGATCTACCAATACATCCCACAATCTCGATTTTGAGTTCAATTCACGAAGAAGAAAAACCTCAATCTCAGCATCTGTCTTCTCTTTTTTGCCATAAAGACGGGCTGGAAATACCTTGGTGTTGTTAAATATCATACTATCCCCATCATCAAAGTATTCAAGGAGGTCCTTAAAGGTCTTATTCTCCATAGACCCGGTCTTTCGATCGATGACCATCATTCTTGATTCATCCCTTTCTTTTGCAGGGTATTTTGCAATAAGTTTTTCCGGAAGATCGAAAGCGAATTGTGAGAGTTTTGTACGCATAATTAGGTTGGATAAAATTTTGGAGGGCAAAGATAATATTTAGACACGCAATTTACTGATTAGGAATGCCTTATTTTCGAAAAGCACATCCTTATTAAGCTTATTGGCTAGTGTTGGGATGACCGGTCGTTCATACTAAAGGCTTAATCTAAAAATTAGTTCCCTGTTTTAAGAAATGCATAGATTTGGTTCCAATGATTTTCAAGACCATATACGAAAGTATCGTTCAGGCACTTCAGCAGCTAGCCTCCAACAAACTAAGGAGTTTCCTCTCCTTAAGCGGAATTGTCATTGGGATCATATGTATTATTTCAGTGTTATCAGCGGTGGATTCCCTAAAGGAAAATATTAGTGCCAGTTTTGATAAACTCGGGAATGATGTCCTTTATGTCGATAAGCAGCCCTGGAATGAAGATCCCAATCAAAACTGGTGGAAATATACCAGGCGGCCGCAGCCCAGCCATGAAGACCTCATGGCGATTAAGCGTAAGAGTAAACTATCAGGTAAAGCGAGTTTTTCCATATTCATGCCTAGCCGGGTCATTAAGTTTGGCTCAAGCAATGTACAAGGGGCTTTCATGGCAGGGGTCACAGATGACTATATAGATATATTTAACCTGTCTTTTGAAAAAGGCAGATTTTTTACTCCATTTGAAGCTTCTAACGGCTCAAACAGAGCCATTATAGGATATGTCATTGCCGAGGAGCTTTTTGGTGCGATAGATCCCATTGGTAAAGAAATTAATATTAGTGGGCAGGATTTTCTTGTGGTGGGTGTTTTAGAGAAAGAAGGCAATACACTCATCAACATCTTTCAATTTGATGAAGCATTGTTGATTAGTTTCAATGCTGCAAAAAAGCTCATTAATGTTAAATCGAGATACAGCTGGGGTACCTCTCTATCTGTTAAAGCCAAAGAAGGCGTTGATCTGGATGATCTGCGAGATGAGATTACCGGTATCCTGAGAAGTGAGCGAGGAATCAAACCAAAAGAAGAAGAGAACTTTGCCATCAATCAGTTGACCACAATTACGAATTTAATCGAACCGGTATTTGGCACATTAAATATAGTAGGCATTTTCATCGGTGGATTTTCGATTCTGGTGGGGATGTTTAGTGTTGCTAACATCATGTTTGTGTCTGTCAAGGAGCGCACCAACATTATCGGGATAAAGAAAGCACTGGGGGCAAAGAAAACTACCATTTTGCTGGAGTTTCTGATTGAATCAGTGATTCTTTGTGTGATTGGGGGCTTGGTTGGACTGATCAATGTATATTGGCTGATGGCTTTAGCTACCGTTGCTTTTGACTTCGAAATGTTCTTGTCCAAAGAAAACGCACTCATTGCGATTATACTGTCTCTGGTCATTGGCGTTTTATCAGGACTGGTTCCAGCCTGGCAGGCTGCTAAGCTTGATCCTGTTGAGGCTATCCGGAAATAAATGGCTAACAGTATAAAATAGAAAAAGCCCAATCAGGGGGTATATTTCCTAATTAGGCTTTTAAATTATTCCAGTTCCAGAAAGGGTGAGAGACTTGCCAGAATAATTATTATTTCACTATCCAACTGTTTTGACGACCGCTTTAAATGCTTCTGGGTGATTCAACGCGAGATCAGCCAGTGTTTTGCGATTTAGTTCAATATTTGATTTTGCAAGCTTGTTGATCAATCGGGAATAGGTCGTTCCGTGCATTCTGGCAGCCGCATTGATACGCGCTATCCATAACCTTCGGAATGAGCGCTTCTTCTGCTTACGGTGCTCGTAGGCATAGCTCATGGCCTTGTCTAAGGCGTTTTTAGCAACGGTGTAGACATTCTTACGAGCGCCAAAAAAACCTTTTGTTGCTTTTAATATTTTCTTTCTTCTTTTCCTGGAAGCTACAGCATTTACTGACCTTGGCATATTTTTTCAATTTGATCTGACAGAGGGCTTTAGAGCCGCTTAGATCCTGGCAGACAGTTTAAATTTGAAATTCAGATTATTCAATTATTTGCACAGCATGCGCTTCACACGGGCGGTATCAGCATCGCTCACCATCGTAGCGCCTCTAAGGCGTAGCTTGGCGTTCTTGCTTCTGTTGCGCATCCGGTGAGCCGTATTAGCTTGAAAGCGCTTTACCTTACCGGAACCGGTAATTTTAAAACGCTTCTTGGCGCTACTGTGGGTCTTCATCTTTGGCATTACCTATAGATTTTTATTCAAAAGGAAGGCAAAGATAATGATAAATCCAGAATAGGAAAGGTATTCGGCACAAGATTACTTTTTCTTTTTAGGCGCTATCATGACGATCATGCGTCGTCCCTCCATCTTGGGAAGGCTTTCGGCAGCCCCAAATTCCTCTAATTCCTTAAGCATCTTGAGCAAAAGGAGTTCTCCCCGCTCTTTAAATACAATCGTTCGGCCTCTGAAATGCACATAAGCTTTGACTTTTGAGCCTTCTTCGAGGAATTTTTGAGCATGTTTGGTCTTAAATTCAAAATCGTGCTCATCGGTATTGGGACCAAAACGAATCTCTTTAATGACGGTTTTGGATGTATTGGCTTTGATTTCCTTCTCTTTTTTCCGCTTGTTATAGAGGAATTTGTTGAATTCAATAATTCTGCAGACCGGTGGATCAGCATTTGGGGAGATCATCACCAGATCTTCTCCCATGTCTTCTGCCCAGTTACGGGCAACGCGGGTAGGATAGACACCCGGTTCTATGGTCTTACCAGCTGCTTTACTGACATCATCAAGATTGTCACCAACTAATCGGATGTCAGGTACACGGATATCCCCGTTGACTTTAAATTGGTGTCTGTCGTCTTGTCTTCTGGGGTAATTATTGGAAAATCGTTTCGCCAAGGAGTATAAAATTTAGTTAAAGATAGGAGGGTCACCGGCATACTTCCATCTGTTCAGATGTTGAAGCTTGTCAGCATCACCTCTTTAGTTATTATTAATGACTAGATAAGGAATTTAGTTCCAAGGACAAAACTAAGCTATGATTCACGGATAATATCAAGTATTTTCATTTTCCATGATCAATTGTGATATGATGAGCTCTTTTTTATCCTCATCCAGATTTGCTTTTAAATGACTTCCCTCTACTGGATTTTCATTGAGAATGAATTCAGCAAGTGGATCCTCAATGTATTTCTGTATCGCCCGGTGGAGTGGTCGCGCCCCAAACTGAGGGTCAAAGCCCTTTTCGGCAACAAAGTCTTTTGCTTCTGAACTTAGCGTTAAGGCAAAGCCCATATTGCCCATTCTTTTGTATAAATCAGTGAGCGTGATATCAATAATTTGATGAATGTGCTCTCTGGAAAGGCTATTGAAGATGACCACGTCATCTATCCTGTTGAGGAATTCCGGACTAAACGTGCGCTTTAAGGCACTCTGAATGACAGATTTTGTCATGTCTTCAGAGGCATCCTGTCTTGCTTTAGTGGCAAATCCTACACCCTGGCCAAAATCCTTCAACTGGCGGACACCAATATTGGAGGTCATGATGATCAATGTGTTTTTGAAATCTACCTTGCGTCCAAGACCATCCGTCAACTGCCCGTCATCCAACACCTGCAGAAGGATGTTATAGACATCCGGGTGTGCTTTTTCAATTTCATCTAACAAGACAACACTATAAGGCTTTCGTCTGACACGTTCGGTCAACTGCCCCCCTTCTTCATATCCCACATATCCTGGAGGCGCGCCAATCAGGCGGCTCACGGAAAACTTCTCCATGTACTCACTCATATCGATTCGTATGAGCGTATCTTCTGAATCAAAAAGATAGCGGGCCAATGCTTTTGCCAACTCTGTCTTACCAACACCTGTAGGACCTAAAAAGATAAAGGAGCCAATTGGTTTGGAAGGATCTTTAAGCCCAACTCTATTACGTTGAATGGCCTTGGACACTTTTGCAATCGCTTCATCCTGCCCTATAATGACCTTTTTGAGATCAGTGGTCATGCCGACCAGTTTCTTGCTTTCACTTTGCGCCACCCGCTTAACAGGAATCCCTGTCATCATCGCTACTACTTCAGCGATGTCATCTTCGGTGACCGGGAATTTTTTGGTCTTAGATTCTTCTTCCCATTCTTCTTTTGCCTTTTCGAGCTTTCTGACGAGTTTAGACTCATTATCTCTTAAGTCGGCAGCCTTTTCATATTGTTGGCTCTTGACCGCTTTATTCTTCTCTTCCTTAATCTCCTCAATTTTCGCTTCGAACTCTTCAATGTGTTTTGGGACATGGATGTTTTTAAGGTGTACACGGGCACCTACTTCATCCAGTACATCAATCGCCTTGTCCGGTAAAAATCGATCACTGATATATCTGTCGCTTAGCTTTACACATGCTTTTACAGCTTCATCAGAGTAGGAGACATTGTGAAAGTCTTCATACTTTCCTTTTATATTATGCAGTATGTGTTCAGCCTCTTCGGGTGAAGGAGGTTCAACCAGTACTTTTTGGAATCGTCGGTCAAGGGCACCATCCTTTTCAATATGCTGACGATATTCGTCAAGCGTAGAAGCCCCAATACATTGAAGCTCACCTCTGGACAAAGCAGGTTTGAAAATATTTGAAGCATCAAGGGAACCTGTTGCCCCGCCGGCGCCAACGATCGTATGAATCTCATCGATAAAAAGAATGACATCTCTTGATTTCTCAAGTTCACCCATGATCGCTTTCATTCTTTCTTCAAACTGCCCACGATATTTTGTACCTGCCACCAATGCAGCAAGGTCCAACATGACAATACGCTTGTCAAAAAGGTTTCTGCTCACTTTTCGCTGCATGATCCGCAATGCCAGTCCTTCGACAATGGCTGTCTTTCCTACACCAGGCTCGCCGATGAGGATTGGATTGTTCTTTTTACGTCGACTAAGGATTTGGGATACACGCTCTATTTCCGTTTCTCTTCCGATGATCGGATCGAGTTTGTCTTCTTCGGCCATGCGCGTGATGTCCCGACCAAAATTATCTAAAACCGGTGTACGGGATTTTGAGGCGCCACGCTTTGAACCAAACTGACTCTTTTCCGGCTCTTCTTCGTAACCACCTTCAGAGTCTGATGGTCCTTGATTCATAAAATCTTGATAATTGCCTGATTCTTCCTGAATAACATATTCTAATTCTGTCTTATATGATTCATAGTTGATATCAAACTCAGACAATACCTTGCTTGCTATATTATCCCCGTGCTTGAGTATGGAAAGCATTAGGTGTTCAGGACTGATTTCATCGCTGTTAAGGTTTTTGGCCTCCAGGAAGGTGACTTTGAGCACACGCTCAGCCTGTCGATTCAAGGGAACATTTCCGGCGGTGACAGGTGTATTTTCTGTCCTGTTTTCCGTGATCGTGTCTTCGATCTTGAATTTTAATTCCGTAAAATCTACATCCATGGCATCTAACACTCTAACCGCAAGATTGTCATTGTCATGCAGCATGCCAAGTAGTAGGTGCTCAGTCCCGATATAATCATGACCAAGTCTTAAAGCTTCATTTCGGCTTAAGGAAATAATCTTTTTGACTTTCGGAGAGAACTTTCTGTTCATGTGTGCCTTATAGAATATATTAAATTATTGTCCAATATAAGAACATTTCATAAATGAGCTATACTGCTTTAAACCCTTCATCCAAAATGATTCCAACCTGGTATTTAACTGAAAATACCTGACAAATCAGCCAATATTGGTTGGGAATGATGACGAATTGTCATTAAAACGTGAATGAGACAATAAAGGTTAATAAATAAGCTGTGAATTCCTGTTTTTATATTGTTAAAAGTAATGAGATACTGAATACTTGAAATACCAAAACCTGAATGAAATTAGGTTAATAATATTTGAATGCGAAATTTCTTCAAAATAGGGTATTTTTGCCATTATACTGTCAGTCAGACAGGCTTTACTCTTGCCAACCTATTACTATGAAGTTTACACTAGATAAACAAGACAAGTACGCTGTTCTTTCGCTTGACGAGGACAATTTGAACTCTATTATAGCCCCTGATCTGAAGTCAGAATTTGTTTTTCTTCGAAATGAAGGCGTTCGAAATCTGATTTTTGATTTGACCAATGTTAAATATGTAGACTCTTCTGGTCTCAGCGCAATCCTGACCGCTAACCGGCTTTGGAAAGATTATGGGAGTTATGTCATTACCGGCATCAATCACCCAAGTGTTGAGAAATTGATCAAGATCTCAAGATTGGATACTATACTGGCTTTGGTCCCTACGGTCCAGGAAGCTATCGATTATGTCTTTATGGAAGAGGCCGAACGACAACTAACAGAGGAAGCCTCTTCAGACGAAGATTAGGTGCAGCGTCAATCCTCCTGGATTTGAAAAATGGATGAATTTAATTTGCATGTCATTGGGTGTGGGTCAGCACTGTCGATGCATGGGCGGCATCCATCTGCTCAGGTCATTCAATACAACAATGTGTATTGCCTTATCGATTGTGGGGAAGGAACACAGGATCGGTTAAGAGAAGCCGGCATCAAGCCTTTCAAAATCGATATTATTTTAATCAGTCATTTGCATGGGGACCATGTTTTTGGTCTTCCAGGATTGCTGGGCTCATTCGGACACTTAAAACGTACGGAACCCTTATCCATCTATGGCCCGGCAGGGATTAAGGGAATGCTTGAAAGTATCATGACGTATTCGAACATGAAGGTTCCCTTTCCACTTCATATCTATGAAAATTCACCTACAGGGCTTCAGCCGCTTTGGTCTGACACCGATATTGAGATTCTTACTTTCCCATTGAATCACCGTGTAGCCTGTAATGGCTATTTGTTTAAGGAAACAAAATCCAAAGTGAAATTCAGAAAAGAAAAAGTAGAGGCTTTTTCACTGACTCCGGAGCAAATTAAGGCGGTAGGTCGGGGTGAGGTGGTGACGATAGGGGGTGAGATGATTTCAGCATCATCATTTATATATCCCCCGCAGGCGCCGATGAGTTATGCCTATTGCTCAGATACACGATATGATCAGCGGATTAAATCCTATATCAATGGGGTCTCCGTACTATTTCACGAAGCTACGTTTATGCATGATAAGGCAGATTTAGCTGAGCTGACAGGACATAGTACAGCCCGACAAGCAGGACAAATGGCGCTCGAAGTGAATGCCGCCTGTCTTATAACAGGCCATTTTTCATCTCGATACAAGGACCTTGAGCCGCTAAAACTGGAAGCTGAAGAAGTGTTTAATCATGTTATTGTAGCTGAAGAAGGAAAAAAATATAACCTTAAATCGCTTTTATACAGCGATTAACGACGCTATATGCGGAATAAAGTCTGTGATTTCCGTAAATTGAATACCCTGAAATTAGCTTGGATATTAAAAAGTAATATATTTGCGGGCTCTAAGCACCTAAAGGTGTTGCAAATGACAGCGTAGCTCAGCAGGTAGAGCAACAGTCTTTTAAGCCGTGGGTCCTGGGTTCGAGCCCCAGCGCTGTCACCCCAAAGCACTTCTGAATCAGGAGTGCTTTTTTTGTATTCAACCTTTTTAGAAGGTAATTGTTTGCATTTCATATTTACTAACTATAAAGCATTCTAAATCATGAGAAAATTTTTATTCTTATCCCTATTGTTGGCGCTTTCAGCGACAGCAGTAACAGCTCAAATAAAAACGCCCGCAGCCAGTCCTGGTGGTAAAATCGAACAGACCATTGGTTTGGTTGATGTCAGTGTAGAGTATTCCCGTCCTAGTATGAAGGGAAGGACAATTTACGGTGACCTTGTTCCTTACGACAAAGTATGGCGAACTGGCGCTAACGCAGCGACAAAAATTACATTTAGTGGAGATGCCACTTTTGGTGGTGCAGCAGTAAAAGCCGGATCCTATGCGATGCTGACGAAACCGGGTAAAGAGACATGGTCTTTTATGCTTTATCCATACGAATCAGGTAACTGGGGAAGCTACCTGGAGTCAGATGTTGAGCCTACGACTATCATGGTCAATTCATGGAAGATGCCAGAAGGTGTAAATGTAGAATCATTTATGATCGGATTTGATAATCTGACCAGTGAAAGTGGTGATATCTACCTCCTTTGGGAAAAAACCATGGTCATGGTGCCGATTACTGTGAATACAAATGAAACAGTGGAAGCCAGTATCAAAACTGTAATGGCTGGTCCAAGTGCAAATGATTACTATGCTGCTGGTTCTTATTATTTTGATGAAGGCATAGACAATAAGCAAGCCCTTGATTGGATAAACATGTCCATTGATAAAGGGTATGATCGTTTCTGGGTACAGCGCAAGAAGTCACTCGTTCAGGCTGCGATGGGAGATAAAAAAGGTGCGATTGCCAGTGCAAAGAAATCACTTACAATGGCTACAAAGGAAGGAAATGATGAGTACATCAAAATGAATAATGAATCTATTATGGAGTGGAGTAAGTAATTTAACTTCCCGCAACAATAAATTAAAAGCCGCAGCATTCGCTGCGGCTTTTTTTTTAGTTTTCCGTTCGATTCGTTTTCATAGAAAATAATTCGTTGACAATTAAGCCAAAGAATACCACCGCACTACAACCGATCACATTATACCATAGAAATCCAATATTGGTTGTCAGGAAAAACGTCAATACGATTGCCTGTGCGATTAGTGCACCGATAAAGACAGCAGTTGAAGACATGCGCTTGATAAAGAAAGCAGAAAGAAAAATACCCAGTATGGTTCCGTAAAAAATGGAGCCGACAATATTTACAAATTGGATTAGATTTTCAAACAGACTTCCAAAACTTGCAAAGCCAATCGCGATGGCGCCCCACATTAATGTGAATAGTTTTGAAGCATTCACAAAATGTTTTTCAGAAGCATCGCGTTTAATCAGTCGCTTATAAAAATCAATGGTCGTAGTAGAAGAAAGCGCATTTAGTTCTGAAGCTGTAGAAGACATGCCACCGGCCATTATCGCAGCGATTAAAAGGCCTATAATGCCTTTCGGCAGGAAGTCAAGAATAAACCGAATAAATATATAATCTCTGTCATTAGACTCCACTTCAGGGAGCGATTCCTCGATGAGTAGTTTTGCATCTGCGCGGAGTGTTTTCTCTTTAGCAATACTCGCTTCTAATTTAAATTGATTGATTTCCTTGCTTTCTCCATTTACCATTGGCGCGTACAATGATTGCCTGTAATCGTGTTCCTGTGCCCACTCTGCTTGTAAGTCTGCATAGGCAATAGCGGAAGGTGTTTCTTTGATTTGATTTTCAGCGTAAGAGTTAAAAAAAAGCGGTGGTGTATGGAACTGATAAAAAACAAATACCATGACACCTGTAAGGAGTATAGTAAACTGCATTGGAATTTTAAATATGGCATTAAATAAAAGCCCAAGTCGGCTCTCCCTAATAGAACGCCCTGAGATATATCGTTGTGCTTGTGATTGGTCCGTTCCAAAATATGCAAGGGCTAAAAATGTTCCTCCCGTAATCCCCGACCAGAAGGTGTATCTGCTGTTCCAATCGAATCCAAAATCAACCACTTTTAACCTGTCATGGGATCCGGCGATTTGTAATGCATCGCTAAAGCCAATACCTGTCGGCATAGAATAGATAGTGATAAAAAATGCAATCAGGATACCGCCCATCATGATAAGCATTTGAAACTTGTGGGAAGCGCTGACCGCTTCGGTACCACCAAACAATGTGTATAAGGTTACTGTAGTGCCAATAGCCATAATGGTTAGGTTGAGATTCCAACCAAGGATACTTGACAGAATAATTGATGGAGCAAAAATAGTGATCCCTGCGCCTAGACCACGCTGTATTAAAAACAGGAAGGCGGCCAGCAGGCGCGTTTTTAAATCAAACCGACTTTCGAGAAATTCATAGACGGTGTACACCTTCATCCTGAAGAATCTAGGAATAAAGAATACGCAAATGATGACCATAGCAATCGGAAGGCCAAAATAAAATTGGACAAACCCCATTCCATCGGTGAATGCCTGACCAGGTGTTGACAAGAATGTAATGGCGCTTGCTTGTGTGGCCATCACCGAAAGGCCAATCGTCCACCATTTTGTTGCATGTCCCCCTTTGAGGTAGGACTCCATGTTTCTGTCTTTTCTGGTTTTCCAAATACCATAAAAAACAATAAATGCTGTTGTACTGATCAGTACAATCCAGTCCAATCCACTCATCATTAAGAGATATTATAAAATGACCTGATCAGATAGAACAAGATGATCAATAGGATATTGAAAGCCAAAATAAACAGGTAGTATTTGGGCCAGCGTGTATTTTCAGATTGTTTTTCTTCCGACTTCATTTTAGTTTTTCTGGTAAAATATCATTGACTGGTTTTCTGAATTGAAAAGAAATGTATTTCTCGCCAGCAGCCGCAAAAGATGCATCAGAAAGGAAAATGAACAATCAGGATTTATCGTTTTTATAACCTAAAGAAATCAAGTTGCTCAATAGGCGGTATGGCCCCGGATTTCCTGCAGGCAGATGGCGGAACCATGATAACCCACTATAAACATAGTATCCGCTACCGTATTGCGTCACCAGTAATGAACCCTTCGCACCTTCCTCTCCTGTATCATGCATTTCGAGAAGTGGAACGAAGTGATCATCCCATTCGCCCGGGTAATACAGCCCTCTTTCCTGAATCCAGCCTTGGAAATCTTCTGTATTAATTTTGTTTGGAAATTGCATCGCCGGATGTTCTGGATCGAGGATACGCACGGGTGCATTTTCTTCAGTTGTTCTGGTCCTGGATAAAGCGATTGGATAAGGAGAAAAATTTTCAGTAACCAATCTTCGATTGACATTGTATTGGACGATCATTGTGCCGCCAGCTTCTGTCCAGTCAAAAAGAATTTTGTTTTTATGGGCTAGTGATTCTACAGTATTGAATGCTCTGACGCCTAAGATGACGACTTCGTAGTTGGCCAGGTTAGCTGGCGATAATGCATCAGGATCTATAATGTCTACATTATAGCCGATTTGACGGAGGGAAGCAGGAACATCATCTCCTGCACCTGTAATATAACCAATGCGTCGTGGCGTAGTTTCTATGTCCATGCTTTGCATTTTGACTGAAGCATCTCTGACGACGGACATGTATGGCAGGTGGCTGTAATTGATGGTTGTTATTTTATGATGATAGGTGACCCCTTCCACTATGATCTCCGGAACAAGTTCTGCTTCTGATGTATTGTTTGGTGGAATGATCGTGCAATTGGCAAGCATTGTTTCGCCGGCTTGAGAAAATGACCATTCAATTGATTTTGGTGTGATGGTCCATCCGGGTTCTGTAGCTTTAATGCGTAATTCGCCACGGACACTATCCTGAACTGCGGTTAATGTCAATTGAATCTCTCTTTCCACACCGTTTTTGAATACCAGAACTTCATCATGTGCTTCCACTGTTACAGGTGGAAGAATAGATAGTGGTCTCGTAATCTGTCCTTCAGCAGGGTCGACCGTCTGAAAGATGACAGGGGTATTAAAAGAAAATGGCTTACCATCGATAATCAAATTCACAACGACATCTATTGCTGGAGGGTTGTAAGGAATGCCGCGCATCATTTGGTCTGAAACAGTATATAATCCTTCAGTATGTTTTTCTTCCAACCAATAAGGTGTACTTAAGGACGTTGGTGCTTTGAATTGCAGCTCTTTGACCAAACCTATATTGTAAGGCAATGGTTCTGAAAGATAAAATGTGCTATCTGAGGAAGAGGGTTTCAAGGACAGAAGGGAGACGGTTTGATTTGATCTGTTGATGATTTCAAATGTTACGGGTAGTATCGACCCGGGACTTGCTTTAAACTTTTCTGCGCTTACTTCGATGAAAAGTCCCATGCAACTTTTGATGAGCTCTTCACATTCGCTCAGTTTTTTTGTTTTCCAATAGGATTCAGAAAGTGCGTTAATGCTTTTATGGATATCGAGCAAAAGAGGAATGCTTTGAGAAGGATCTTTAAAATTGAAAGTGTTTTCAAGAAGGTCGACTCTTTTGGCTATTTCACTACCACCCGATACACGATTCCATGTGATATCAATACCATCGAATAGAGAAGTTGGTTGTTTGCCATTGGCGTCTTTCACCAGGATAAGGTAATCGAGACTTTCTCCTCGTGATTCAGCGGATCCGAATCCCTGACTCTTATGCATGCTTCGACTTCTTCCAGCGATCTCACTGCAGGATTGACCTGTTACCTGGTCAAAAGCGCCAATGTCCAGCGCAAGCATCTTTGATTTGTCTACCTGATCAAAGGCTTCTTGTGAACCATAGAAAAATCGGTGTGTATTCCAAAAAACCCTTTGAGGCTGCCATGTATTAACCTGGGTGAGTTGTTCGGGGTAGATGGCGGCATTGCCGGAGAGGTCAAAGGCTTCTTCCGAAAGAATTGCTGATGCTGTATGGTGCCCGTGGTTTGGTCTTGACGTATCTGAGTTAAATCTGTTGATGATCACATCCGGCTGGACTTTCCGTATTGCCCAGACGACATCACTCAAAACAGCATTGCGATCCCAGATTGTAAAGGTTTCTGCCGGTGTTTTGGAGTAGCCAAAATCATTGGCCCGGGTAAAGAGCTGTGATCCACCATCAATGTTTCTTGCAGCAAGGAGCTCCTGTGTGCGGATGAGGCCGAGCATTTCACGCATCTCAGGCCCAATCAGGTTTTGACCTCCATCACCACGGGTCATGGACAGATAGGTTGTATTGACAGAGAGATGATTGGATAAATAACTGATCATCCGCGTGTTTTCATCATCCGGATGAGCTGCCAGGTAAAGGACATTGGCTAAAACACCGAGTTTTTTAATGTCTTTATAGATTTCTTCAGATCCATGCTGTGCATTGATCGGGGCATTTGGAAGAAATAGAAGGCAGATGGACATAAGGATAGTGGTGGATATCGATTTCATAGGCGCTTAACTTTTAAAAAAACTTCATATTACAAACCTAATAAATGCTTTACGCATTGTCTGTCAGATCACAAAAGAAAGAATATAAAATTCTGCCAAAAGACTATTATAAGCTATTTAAATTTCTCACCTTAGTGCCATTAACAGAATATCATCCAAATACAACTATGTTAATACTTTTAGTCACCCTGACAGTGTTTATTACGAGTGGATTAATTTTTCTCGTAAAATTGGGTACCAGCAGAAAATGAGTTTTCTGTATGCGTACATCATACTATAGCCAACGGCTATTTCTGATGATTAGACCCACTTAAAATTGCCGACGACACCTTCGGTACTATCTCCCGATCTATCGGGAGCCCCCACTTCTCTCTTTCTTACTGTACCTTTGTCTTTCTTTTTTGAATTAACATTCATGCAAAAGCAAGTTCATTCGAGTATACCCACAGCAAATGGTCAATGGTTTATTGATGCATATGCTGAGGATCCTTCGGAGCAGATGCCCCATTTGGCCATATATCATCCTGAGCTCAATCCAAAGGAAGTCGTGATGGTGCGTGTTCATTCAGAGTGCTTTACCGGTGATTTGCTCCATTCTCAACGATGCGATTGTGGTCCTCAACTGACGAAAAGCCTTGAGGTCATAGCTAAAGAAAAGGGCATCCTGATTTATCTAAGGCAGGAAGGAAGAGGCATTGGGCTCATCAATAAGCTAAAGGCATATAACCTTCAGGATGAAGGATTAAATACTGTTGATGCAAACCATCAGCTGGGGTTCGAAACAGATGAGCGGTCTTATGAAATTGCCACTTTGATTCTTAAGGATATGGGAATTCATCGAATTAGGTTGCTGACAAATAACCCTGAGAAAGTGAGTTCGCTGGTAGCGCAGGGTATTGAGATAGTCGATCGCATTCCTTTGCGGATCGAACCAAATATTGAAAATGAGGCTTATCTGAAAGTTAAGCGGGATGTCATGGGGCATTTGCTTGATTAATTCAAACGCCATTTTTAGTTTTTATACAAGTTTCCCACAAATCAATTCAAATGAAAGACGAAAGACTGATAGCATTTGAAAGACTTCTTATCATAATGGATGAGTTGCGGGAGCAATGTCCATGGGACAGAAAGCAGGATATACATTCGTTGCGCAATCTGACCATTGAAGAAACATATGAGTTGGCGGACGCCATTATAAAGGAAGATTGGGGCGGAATAGGCGAGGAGCTTGGTGATCTGATGTTGCATATTGTATTCTATGCCAAATTAGGAAGTGAGCTAGGTCACTTTGATATTACTTCTGTCTTGAATCAGGTTTGTGAAAAATTAATTAGAAGGCATCCCCACATCTATAGTGATACGATAGTATCCGGCGAAGAGGAGGTGAAGCAAAACTGGGAATCCATTAAAAAGAGTGAAGGAAAAAAGTCTGTCCTGTCTGGAGTCCCTGATTCTATGCCTGCGCTTATCAAAGCTTATCGAATGCAGGATAAAACGAAGCAGGTTGGGTTTGAGTGGGAGAATGAAGGTCAGGTATGGGCAAAGGTTGAGGAAGAAATAGCAGAATTCAAGGAAGCTTCCACAAAGCAAAACAACAAGGAGGAAATGGAAGATGAGTTTGGCGACATTCTCTTTTCTTTGGTCAATTTTGCGCGGTATAAAGGAATTGATCCTGAAACGGCTCTGGAGCGGGTAAATCAAAAATTCAAGCGACGTTTTGAGTATATCGAGTCAATGGCCCCTAAAGCCTTGAAGGAGATGACTTTAGAGCAAATGGATGCGTTGTGGGATGACGCAAAAAAGTTGGAAAAAGAGAAAAAATAGGATAGCCTTTATTTTGAACTTAAATTCCATATCTTTGCGCCTCGAAAAACTTATAGAACTAAATATTTAGTCATTTTTAAAGCGTCGAATGACATGCCAATTTATCTAACTGCAGAAAAGAAGAATGCCCTCTTCACGGAGTACGGTGGTGCCCCAACAAATACTGGTTCCACTGAATCTCAGATTGCCTTGATGACCTTGAGAATCAATGAGTTGTCAAAGCACCTCCACTTAAACAAGAAAGACAACTCCTGTAAGCGTGCACTGCTTACGATGGTAGGACAACGCAAGCGTTTGTTGCGTTACCTTCAGACAAAGGACATTCAGGGATATCGTGAAATCATCGAAAAGTTGGGTATCAGAAAATAATACCTGCTCCTCTGCTTTTGCGGGTGGTGTCTGAGTAATTGTCTGAAAATCAAGAAATTCTCAATTTTAAGTTTGTTTTTTGCCATAGATCCTGGTTTGTGCCAGCCGATTCATGATTTCTCAATTTCAACGACCAAAACATCCCCTAGGTTGTGTAATTATATTGAAAATCAGACTATAACAAATTAAAATAAAATAACATGGGTGTTCAAATTCCTATTACCCAATCCTTCCAGTTGCCAGATGGCAGGGAAGTGACCCTTGAAACAGGCAAACTTGCTGCGCAAGCACATGGTTCAGCTTTGGTTCGTATGGGCAATACCATGCTTCTGGCTACAGTGGTTTCTAATAGAGAAGCCCGTGAAGGAGCCCCTTTCTTTCCATTATCTGTTGACTATCAGGAAAAATTTGCTTCCGTTGGTCGTATTCCAGGAAACTTCTTCCGACGTGAAGCAAGGCTTTCTGAGAATGAGATATTGATTTGCCGCCTGGTCGACAGGGCCGTCAGACCATTATTCCCCGACGGGTATATGAATGATACCCAAATTATTATCAACCTGATTTCAGCAGATGCAGATGTAATGCCTGATGCGCTTGCCGCGCTGGCTGCATCCACAGCATTGACAGTTTCTAATATTCCATGGGCGGGACCTATTTCAGAAGTTCGCGTAGCCCGTATCGAAGGTGAGTTTGTGGTTAATCCAGGTCGCGAAGCATTGTTGGAAGCAGATATGGATATTATAGTTGCTGCCACTATTGCTGATATCATGATGGTGGAAGGTGAAGCAAATGAATGCTCTGAGCAAGATTTGATTTCAGCGATCCGAGTTGGTCACGATGCTATCAAAGTGATGTGTCAGGCGCAGTTGGACCTTGCCGCGAAAGTGGGAGAACGTGCTACTGTAAAAAGAATACTTCCAGAACAGCCATCTGATGAGGACCTAAAGAAGAAAATAGATACGCAATGCAGAGCACAGGTGCTTGAAGTTGCTAGCGGTTCGTTAGATAAATCAGTCCGAAAAGAAAGGTTTGAAACCATTAAGCAAGAGTTGGTTGAAAAGCTTACAGAAGAAAAAGGAGAAGAATATATCGGTGAAAAATCTTCATTGATCAGTAGCTATTTTGATAAATTAAAAAAAGAAGTCATTCGCCAATTTGTACTTGATTCAGGAAAACGAATTGATGGGCGAAGAACGGATGAAGTAAGACCAATCTGGGTAGAAGTAGATTACCTTCCATCTACACACGGTTCAGCCGTATTTACCAGAGGAGAGACGCAAGCGCTGACTAGTCTTACGCTAGGTACAAAGAATGATGAGATGCTTCTCGATAATGCACTTGATTATCGCTATGAGAAGTTTATCCTGCATTACAACTTTACGCCTTATTCAACAGGGGAAGTAAAAATGATGCGAGGTCCAGGACGACGTGAAGTAGGCCATGCAAATCTTGCTGCACGATCACTGAGAAAAGTACTGCCGGTAGATCAGCCATATACTTTAAGGATCGTTTCTGATATCCTTGAATCAAATGGTTCTTCATCGATGGCTACGGTATGTGCCGGTTCACTTGCTTTGATGGATGGTGGAATAAAGATCAGTGCACCTGTATCGGGAATTGCGATGGGATTGATCAGTGAAGGAGGTAAGAATGCCATCCTTTCTGATATTCTAGGTGATGAAGATGCGCTAGGGGATATGGACTTTAAACTAACAGGTACTGAAAAAGGTATTGTTGGTTGTCAGATGGATATCAAAGTAGACGGATTGAGCTATGAGCTTCTTGAGAATGCTTTAATGCAAGCCCGTGAAGGAAGAATTCATATTCTTTCTAAAATGGCAGAAGTATTGGCTACACCTCGTGAGGATCTTAAAGATCATGCGCCTAGAATTCTTGAGATTATTATTGAGAAAAGCCAGATCGGTGCGATCATCGGCCCTGGTGGAAAAGTTATACAGGAGATTCAGGCGTCTACAGGCACAGTTATCAATATTGAAGAAGATGGCGATAAAGGAATTGTGAATATCGCAAGTGCTAATAAAGATGCACTTGAAGCTGCGCGTCAGCGGGTGAATGCAATAGTCTATGTGCCAAAGGTTGGTGAGGAGTTTGAATCAGTCGTGCGCACAATCATGCCTTATGGTGTTTTTGTCGACTTCATGGGAAAAAGTGGCTTACTGCATGTATCTGAAATATCGCATTCCCGAATAGACAATGTCGAAGATGTGTTTAATGAAGGAGACATTGTAAAAGTGCAGTTGATAGAAATCGATGAGCGATCAGGAAAGATGAGGATGTCCAGAAAATCATTGTTACCAAAACCTGAGCGCAAGAAAAATGAAGATGGTACCTATGCCGATGGATATGGCGAAGATGGCCCTCCTCCACCAAAGTCACGATCATTCGATGACAAACGTGATGGTGACCGTCGAGGCGGTGGAGATCGTCGAGGTGGTGGTGACCGTCGAGGCGGTGGTGACCGCAGAGGCGGTGGCGATAGAGATCGTGGAAATAAGAGATAATCAAATAGAAAAAGGCCTCCAATCGGAGGCCTTTTTTGTTGGGCATAAAGGTAGATGGGGTATAAACTTTTAAAAATGGATAAGCTAAACTTCTAACTATCTGTTAGGAGGAATTGCATTATTCGACAATGATCTCAAAAGCATAGTCATCCAGATCCACCGGGTCAAAATTTGGTCTGGTCAGCGGATAAATTTTATTGAGCATGATAGCGTATGGTCCATTGATCAGCGTATCCCTCCAGTTGTGGACCGCATAAAAGGTGTCGATCGTCTCGACGCCATTGTCAAAAGTGGCCCCCATGACAAACTGCCCTTCCCAGACGCATTGAATTCCCGGGATATTACATCGGCCATCTTCCATGAAAGGTCCTACCGTCATCTTCCATCCAGTCTGAGGCACACACCACTCTTCACCCAGTTTGGCGGTAAACGTCTCGCCTAAGGTAATTTCCTGACAAACAAAGGGTGTGTCAGTTTTGGATTTTGTGCAAGAGGCAATTAAAAAGCCCGTTAGGATTAGCGTTGTTAAGTAAATGTGATTTTTCATAAGTATATGGTTGTTTATAAGCTAAGACGAATACTTTTATCGTTTTGGTTGGGTACGAATGGCAGGAAAAGAGACACTATAATTTAAATACTTCAAAGTTTTGATAACATTCCAACGATTTGGGCGTCAATTATTATATATATAAACCTTTATCATGAACTTTTTAGGAGCCTACGTTGTACCATTAACGGACAAACTTATAAAATAACCCCGGCCAACACATGCGTCAACTAAAAATAGCCAATCGGATTACCACGCGAGAGAGTCTTGCGCTGGATAAATACCTGCAGGACATTAGCAAGATTGACATGTTGACACCTGAAGAGGAATCGAAGTATGCCCGCCTTGCCAGAGAAGGTGATCAGGCTGCGCTCGAGCGTTTGACTGAAGCCAACCTAAGATTTGTCGTTTCTGTTGCTAAGCAATATCAAAATCAGGGGTTATCCCTTGGTGATCTCATTAATGAGGGAAATGTAGGTTTGATGAAAGCTGCCACGCGCTTTGATGAGACCAAAGGCTTTAAGTTTATTTCCTACGCTGTCTGGTGGATTAGGCAAAGTATTCTTCAGGCGATCATAGAGTTTTCCAGGATAGTCCGTCATCCCCATAACAAGTCAACCTCGTATAACCGACTCAATAATGCTTACGTATCCTTTGTTCAGGAGTTTGAAAGAGATCCTACGAATGAAGAACTGGCTGAATTGCTCGACGTATCTGTAAAAGATATAGAGCGGAATCTGCCGAGCAATAATCGCCATGTGTCTTTTGATGCCCCTGTCACAAATGACGAGGGCAGCATTACTTTGTTGGATATGATCGAGACAGATGAGGAGATGCAACCGGATTTAAAGCTCATGGAGGAATCGTTGAGACTCGATATCATGTATAGTTTGAATTCCCTTGCTCCGAGAGAGGCCGACGTGCTTGCTTATTATTTTGGGCTAAAAGGAGAAAAGCCTTTAACGCTTGATGAAATTGGAGAGCATCTGGAACTCACCCGTGAGCGTGTTCGCCAAATCAAGGAAAGAGCTATACGGAGGCTTCGAAAGTCTATGAAAGCTGGAAGTGCTATTCGGTCCTATCGGTAATCAGGTGTTTTTGTAACACTATTCTACAAAAAACAATTAGCCTTATTTAACTATTCCCAACCTGCGGAGGGTTAGAATTCCTAATGCTTTTTCTATTTTGCGCTGTCTTTTTGCCTTAAACGATGATAGAAGATTTACTTAGATCTGTACTTGGTTTGCCTCCTGGCGTGAATAAGATCAACAAAGATCTTGTCTTCATGCGCCAGATGACCTTGCCTATCGCAGAGCGTATCATCCCTTGGGAAGAGGAAAAGGAGCTTGAATTGATGTCGCTCAATCTGGACTATAAAACGCAAAAGAGAGGCCTTGACAAGATTATAGTCGGAACAATTCAATCTATTTATTTCGAGCCAATGGTGGCTTTTGCCTATAAAGACTATGTCAAAGGGTCCAGAGAAGCACTGTTATATTGCCGTACCAGTCAGAAAGAATTAGTCTTCCGGATCAAGAAACGCGTTGTGGATGTGTATTTAAATGGCGGTCAGGTGGCTGTCATCAATCTACAAAGTGAGATGTTTGGTTTAAAATCCAAATTGTCACTCGGTGAAGTAAAGCGGTATTCTGGTGATTTGTTGTCTGTTATTGTCAAAGGGAAGGAAGCCGGACATTTGTTTAACCCGCGAAGTCCTCATTCTTCAGTTCAGCGTGCCTTTTATTTAATGAAAAAACTGGATGCTGAAGAACAAGGTATTTTTCTGGCTTTAGGCCTATACGAACTCTTGACAAGGATAATTGTTAAGAAAAAGAAGAAATAACAGATTTAGAACGTACTTTTAACGTAGCGTTAAAGATATTACTCATATGAATGTATTTGATTCCGTAAGAGTTGTCGTGTACAGATTTCATGAAAAGGGTCTGGAGATATTCCTGGTCAATACGGGTCTTGAAGAAGAACACTGGCGAATTCCATTTTCTGATATCGCCAAATATCCTGTCGAGAATATCGAAGTAGGGGAGCGGTTTATTGCCTTGGAGCATGATGAAAACCCGGACGGCAGCACCAATATTACGTGCGCTATTGAAGGCGACTGGCACGATATTCCTTCCATCCGAAAACTAATCAAGGAAGATATCAAATTGATGACATCGAAGATTGATAAGGTTGTGCCGGAACTGGAGAAAGGAACTTACTTTGCGGTCAAAGAAGCCTTCAAAAAAGTCATGCCAAATGAATACAAAGTGCTGCATGAATTGAAAGACATTTTGCTTCATCGGAATATGACAAAAAATATATAATCCAAAGGTGGCCATCAGGTCACCTTTTCTTTTGAAGCTAAACTTCATTTTTATTCTTCGACAAATAAGTGCTCATTTTTTTCGATATATTCGATACGTAAATCAAATTTGTCTCCTCATTCTTCTATCAACTTTAGAACCAACCACTAGCCATGCCGATAGCTGAAACTAATTTTACTTTCAAAGGCCAGACAGGTTATTACCGTGGAAAAGTTAGAGATGTTTATTTTTTTGACCAGACCATGGTCGCTGTGGCCACTGACCGCATTTCTGCCTTTGATCATATTCTACCTCGCCCGATACCCTTTAAGGGACAAGTATTAAATCAACTTGCCGGATACTTTCTTGATGCTACGAAGGACATCGTTCCTAATTGGAAGCAAGCTTTGCCACATCCTAATGTAACCGTTGGTGTCTTATGTGAACCGATTCGAATTGAGATGGTTATTCGCGGCTATCTGGCAGGACATGCTTTGCGTGAGTATAAAGCAGGTAAGCGTGAATTGTGTGGCGAAGAAATGCCAGATGGAATGATTGACAATCAAGCTTTTCCTAAACCAATTATTACGCCGGCAACAAAAGCGGATAGTGGACATGATGTAGATATAGCTGCTGCTGACATCATAACTCGAGGGATATTAACAAAGGAGGTTTATGATGAGATGGCGCGAATTACTCATGCGCTTTTTCAACGTGGAACACAGATGGCTGCAGTGCGAGGTCTTATACTTGTGGATACCAAATATGAGTTTGGTTGGTATCGAGATCAACTCTATATCATTGATGAAGTGCATACACCGGATAGCAGCCGATACTGGTATGCAGATAAGTATGCGCAACATCAGGCGAAAGGGGAGCCACAGGAGCAGCTTTCCAAAGAATTTGTCCGGGAGTGGTTGATGGACAATGGTTTTCAAGGGTTAGATGGACAGCAGATGCCGGAGCTTGATGATGCTTTTGTTCAACAAGTTAGTGATCGATACATCGCCTTGTATGAACGGATGACAGGCACCGAATTTATCAAAGGATCTGATGATCCTGAAACGATTATTGAGGCAATTGAGGGGGTTTTTCCACTTCCACTATCTGAAGATAGTGGAAATTGAGAGGTTTTTTTGGTACTACCTAAAGTCCGTAGTTTTTTTCCACTTCCTAAAGTCTGTAGTTTTTATCCACAACCTAAAGGTAGTGGTAATTAAGAGTTTTTTTATCTGCCACCTAGGCTCGTTTTTTTCTTCTACCTAAAGTCCGTAGCTTTTTTTCACTACCTAAAGGCCGTAGTTTTTTTCTACTACCTAAAGGCAGTGGTAACTAAGTTTTGTTTTGTCTACTACCTAAAGGCCGTTTTTTTTCTACTACCTAAAGGAATACCGTTTAACCTTACTTGCCTCCACTTTTAGCTTTCTTGCCTCCACTTTTAAACCTTACTTGCCTCCACTTTTAAGTGGAGGCAAATTGAGGAATTCATTATATTCTTCATTGTTTGAATTATTGCGGTGATGCGCTTCCTGATTTAATATATATCGCCTGACAGTTTTGATAGACTGAGAAGAAACTGCGACGGCATAGTATTCATCCTGCCACTCGAAATGCGAATAATTGGTGCCTTCCAGGAGGTTGCTTTTATTAATCCAGAAAGAGGATTCCCCTTTTAGTAATTGCAAAATTCTTTGAATAGTTTGATTTGATTTGAGGGAAATAAGGCAATGGCAATGATCTTTATAGCCGTTTATAACACTGATGTGTATTCCTTGTTTCAATGCGTTTTGGTAGATATGCTTCCACACGGTCTTGCGAAGCGTAAATGTGCTTAGGTAAGGGGTTCTGTTTTTAGTTGTCCAAACCACATGGAGATAAGCCTCGATATAGGGCATAGCAAGGTGTTTTTTACTGGTGAAGTAATAGTCCCTGAAAATTAGGGGTATTCTCCATCAATTCCAACGCACTATGATAGTCTTATTCCG
>JBBKWA010000232.1:0-3965 GCA_037968695.1 Saprospiraceae bacterium
CGGATTTTTAGTCCAAATAATAGTTTTTTATGGGCGATTAGGCGATCGAAGAGAAAAAACTAGGCTATAATTTGAATGAATCAAGAAAAGGTGTCGTATATTGTGCCCCGGCAGGGATATTACTCTAATATCTCGCTTTTTTACAATTAATAATTTTTATCATGAGTAACGGTACAGTAAAATTTTTCAATGACAGTAAGGGTTTTGGATTCATCACACCAGATGATGGCGGCAAAGATGTTTTTGTCCATGTAAATGGATTAAACGGTCGTTCTATCTCTGAAGGAGATAAGGTCTCTTTTGATGTTGAGGAAGGACAGAAAGGATTGAATGCAGTAAACGTGTCTTTAATCTAAGGCATACATTTCAATTCACAAATGATATAGGCTCGTCAATTCGTTGACGGGCCTTTTTTAATGCCCCTATGTACCTCCCCTTCTATCCCCATCTATCCCCTTTTATTACCTATTGACGCCTTGACTAAGCCGATGATGAAAAGGGGATAAAACCACAACCGATTTTTGGTGCCGAAGCCTTTTGTGCCAGGATAATTACAACAAAATATCCCGTTGGTTTTTGAAGCCTTTTTCATTTTAGGTAAAAATTATTTATTCCAAATCCATAAAAAAGGCAAATAACCTCTCCATTTATTTCTATTCTTGAAAATATTTTTTATAACTTTAGATTAACGCCAGCGTAATTCCCAATGTACCTGGTGTCTAAGAACTAATGGTATTGGACATTGATATGATGGAGCATAGCTCCGTTGGTTTTGTCGTGGTGTTAAGTTGTAAAAAAGATAACTTAACTACCTAGCTATTCTCGAATGGCGGCTAGGCCAATATTCGTATGCGACATCACACCATGCTGTCTGAAAATAATAGCAGTTGATACTTGACAGGATTTAAATAAATACAGGGGTGCAATTAACTATTTGATGTTAAACTGAACACGAAAACATGGACAGCAAATAAAATAAAGTTAAATCATCGCACTTCAATACACTATGAATCTAAATCCACAGTAAAATAAATTCAATTAGGTTTTTGTTGCAATCAACAACACAAATTAAACACACAAATACTTTAAACTATGGCAGCGCTATCCCCCTCCATGTACAATATCGGAGACCGACAAGTGAAATACACATTTGCAGAGTATCCATCCATTAAGGTTTACAAGAAAGCCACAGGTAAAAGCTGGGGAAACCACTTGCTTTTTGGGGATTATATCCGAATCAAAGGCACTGAAATAAAAAACGGTCGTGTCCAGGCAACTTCGCGAGGGACACATGGCTGGGTGAATATAGCCGAGATCACTCCACAGCGAATCCTGGAAGTTAATTTTGTAGATATCGGTCAAGGTGATGGCTGCCATATCGTAACACCAGATAACCAACAGATTATCATAGATGCTGGCAAAACTGATAATATGGCTCGATACCTTACCTGGCGGTTCAACCTCTACCGGCGGAAAACTCCGCTGCCATTTGGGTTTACGATAGTAATAAGTCATTCGGATGCCGATCACTATAACGGCTTTAGTTATGTGTTCGACAATGACAAGATCCCCATTGAAAAGATCTATCACAACTGCCTGGTGGAGCGTCCTGGGAGCAATCCTTTGGGAGCAGTCAAAGACGGAAACATCACCGGTTTGGTACGCACCACGGAGGAGATGCTTGCCATTATCAACAAAACAGATAACCGAAAGGGAACTCGATCTACCTACTGCAAAACCTTATTCAAAGCACTAAAACACAACCCTGCTGTTCCATTTATCGGACTTACTAACAAGGATGGGTTTCTGGATGGTTTCGACGAAAATAACAAAGTACACAATAAAGAGAATTCTATTAAAATATTAGGCCCGATACTCAGTAAGACGAATGGGAAAGACTCACTTAAATCAATCAATAACCTTGGAAAGGATAAGAATGGGCATTCTGTGATCATGAAATTTACCTATGGCAAAACGCGTATTCTATTGGGCGGTGATGTGAATACTGAATTTGGAGAATTGCTGCATAACCATTATAAAAAGGCACAAACCCTGAATGAATTAGTCGTAGATGTGGCGAAGGCATGTCATCACGGAAGCAACCACTTCCACTACGATTTCCTTAAGAATATCAATGCGGCAGCCACAGTAATTTCTTCCGGGGACGATGAAAGCTATTCTCATCCACGTCCG
Organism: Saprospiraceae bacterium; assembly: GCA_037968695.1. Lineage (GTDB taxonomy): Bacteria > Bacteroidota > Bacteroidia > Chitinophagales > Saprospiraceae > Opimibacter. The sequence continues at coordinate 2,194 of JBBKWA010000232.1, forward strand.
GATACTATGGGTGCGCTTGGCAAATGTGGTTATGGTGATCGACCGTTGGTGTTCTCCACCGAATTAGCTCGTTCCAATAAAGAACTGACCTATAAAAATTTACTTGGTATCGCTGACAAATTTGGAAAATTAAAAGAGTTTCGGACAGCCCGTGATTTAACTGTAGATGAAATAGAAAAAGAGGAATTGAAAACCAAAATACGCATGCTCAATAAAGAAATTAATTCTTTCATCACGAAGTTTGGAATGATCAATGTACGTACGGATGGTAAGCGGATGATCATTGCCCAGAAATATGAGCGCGATGCGCCCCATGGCAAATGGGATATCCATGAATTAAAATACAACACAAATAAAAAGCGGTTTGTCTTGGAAGATCACTAGGGAAGGGTGATTCTTTCTGAGAAGTATAGGCAATAAAAACATTAAACGAAAAGGTCTTCTTTCCAGCACGAGAGAAATGATAGGCCGTCGTTTCTAATTGCACAATTCAATTTATATTTGTTTTACAATAGCTTTTACTAATATAAACCAATGACCTTTTACTGGAAGTGAATTTTATCCAAAAAATAAAATCAGCAAATATGGCTGGGGACATTAAAGCAATAGTGACGCTTCATTTTTATATTGGTGTTCCCAAATGATGGTCTCACCATCAATATTTAAGCGTTTTACGGTTGTTTGCATAAGAATCATACAATCACAACGGCATTCAATTCACAACTGAATTGCGAAAGATTTTGTTCAATGTCCAGAAATATAGTGTTGCACAAAATTGGCATTGAAACAAAATGAATCATCTAGCTACAAATAGTATCCACTTATTTAAAGAACAACAAGTGGTTGATTGTCCGGAAAACGTCAGCATATTGAGGGCCAATTTGGCAGCCGGTATAAATCATACACATGCCTGCGGCGGTCAGGCTAAATGCTCCACATGTAGAGTCAGCGTCATGGAAGGCTTACACAACTGTTTCCCCAGAAACGAGGCAGAACAAAAGATGGCCGATTGGTTGAACTTTCCTGCAGAGATTCGCTTGGCATGCCAAACCAAAATTAGCGGCAATATCGCTATCAGAAGGATGGTTTCAGATCAACTGGATATGGATATTATTAAAGAACAATTTTCCAAAGATTCGAAAATTGCTCTTGGGAGTCAACAAAAATTGACCATTGTATTTACCGACATTGTTAATTATACTGCTTTTGCTGAAAAATTTCCACCCTATGATATCGTGCATGTGTTGAATCGATATTTTAGGATGATGAATGCAATTATCCAGGAACATAATGGATTTATTAGTGATGTCGCTGGTGATGGTATTCTTGCCGTCTTTGGCAAGGACAAAACAAATAGCAACTCCGTTTTAGATGCTATTCATGCTGTCGAAGAAATGAAGAAAAAGCTTGAGTTTTTTAATCAATACCTTGCAGAAAATTTTGATATCCAATTTGGCATTCGGGCAGGCGTTCATTATGGTAATGTAATTATAGGTCCGTTTGAAACCGGGGATATGAAAAAAATGGGCGTGATAGGTGATAATGTCAATTATGCCAGTCGCATTGAATCTGCCAATAAAAAATTTAATACCAATCTTCTACTTTCTGAAGAGGCCTATGAAGAAGTTAAAAGCTCTCACCCCAAACACAATAAATATAAGGCTACGCTAAAAGGGAAAACCGGGGAATACAATCTTTATGAGATATTATGACATTTGAGTATCTATAAAAGAGTTGAATAAAATCATTACAAAAACTTTCGCAAAAACTAT
>JBBKWA010000233.1:0-3336 GCA_037968695.1 Saprospiraceae bacterium
TTCCTATACATATGATTAGTAGCATATCTGGAAATTTAGGGTCATCCGTAGCTTGTCTGAAATTCAGATTGCGAAGAATCATATTTAAATACAAACTTAAAGATTTGCCCTATTTAGACCCCTTCCAAATAACCCTTTGCCCTTTCCCCCTTACCTTCTCCTCAGGTACCTTTGCAGACCAACGAGACCTCAGTATCTTACAGGTTCTATTAAGAAAGATCAATTATGAATTGGATAACCCGTTTTCTTACCTCTTCCCTAGGCCAAAAAGTGATCATGAGCCTAACCGGCATCTTCCTGATTCTCTTCCTGATCGTCCATATGTCCGGAAATCTTCAGCTGCTCGCCAATGATGGCGGCCGTTCCTTTAATATCTACGCTCAGTTTATGTCCGAAAATCCACTGATTCGTGTGATATCCATCGGACTGTACGCCTTTATAGTATTACATGCGATCCAGGGGATTGTCCTGGCGATCGCCAACAGAAAAGCAAAAGGCAGTACCCACAGCACCGGAAAAGTAGCCGGTGCCACCTGGGCATCAAAAAACATGGCTTTACTCGGGATCTTGATATTTGCCTTTTTATGCCTGCACATGGGTGATTTTTGGTTTAAAATGCGATTTACCGACCAGCTCCCATTGGTTTCTTACGATGGGCATAGTACCGCCGTACAAGATATCTACAGCAGAGTGAGCATAGCATTCCAAAATATTTGGATCGTAATTGTTTATCTCATCGGTGTTTTTGCTTTGGCCATTCACCTGGTCCATGGCTTCCAAAGCTCATTTCAATCACTCGGCATAAGCCACAAAAAGTATACCCCTATGATCAATGTGATCGGCTGGATTTATACCATCCTAATCACTTCCGGTTTTGCGATCATGCCATTATATTTTTTCTTTCAGTAAAACAGTTTGTTTCCTTCTTGTGAAACTCACTTAGAAATAAAGCAACATGAAAATATTAGACGGTAAAGTTCCTCCTGGCGCCATCGAAGACAAATGGGAACAATACAAATCATCTGTTCCGCTGGTCGCGCCAAATAATAAACGCCGACTGGATGTCATCGTCGTAGGCACCGGCCTCGCCGGAGCTTCCGCAGCAGCATCACTAGGCGAACTAGGGTACAACGTAAAATGTTTCACCTTTCATGATAGCCCGCGACGTGCACATAGTATCGCCGCACAAGGGGGAATCAATGCAGCAAAAAACTATCAAAATGATGGCGATAGTGTGCACCGCCTCTTTTATGATACCGTCAAAGGAGGAGACTACCGCGCACGTGAAGGCAATGTCCATCGCCTGGCAGAAGTCTCTACAAATATCATAGACCAATGCGTTGCACAAGGCGTTCCATTCGCACGCGAATACGGCGGCCTTCTTGAAAACAGATCTTTTGGCGGTGTTCAGGTATCCCGTACTTTTTATGCACGAGGTCAGACCGGACAACAATTACTCCTTGGTGCCTATCAGGCACTCTCCAGACAAATCGGACTCGGCACCGTAGATATGTACAACCGCCATGAAATGATGGATATCGTCATGGTGGATGGAAAGGCAAGAGGCATTATCGCCCGCAACCTTTTGACAGGAGAACTAGAACGACACTCCGCACACTGCGTCGTCATGGCGACCGGTGGGTATGGCAACGTCTACTACCTCTCTACCAATGCAATGTTGTGTAATGTTTCTGCAGCATGGCGCGCCGTCCGTCAAGGGGCCTACATGGCCAATCCTTGTTTTACGCAAATTCACCCGACATGTATTCCGGTATCCGGTGATTACCAAAGCAAGTTGACCTTGATGTCCGAGTCGCTGCGAAATGATGGCAGAGTTTGGGTACCAAAACATAAAGAAGATGCGGAAGCTATTCGTCAGGGCAAAAAATCACCTATCGATCTGAAAGAAGAAGATCGCGATTACTACCTCGAGCGCCGCTACCCTGCTTTCGGAAATCTTGTCCCTAGAGATGTCGCTTCACGAGCAGCTAAAGTAGCTTGTGATGATGGATTTGGCGTCAATCCTACAGGTCTTGCAGTATATCTTGACTTCGCCTCAGCTATTGAACGGTACGGAAAGTCTGAAGCAAATACACAAGGCAATAAAAATGCAGATGCTGAAACCATTCGAAAACTAGGCGAAGCAAAAGTTGAAGACCTCTATGGCAATCTCTTTGAGATGTATGAAAAAATCACAGGGGACAATCCATACAAAATGCCCATGATGATTTACCCGGCTATACACTATACGATGGGTGGTCTTTGGGTGGATTATAATCTGGAAACAAATATCCCGGGGCTTTTTGCGTTAGGGGAATGCAATTTCTCAGACCATGGGGCAAATCGCCTTGGCGCAAGTGCATTGATGCAAGGGCTTGCTGATGGCTATTTTGTTCTTCCTTATACGATTGGCTCCTTCCTGTCGAATGACATTCGCACAGATAAATTCAGTCCAGACAGTGAGGAATTCGTTGCTGCTGAAAAAGCAGTAAGCGACCGCATGCACAACCTAATCAATATCAAAGGAAATCAATCAGTAGAAACTTTCCATCGCCGCCTTGGACACATTATGTGGAATTACTGCGGTATGGCACGAACTGCTGAAGGACTCGAAAAAGCACGCACACTGGTTCGTGAATTGCGCGAAGAGTTTTATAAAGATGTATATGTTCCCGGTACAGATGACGACTTCAATCCGGAACTCGAAAAAGCATATCGCGTAGCTGACTTTTTGGAAATGGGGGAGATCATGATTTTAGATGCGCACAACCGAAACGAATCCTGCGGTGGCCATTTCAGAGAAGAATATCAGTCTAAAGAAGGAGAAGCTCAGCGTGACGACGAAGGATATACCTACGTTGCCGCATGGGAATGGAAAGATACCAACACCGAACCTGTCATGCACAAAGAGGCATTGAAATTTGAGAATGTAGAACTCAAGACGAGAAGCTATAAATAAGCTGTGAGAAGTGAGAGGTGAGGAGTGAGCTGTGAGGAGCGAGAGGTTTATTAATTGCTCCGTGCTTTAGCGCGGAGACATTATAGACAGATGAGGCAGAAGGCAAATGAATGAGGAGTGAGAGGTGTATTTTTTGCTCCGTGCTTTAGCGCGGAGATATGATAGACAGATGAGGCAGAAGGCAAAGATGTGAGGAATAAGGAATGTATTTTTTGCTCCGTGCTTTAGCGCGGAGATATGATAGTCAGAAGATGAGTGAATTGTTAATTATTAATTATTAATACGCAGGTAATGAGCAAGATGAAACTTACCCTCAATATATGGCGCCAGAAATCAGCGGATGATCATGGCACATTCGAAAAGCATAGTGTGGAAGC
>JBBKWA010000234.1:0-2912 GCA_037968695.1 Saprospiraceae bacterium
GAATAAATGTCGACCAATTTTAGAATACATGCTGGAAGATACAGAACTGTTTATCACGCGCACACAAGTTATAAAAAAGGAAAACCTACATGCCAGCTGATAATCGAGTGGCAAGGGGTGACCGTTGAGTCACCTATGCCCCTCCCCAAAGGGGCAAGCTACACCACTGTATCCTAAAGCGAGTTCGGGACAGGCCGTTCGGTTCACGAATACGGCGGCTCGCCGAACAGTGCAGCCGCTCTTTTCACCAGTTGCACCTTGCCCTTTCTTTTGTCCGACGACGGCAACTGTGAGGGAATCGGCCACCCAATCAATCGCCGTGAATGGATAAATACTTCGGCGGTTCAATGTTCGGCCATTCGGCGCTACCCTCTCACGCCTCCCGGCGGACGCCCTTACGGGTGGCTGGCTGGCTTCGCCAATTTACCTGTAGATCCTGCCCAGAATTCACTTTGGGTGACTTTAACCCCCAATAAATCCCAGCTTCTGTCAGGGACGTTCGCTACCTTTGGCCGCGAAGGATGCCCTTTCCGGGTACACACAATGCATATCTGCTCATGCTACCTGCAAGTGGTAAAAACTAATACAATAAATTGATGAGTAATAAATTTACCTTTTTTATCGGTATCCTTGGAGTTAGTTTATTTGTAATTTCTTCAATCGTTGGTGGATTTCTAATTGAAAACTATAGCGTAACAAGTCAATTAATAAGTGAAACCTATGCAATAGACACTGAGTATGGAATAGTTTTAAGAAGCGTAGGTTATATCCCAAGTGGAATTCTATTGACAATATTTGCTTTCATAGGATTTAAGAAGTTCCCACAATCTAGCCTAACTAAAATCGGATTTTATGGACTGGGAGTGTTTTATGGAATTGCAACAATAATTGTAGGAATCTTTCCCTGTGATAGTGGTTGTAACAAGCAGTTTATTGACCCAAGCATTTCTCAAGTAATTCATAATCTAACAGGATTATTAACATATATATTCGTCCCGATTTGTATTATCCTGATAAGTATTGGCTTGAAAACATCACCGATTTATAAAAGGTTATCAACACAAGGAATCACTTATGGAATAATAAGCATTCTGTTTGTTTATTTGTTATTTTCTGACCCAAATTCTGATTATATTGGTTTATATCAAAGAATTGTAGAGGCAATATTTGTTATCTGGATAATTACATGTTCTATTGCGATAAAAAACAAAAACCAGCAGGTTACAATTTATAACGAATAATAGCCGTCTATCATCAGGCTACGTTTGTTATACCAACGTTAACTGCAACTGAATATACTAAATAAAATGAAACAATAGAATTCATACATTCATTTTAACGAAAGTACTTTCTTAGGTATACTTCCATTTTTTCTTATTTTTTAATGCTTTTTTACACAATTATTTTAATATGAATCCTCAAGATGAATTCCAAAGACCTCAATTGAAAAAAGGAATTGGCAAAGCAGGCATGTTCAGTTTGGCATTTGGCGCGATGATTGGCGTTGGCTGGATAACTGCAATGGGCTCTTGGCTGTCTAATGCTGGCCCTCTGGGAGCCGTCATTGCTTTTGCATTAGGCGGGCTACTCATGTTAGCTATTGGATTATGCTATGCTGAAATAACTGCCGCATTGCCCCTCTCGGGTGGTGAAGTGGCGTATGCCTATAAAGCATATGGCACGACAAAGGCATTTATAGTGGGTTGGTTTTTAGTGTTTGGCTATCTATCGGTTTCCGCTTTCGAAGCAGTTTCGATCAGTAAAGTATTTAGTTATTTGATCCCATCAATTGACTACTGGGAATTATATTCAGTGAACGGAAGCCCTATTTACTTTTCCCATATCGTTTTAAGTGCCGTTTTTGTCTTGGTGATTAGCGCTATCAATTACACTGGTGTAAAAAACTCTGCAAAGTTCCAAGTGGGTTTGACCGTACTTTTTATAGGTCTGACATTTGTATTTGTGATAGCCGGATTGGTGATGGGTGACTGGAACAACTTAAGTCCTTTGTTTTCCAGTAACACTACAGGCTCAATAACTGCTGGTGTGGCGATGGTTTTGGTAACTGTCCCCTTTTGGTTTGTAGGCTTTGACACCATTCCCCAGGCTGCTGAAGAAGCCAAGGAGACTATTTCTGCAAAAACCATTGGGTTGCTCATTCCACTGTCCATTGTGGCAGCAGTTAGTTTTTACATCCTCCTAATCATGAGTACTTCGATTGCTGCTCCATGGAACGAAATTGTCAACGACAAACTACCAACAGCAAAAGCATTTGGAATAGCCACTGAATCTCCCTTTTTGGTGAAACTTATTCTTGTAACTGCTATCGTAGGCCTGCTCACAAGCTGGAATGGATTTTTCCTGGCGGGTTCTCGTGTACTTTTTGCAATGGGCAGAGGGAAAATCATCGCACCTGTTTTAGGGAAATCACACATCAACCATAAGACGCCATACAATGCTGTTCTGTTCAGTGGTGTGGTAACTTTTTTGGCTTCATTGATGGGGCCGGGTGCAATGGTGGCTTTTGTAAATGTAGGCTCATTGTGCATTGTGATTGCCTTTTTTGGGGTTTCAGCCTCCTTTTTAACCTTGCGAAAGAAGTTTCCAGATTTGCATCGTCCTTATAGAACCCCAGGAGGAAAGCTTTTAGGATATATCGGACTCGTGGGTTCATTGTGCATCCTTTCGATCATGGTTTTTCCGAATAGCCCCGTAGCGTTGGTTTGGCCATTTGAATGGGCCATATTTTTGACCTTCGCCATACTAGGCATTGTATTCTGGGTGATATCTGCCAAGAGTCGGGATAAGGTGCCTAAAAAGGAAAGAGATTATCTGATTTTAGAAAAATTTAGATAGACCAAAATTTCTTACGATTGGAGATACACATCGCTACTTTATGGAAAAAATAGATG
>JBBKWA010000235.1:0-3015 GCA_037968695.1 Saprospiraceae bacterium
ACCTTCCTACAATTCTTACAGATATTGGTTTTTCAGTTCAAAATTTCAATAATATTGCAGCTTTGGCCATTTTTGATGGGTCAGCCAATGTTAAAGAAGTGACCAGTGTAACTGCTAGCACTAATTTCAATGAATTAACTCTTACTGCTCCGGACAATTCGAGTAAAGTATTCAGCATATATGCATCTTTTAAACCTACAGTGACGGACAATGACCAACTACGTCTGACTGTTAATTCTGCCGTAGCTTCTATCGCAGGGTCAGGGTTCCCAGCAGCGGATGCTGGAGGTGCTGCTACTTCGGTTGTTGATGATGCAAACAGAATTGAAGTGACGGCAACAGCTTTAAATTTTGTTCAGCAACCAAGTGATACTGTCATAAATCAGGTCATGTCACCGACTGTTGTGGTATCTGGCATCGATACTAACAATAACTTGGATGTTGATTATAGTGCCGATGTTTCAATAACGTCTTCTGGCACTTTATCTGGAAGCCCTGTGACAGTTACCCCTTTATCAGGAATCGCTACATTCAACAATTTGGTACATACAGCTATAGGCACAGGATTAATATTAACCGCTTCCGATGGTGTACTTACCAATGTTGAAAGTACAACGTTTAATATCACTCCAGTTACAGAAATAATAGCTCTAGAAGATTTTGACGCAACATCTCCTATTTGGAACAATGACATTGCAAGCCAAGTATTTGTAGACCCATCGTCTCCTAATGAAGGATTGTTTATTCAACCTAATTCTGGTAATTATGCTAACTTTTCAGGAAACTCCGCCTTTGGTAGAGATCTTGAAGGTGAAGGTGGAGAACCTTCTTTAGCGCCTTATGTATTTACTTTTGAGCCCGTGGATGTATCGCTCTATACAAATATGACTTTTAGTTTTGACTATTATGCATTTGCAAATGCAGATGCAGGAAGTTATGAATTATTTTATGACGATGTAAGTCAAGGTGCGGTTGTCTTTTATGACGATCCAGATACCGTTGCTGCCATTGGTACTGTTTCAGTTACCATTCCGAATGGAACTTCAACAGTCGCCTTAATAGTAACCGGAACATTAAATGGAGGTAGTGATGTTTTAGAGTTAGATAACTTTAAAATAGTGGGTACACCTCCTGCTTCTGTCGATTATGTCTATAACAATGGTTGGACTCCTGGTGACCCAAGTGGCGTGTCTACTAGATTTGATAATATTCAAATTTTGGCGGGAACTACTAGTTTCACCGCATCTACGAAAGCGAAAAACCTTACGATTGACAATGGAACTTCACTAACTATAGACCCTGAAGCTTCATTAACAGCGTCTATGACAGTTACCAATAATGGTACTTTGACTTTAAATTCAACTTCTATATTATATCCAAGTTTAATTGCAAGCGCACTTATCGGGGCAGGAGATAATTTTTACAATCGACATGTCAACGGACAACCTGGCATAGGTGTAGGAACGGGTGCCAATGATTTAGTTGCACCTCCCTTTTATGGGCAGCAATTTAATGATTTTAGGGTTGACAATACCAACATAAGAAGCAATGGCAATACTGATCCATTAGCCGCGCTATATGTATTTGGTCCATTTCAAAAATCAAGTGGGACCTATTTAACCTATGCAGGAAGTGAAACCGCTACACTTGATCCTGGAATAGGGTACAGAGCAGCAACTATAGATAATGAAAGCTTGACATTTACGGGCGATATGATTACTGGCAATCACGACGTACCGATTGAAATTAGTGGTACCAGTTTTGCCGTTTGGAATCTCATCGGGAATCCATATCCGTCATATATAAAATTATCAAACTTTCTAACCTTAAATAGTTCTAAATTTAATGCCTCACGTTCAGGCGTCTATGGCTATAATGGTGATTCTGGTAGTTTCGAAATATGGAATGATGCTTACTTGCTGTTAAATCCTAATGCCGTAATAACACCAGGGCAAGGATTTTTAGTCGCCTCCAATTCAGCATCGGTAGATGTCACATTTTTATCTACGATGAGAAGAACTGGACCAGGCGACGATTTTATTATGGGTAGAATGAGCAATCAGTCCCTTGGATATCTACGACTGAATGCCAATATATCTTCGAAAGATTATACAACAGATTTCTATTTTACCGATTTGGCATCTAGAGGTCTAAATCCTGGTTTTGATTCAGGAGTTTTCGGTAATTCGGCCGGATCTATTTCTTTATATTCTGAATTGGTGGAAAACAATTCTGGAATCGACATGGGCATACAATCTATTGCCTTCAGTGACTTAAGTTCTGATGTCAGTATTCCTATCGGTATCAATGTTCCGCAAGGTCGTCAGGTCACTGTCAGTATGATCAATGCAAATTTACCTGAAGATATCAATGTATATTTGGAAGATAATCTTACGAATACGTTCACATTGTTAAATACTAATAATTATGTATTTACATCTTCTTCAAACCTCAATAATATTGGGAGATTCTTTTTAAGATTTGAGGATAGGACATTGTCTACCGAAACCAATGAATTGGATAGATTACAAATCTATGCGATTGATAAAATTATACATATCAACGGATTGTTAAACGGAGCTACAAATGTGAGTCTTTATGACATTCAAGGTCGTAATATACTTTCTAATAGTCTTGAATCTGGAAGTATGAATAATATAATTGATGTTTCAAGTCTTAGTACTGGTGTATATATCGTGAAGTTATCTAATGCGACACAAAAGAAAACACAAAAAGTTATCATTAAATAAATGAACAATTTCTACGAAGGTGCCTTATCGATGATGAGGCACTTTTTATGAAATTATTTTAAATCAGCAAAACTCATGGGGACATCATTTACGTAAGTAGTTTGTCTTTGCGTTAACATATTAACTAATATATTTCAAGAAAAGGGCTTAATTTATCATAAGATAGGAAAAATCATAAAATAAAATTTAATTTTGCCTTTAGGTCGTTAAATTTATTTATTTTTGAAACGATTTATATATTTGCAGAATGAATAAGAAGAATATA
>JBBKWA010000236.1:0-8610 GCA_037968695.1 Saprospiraceae bacterium
CCTCACTCCTCACTCCTCACTCACTCCTCACTCCTCACTCCTCACTCCTCACCTCTCACCCCTCACCCCTCACCTCTCACTCCTTCCATACTGTCGTTCATAATATTGCAAATACGATCCATCCGTCACATGATTTACCCAGGCATCATTAGCCAGATACCACGCAACAGTTTTAGAAAGACCGGATTTAAAGTCGGTCGCGGGGGTCCATCCTAATTCGCCCTGAAGCTTACTAAAGTCAATGGCATATCGATGATCATGACCAGCTCTGTCTTTAACAAAACGAATTAATTCTTCGGAGCTACCGAGCATTCGACCGGTTTTCTCATCCATTACCTTACATAAGGTACGCACCAGATCAATATTTTTCAATTCGGTATCTCCACCAATATTGTAAGTCTCTCCGTCCTTTCCTTTGTGATATATCAAGTCAATGGCTGCTGCATGATCTTCAACATAGAGCCAGTCTCTGATATTAGCCCCTTCGCCGTAGACCGGCAAAAGCTCACCTTTTCTGATATTGTTGATGATAAGCGGAATAAGCTTTTCCGGAAACTGGTTTGGACCATAATTGTTACTGCAGTTACTCATTACAATGGGCATCCCATATGTTTCATGATATGCTCTGACAAAATGATCACTGGATGCTTTCGATGCAGAATAGGGACTACGGGGAGCGTAAGGTGTTTTTTCGGTAAACAGACCAGTATCACCAAGTTCACCATATACTTCGTCAGTAGAGACATGATAGAATCTTCCCTCTACGCCTGTCTCCTTTCGATAACTACGAAACGCCTCTAATAAAGTGGCGGTGCCTAGTACATTTGTCCGGACAAACGAAAGCGGGTCTTCAATGGATCGGTCTACGTGCGATTCAGCGGCCAAATGGATGATACCATTGATACTGTATTGGCGTAAGACACGGCCGACAAATGCCATATCATTGATATCACCTTTTTCAAAAGCATAATTTGGCTGCTCACAGATATCTGTCAAATTGTTGAGATTGCCGGCGTAGGTCAGCAGGTCAAAATTCACAATTTTATAGTTCGGATAGTTTTCGACGAGTCGACGGATGACATGTGAGCCGATAAACCCGGCTCCACCAGTTACAAGAATAGCATGAGTTGAAGACATGAAATCAAATTTAAATTGGGCTCAAAAATAACGGTAATACCTGATAATATATAAATCTGTTCAAGATGCGTTTATTTTCCTATGCTTTGTTGATGATCAAACGTTGTTATGCATTAGAAAGAAGTAGAACGAACAGTATAGATGAAAGTTTTACTCGTTTTGTATAGATTTGATTTCCTATGAACAAAGAAATCAAATCCAAAGCTGCATTTCTTGCGAACGACGATCAGCCGGTGAGCTTTGCAGAACTCTTTTTTGATCTGATATTTGTGTTTTCTGTTACTCAGGTCGTGCACCTCCTGCATGGATCATTTGACTTAGTCCATCTTGGGCAAGCAGTTCTGGTTTTTTGGTTGGTCTGGTGGGCCTGGACACAATTTACCTGGGCGTTAAACGCAGCAGATACAAAACATAATTGGATTTTGATTGCTGTTTTGGTCGCTACAGCGCTAGCTTTTTTTATGGCGGTCAGTGTCCCGCAATCATTTACAGATCATGGATGGTGGTTTGCTACTTCTTATGTAGCCGTAAGATCGATCGGAATTATTCTGTACTTATGGGTTACCGGGGCTGATCCTAAAATGCGTTCAGCAGTTCGCATGTTTGCATTGCTTTCAATCGCTGGCCTCATCTCCGCGTTAATGGGTGGTATACTGGGTGGCGCTGCTCAATATTGGTTATGGGGATTAACCATTTTACTTGATATTGTTGCTGCAGGTATTGGTGGACGTAACAGTCATTGGAATTTACATGTCACGCACTTTACCGAGCGCCATGGATTATTTATCATCATTGCGCTTGGTGAAACCCTGATTGTAGCAGCAAGTGCGGCTGCATCTGAGCCATGGGAAGGAAAATTAGTCATCGTATCCGCGCTCGCTGTCGGTATCACATCGGTCATGTGGTGGCATTATTTTTATCGGCTTAAAGACAAAATGGAGCATGCGTTGGCGTCTTCTTCTCCAGCAAAACAAGGCGCCATGGGCCGTGATGTTTATAGCCTGCTGCACTTCCCTTTGGTCTGTGGCCTCATCATTTATACCACTGCAATTGAAGAAGCCATGTTACATCCCGCTGGTGTTTTTTCATCGGAAGGTCGGATTGCGTTAAGTGTAGGTATATTTCTTTTTTCGATGAGTTTGGTGATTACTTTTTTCCGTGCTACAGGCAAAGTGTTATACTTCCGAGCAATATTGACCTTATTAATTTCGGCCGTTGTCTTTTTTGCATCGGCACTTAATGTGTTGATGATGCTTGCTTTGAGTCTTGTGGGCTTGCTATTGATTTCCATCATTGAAGCAAGGTGTGAGTCTATCGAAAACAAACCACTATTGTAACGAAGCCTATAGGACTATGATAAAAAAAGGGAGATCAAGTAATTGATCTCCCTTTTAATCTAATGCATTTTGTAAAGCACTTGGTGCTTTACTTTCCGTGACATTGCTTGTATTTTTTTCCGCTCCCACAAGGACATGGATCATTCCGTCCTACCTTAGGTTGGTCGCGTTTGACCGTCTCTACGACCGTTTCAGCACGACGACCTGCAGCAGCGGCGGCGGCTTTTCTGGCCAATTCATCCGTACGGCTTGTACTCGTTTTGCTTAGGTCTGTCTTTTGTTCTCTGGCTTCACGGACTTCATCATTGCCCTGCATCAGTAAGGTACCACGAGACAAGTAAGAGGTCACATCGCTATTGACTTTGTAAACGAGGCCTTCAAAAAGTTCGTATGCTTCCATCTTGTATACCACGAGAGGATCTTTTTGCTCAAAGGAGGCTGCTTGACTGGATTCCTTTAATTCATCCATGTTCCGCAAGTGTTCTTTCCAATGATCATCTATTAGAAACAGACTGACCGCTTTTTCAATATCCACCATAACGGATTTTCCGCCTGTATCGATAGCTTTTTTCAAATCCGCAGAAACAGGCAGTGCGTTTTTTCTTCCATCTGAAAATGGAATCGAAATTCGCTTATACCGATGGCCTTCATTTTCATACACGTTCTTTATGATCGGCATGAGGAGATTTGTTATTTTTTCTCTTTTGCCTTTATATTCCGCCTGAATCTGACCTTCATAAAGATCAATCAGGTTGTCGACAGATAAACTAGCAAAAGCTTCATTGTCAACTTCAGGAACGGACCCCATGATACTCATGCTTTCTTCCAAAAAGCCATCATAATCATTGCCGTGTTTTGCATTTTCTACAATACTTTCGGACATGGAATTAAACATCTGATTGATGTCTAATTGGAGCCTGGCGCCTTCAAGTGCATGTTTGCGTTTTGTGTAAATCGCTTCACGCTGAATATTCATAACATCATCGTATTCCAGAAGACGTTTACGAATACCAAAATTGTTTTCTTCCACTTTCTTTTGCGCGCGCTCGATTGACTTCGTCACCATCGAGTGCTGAATCATCTCACCATCTTTATGCCCCATTTTATCCATCACCTTTGCTATTCGCTCGGAGTGAAATAGACGCATTAGATTGTCTTCAAGGGATACATAAAATTGAGATGATCCGGGATCACCCTGACGACCGGCACGACCACGAAGCTGTCTGTCCACTCGTCTGGAATCATGTCGCTCAGTACCAATGATCGCTAAACCACCGGCTTCTTTAACACCAGGACCAAGCTTGATGTCAGTACCCCGACCGGCCATGTTCGTGGCAATGGTAACGTGCCCTGAAAAACCTGCCTCAGCTACGATTTCAGCTTCACGTTGATGCTGCTTCGCATTCAATACATTGTGTTCTATGCCTCTTAGCTTAAGCATCCGGCTCAATTTCTCAGAGATATCTACGGAGGTAGTTCCTACAAGAACAGGTTGCCCTCTTTTGGTTAAAATGACGATATCATCGATGACCTTGTTGTACTTTTCTCTGGCCGTTTTAAAAATCATATCCTCCATATCATCCCGTGCGATAGGCCGGTTGGTAGGAATGACGACAACGTCCAATTTATATATTTCCCAAAGTTCACTTGCCTCTGTTTCTGCAGTACCGGTCATCCCGGCAAGCTTATGATACATTCTGAAAAAATTCTGCAAAGTGACCGTCGCATAGGTCTGCGTGATTTCGCCAAGCTTTACATTTTCTTTCGCTTCTAAGGCCTGATGTAAACCATCTGAATAACGTCGGCCTTCCATTAATCGACCGGTTTGCTCGTCCACCAATTTTACCTGACCCTCTAAAACCACATATTCTTCATCGCGCTCAAATAAGGTGTAGGCTTTTAATAATTGGTTAATGGCATGAAGACGTCTTGATTTTATCGAAAAGTCTTGTGCCAGCGTCTGGCGTTGTTCAGCCTGTGATTCTCCTGTTTCTTCTGCTTTGTCAGTTATGGCTTGCATTTCAGCCACGATGTCAGGCATTACAAAAAATTGGGGCGCACTATTAAGTTGGGCTAGAAAGTCAGAGCCTCTTTCTGTTAGTTCAACTTGCCTGTTTTTTTCATCAATGGTAAAGAGCAAAGGTTCATCCACCTTGTGCATGTGCTTTGATTGCTCTTGCATAAAGTGGTTTTCTGTACGTTGCAGCGTCACCTTTATACCTTCCTCAGAGAGAAATTTAATGAGCGGTCTGTTTTTTGGCATTGCCCTAAATGAACGCAAGAGGGTCATGCCTCCATCCCCTTCTTCATACCCATCATTGCCATCCTGAAGGAGCTTTCTCGCTTCTGAAAGGTAAGCGGTCGCCATCTTTCGTTGAGCATCAATAAGTTTAATCACATAGGGTCTCAGTTCGATGTATTCCTGTTCCTCAGAACCCTCAGGTACTGGGCCGGAAATAATCAAAGGAGTTCTGGCATCGTCTATCAAAACGGAATCCACCTCATCAATCATGCAATAATGGTATTTGCCCTGCACCTGCTCTTCTGGAGAGCGCACCATATTGTCTCTTAGATAATCGAAACCAAATTCACTGTTTGTCCCGTAAGTAATATCACTTTTATAAGCCTTCTTTCTTTCTGGAGAATGTGGCTGAAACTTATCAATACAATTTACAGTAAGCATTAGGAATTCATGAATCGGAGCAGTCCACTCACTATCCCTTCGGGCAAGGTAATCGTTGACGGTGACGATGTGTACCCCTAATCCCGCCAAGGCATTGAGATAAGAGGGCATAGTCGCGACAAGGGTTTTTCCTTCCCCTGTACTCATCTCAGCGATCTTACCATCATGCAGTACCATTCCACCAATCAACTGAACATCATAAGGAATCATGTTCCATTTGATGAGTGCTCCAGCGGCAGTCCATTCGTTTTTCCATATGGCCTGGTCACCTTCAATGGTGACATAGGGCTTACTTGCTGCCATATTGCGGTCATGATCTGTAGCGGTAGTTGTAAGCGTGTCGTTTTCAAAGAACCGACGACAGGTTTCTTTCACAACAGCAAAGGCCTCAGGCAAAATCTGCTGTAGGATGATCTCAAGGGATTTGTCTCTTTCTTTGGTAGCTTCATCAAGTTCCTTGTACAAAGCTTCCTTCTCCGTGAAATCTGTACCTTCCTCTGCTTCCAGTCGTAATGCCTCTATCTCAACGTCTAAATCCGCGAGATGGGCTGCGATACGCTCTCTAAACTCAAGCGTTTTTCCCCGTAGATCCTCATTAGAGAGCTCTTGGTAAGCCAGAAATAATTCATTAATCTCTTCTACTATAGGCGAGTAGGCTTTTACGTCCCGCTCGTATTTAGAACCAAATATCTTGGTGAAAAATTTAAACATAACTTTAGTTGTCTATTAATCGTGCAAAGATATGATCAGATACCATACCACACTATCCAAATTGTGCCAAATTGTCATGTGTATTTGCATAATAATCCCGGCATGCAAACAATCAGACGCCGTTGATGATGATCTTTCACGGTATTATTTCCCGGTATCGGCCTTATCAGCTCAAGGGATGGTCTATACGTATGAAAATTTGCAGGACAGTTCTGCCTCCCCCGAAGTCTGGAGGCATACCAGAAAAGGCCCCAATCGGATAGAAAGTATTAACTATGGATTTGATGAAGAAATTGTACAAAGACAATACGACCGGATTGTGGATAATGGAGTAGTTACGGACTCCCTGATGCTTTATTCAACAAATGCCATGGGGCAGACCGCAAGGATTAATATCGGAATAATTTCTCCTCATCGATTTCCATTTCAACCCGGGGATTCATCCAGCGTTTGGTTGACGAAAATGGAGTGGTGGCAACCCGAAGACTCTTTGCACATTGTTTTGGAACGGAGACGACGGTTTCAGGGCTACACGCAATGGAAAATGAATGGCAAGAAAATTCCTGCTGTTCGATTTACCACAGACGATAAATTTGAAACGGAAGCAGACGGATGGACCTCCACCAGATGGTCCGGCGAAGAAATCTATGCGCAAGACATTGGGCTTGTCTATTACAAACGCATTATTTCTGAAAATCTGGTTCTTGAGTTTGGGTTAGAACGAAGAGAATAAAAGCATTTTAGACTAAAAGGAAATGATCTTTTAGAGAACCTAACTTATTGCATTAAAAGTGGTATCGCCTAATATTTTCAACTAAGCCCTTTAAACCATTCCTGAAACATTTCGCCAAAAACAGGGACAGGTTTTTGTTCGCCAGTTAGAGCACCCACCAAACTTAAAATAACAAATACAGTCGAGGCAATATATGTGAGGAGTATAATGAAACCAAAAGTATATTGGCCTAGTATGAAACCTACACAACCAAGAAACCAGATACCAAGTGTTTGGCGGATATAAAAAGATGTATTCTCCCCTTTATCGGATTGGTTCATTACTAGCGCAATAACCCAACCGATTGGTGTGATATGTGCCACAATCGATTTTGTTTTGTCATCCATGATCCTTTGTTTTATAAATTAAGTTTCCTAAAAATAATAAACCCTAAGCAAATTATCATAAAAAATCTACGAATCAACTCACCACGATGCCTGAACGGATAAAACCGGGATAAGCCCGAGTTGATTTTGAGCAACAACCTCGTTGAGGTAAGGATCATAATAATGATATGCAACGTTTGTCAAACCGAGTACATTTTGGATATCCAGTGAATAGCGCCACCGAACTTTAGCGCGGGCAATGGTCCGGGTGATACCTAAATCAAATCTAAGGTAGTTCGGGAGTTTCTGATCGTAGATGAAAGGATATTTGTAATAAGGAGCGGCGATCTCGTTCATATCAATTTCAGGCTCCCAAAGGCCACCATTGAATAGGCCTCTTAATGAGAAATTCCAGAATTTGTTTTTCTCTCCAGTTTTTAAGATCTCTTTTGAGACAGAAAAATGTGTTGCAAACTTTCCGTTATATCTTCCTTTTTCCAGGTTTGAATTTTCCATACCGCGCTCACTCTTGTATAAGCTTTGATTAAGATTAAGCGCCCATCCTGTTTGAGACCTGTAATCCCACCGACCCTCAATCCCAATATGTTGGGATAGACCATCTTTAATCCATCCTAGTAAGCCGGCATATTGAGAGTTAGGAAAATCCGCCAAATACTCATTATGGCTTTCATCAAGATAAAAACTTGTGAGGCGATTCATTTGCAGACTGTACAGGTTAATACCAACGATATGATTTCCCCGGGTATACTTCCAGCCAATCTCATAGGTATCAGAAATTAAATGCACCAGGGAATTGGAATAAGGCCGAAAGTAGAAGGGTAAATTAGGAGCGTGCCGCAAACCGGCAAATAAATAATTATGTTTTGATGGCTTCCAGTTAAGTTGAAATCGATAACCAAAGATTGATTCATCCGTATTGCCATCCTGCATTTCACCACCAACTTCGATATCCCATTTTGCGCCAATTTTAATGTCTGCAGACAGATAGGGTCTGATTGATGTTACCGCTTCATCATAACGGCGAAGGTTATTATCTTCTTTGTAATACTGTGCGGTGTAATTCACGCCCAAGGTGGATGAAATTATGGGAGAATGATGAATGGACACTTCAGCAAACATGGAAGCAATGTCTTTTGTCGAGTTTAGTTTTCGTGAATATGTTAGCGAGTCGAAAGGTCCAATTTTCGAATAACTGGAATAGTTCGACGAATAAGCTATTCCGGTTTTTAGGGTTGTCTTTGACCCGAGCGATACATCATATCGTCCTCCCGTGCCCAAAATATTATTTCCATAATCGATGTCAAAAAAATCTTTGAATTCTTCTCGATCTTCCGGTGGTTCTACGTGATCAAAAAAATTTGTGCTTCGACCTGCCCAGGCAAATACTTTGAGTTTATATTTGGCCCCTTCATTTCGGAAGGAAACTACACCATCATAATAATTGATCTTTTCCCCTCCAAAATCTGCCCCAAGACTAGTTAGGACGCCTGTGAAACTGTAGCGCAAATTAAAATCAAGGATGCTTTGTTTGCCAATAGTCGTGCCTCCTCCCAGTTCAAAACCTAACAATCCGGCCTTCGCCCGCCATTCCTGTTTGGCACTTTCGTGAAGATGCATGTCAAT
>JBBKWA010000237.1:0-3928 GCA_037968695.1 Saprospiraceae bacterium
CTCACCGTTCACCGTTCACCGTTCACGCAAAGAATGCAAAGTGAATTTTAATGGATAACTGTCTAGCATCTAATGTCTAATATCTGGTGTCTAATTTCCGTTCACCGTTCACTCGTCAGACCTGAGATATTAGACCTGAGACGCCAGATAAAAAGGGAATCTTTCTTTTCCGTAATTCGTAATTTTCACCGCTCACCCTAATAGTCTCACACAATCCCGATTGATCGGGAGCAAAGCAATTTTAATCGTTAACTGTCTAGCATCTAATGTCTAATATCTGGTGTCTAATTTCCGTTCACCGTTCACCGTTCACTTCCGGTTCCTGCTGGCTTAAACAATGAAAACTACCCAAGCCCCAAATAATATCTGTAGAATCAATGCCAACTACTTTCCGATCAGGAAAACAAGCAGCGAGAATATCCATTGCTTCCTGATCGCGCTGAGAGCGAAAAGTAGGCATGATGATGTGCAAATTGGAAATATAAAAATTAGCATACGAAGCAGGCAAGCGCTGATCATTATAATAAATAGGTGCAGGCATGGGGAGTTCCACAATATTCAATGGTCGACCATCAGATAAGCGCATGCCCTCCAGTTGCTTTAAATTGCGCTTTAGCAATTCGTAGTTTTCATCCTCTCTTTTGTGTTCGATTACGGTGATTACGGAGTCCTCGTTAAAGAAGCGAACTGTATCATCAATATGTCCATCTGTATCGTCGCCAACAATCCCTTCATCCACCCAAAGGATTTGTTCGACACCATAATAATCAACAAGGTATTGTTCGATTTCTCTTTTGTTGAGGTGAGGATTGCGATTGGGGTTGAGTAAACAAGAAGTAGACGTAATCAATGTACCAGCGCCATTAAAATCCACACTACCCCCTTCCATAATTATTCCCGGGTGATACACAGGAATAGCATAAGCTTTGCCTATTAAGGTTGGGATAACATCATCAAGATCATAAGGGGGATATTTTCCACCCCATGCATTGTGCCCCCAATCAACAATTACTTTTGGTTGGTGATGCCCTGGCTGAACAAGAAAAGCAGGACCATGGTCGCGGCACCACGCATCATTAGTAGGATGGTGAAAAAAATTCACACCGTCCATCGGTACATTGTGTTGCATAAGTACTTCACGGGCACTTTGCTCCATAGCCTGATCGGCAACATTTATATTTACTAGCTCTCCGGCAATGAGTGTTTTAATAAACAATGCATAAGATGGATAGATAGAATCTATTTTGCCCGGCCAGGTGTCGGGGTTATGTGGCCAACTCAACCATGTAGCGCTATGCGGTGCCCATTCTGCCGGAAAATAATAACCTGCTTCCCGCGGTTTCACCTCATTCATCGAGATAGCGTTTAGTGATCGGTTCGTAAGAATCGATACGACGATCTCTTAAGAAAGGCCAGTGTGTGCGATATTCATCTGTTTGTTGTGTATCAATCTCCACGACAATATTTTCTTCTGCATCATGTGAACCCTGATGAAGAATAGTACCAAATGGATTGGAGACAAAAGATCCTCCCCAAAATTTCATTCGTCCGTCCTGTTCAAGCCCAACGCGATTCACACTCACGACATGCACACCGTTGGCTACTGCATGGCTTCGCTGGATTGTCTGCCAGGCATTAAACTGTTCAGTATTGGTTGCTTCATCCTGCGCAGTAGCCCACCCAATTGCTGTCGGGTAAAACAAAATCTCAGCACCCATCAAAGAAGTAATTCGTGCGGCTTCAGGATACCACTGATCCCAGCATATTAAAACGCCAAGCGTAGCAAATTTTGTTTTAAAAACTTTATACCCTAAATCACCCGGTGTGAAATAGAACTTCTCATAATAGTTTGGATCATCGGGGATATGCATTTTTCGATATTTCCCAAGATAACTTCCATCCGCATCGATAACGGCAGTGGTATTGTGATACAAACCTTGAGCTCTTTTTTCAAATAAAGATGCAATGATCACCACTCCCAGTTCACCGGCAACTTGTGCCAATGTCTCTGTCGAAGGACCGGGAATAGATTCGGCAAGTTGAAAATTATCATAATCTTCTTCATCGCAGAAATACAGGGAGGTAAACAGTTCTTGCAGACAAATAATTTGAGCACCTTTTTGGTGCGCAGCCCGTATCCCTTCGATTGCTTTCAATAAGTTAACTGCTTTATCAGCAGTACAACGCATCTGGATAAGACCAATTTTTATTTTACGCATAGGCTTTAAGTTGTTGTAAAAGTACTTGATTCTTACTTTATCCCTCCCTAACAATCTTTTATATCTTCATTCTTTCAAAAGAAATTATCATGAAGCTTATCTGTTGGAATGTGAATGGCGTACGGGCTGTTGTAAAAAAAGGATTTGGTGATCAGGTCAAAGCCTGGAACGCAGATATTATTTGTTTGCAAGAGACAAAGGCACAAGATGATCAGGTACAGGAAGCATTAAAGGATATTGAAGGATACACGGTTTATTCTTCATCAGCAGTTCGCAAGGGGTATTCAGGTACGGCTATCATTACGCGCCATGAACCTTTGAAAGTTACCTACGGTATTGGAAAGAAGGAACATGATCAGGAGGGTAGAGTCGTGACAGCGGAATTTGACAATTACTATTTGGTGACAGCATATGTACCCAACTCAGGAAATGCAATGGTGCGCCTTGAATACAGACAATCATGGGACAAGGATTTCAGAAATTATCTTAATAAGCTGCAAAAGAAAAAGCCCGTTATCGCTTGCGGAGATTTCAATGTAGCACACAAGCCGATTGATTTGGCTCGACCAAAAGAGAATTACAATAAAACCTCCGGTTATACGCAAGTTGAAATAGATGGCTTGGATGCGTTGATTAACGTTGGATTTGTTGATACCTACCGACATTTCAATCCTGATGTAGTGGGGTACAGTTGGTGGAGTGCTCGCTTTGGTGCCCGGGAGAAAAATATAGGTTGGAGAATTGATTATTTTCTTGTTTCGGAAGCGATCATGCCGGTAATTAAGGAAAGTTATATCATGCCGGATGAACTGGGAAGTGACCATTGCCCAATTGCCCTGACGCTCAAGTAGCGCAATAGCAAGAACTTTATCGTTCATATTTCGTTTTATGCTATTCCTCACTTTTAATATTTGACCATTGACTATAGACAGTACAAATAACCCGGAACAGGATAAGCCGCTTGTTGAAATGAGCAAGGCTAAAGTATTTGAAAATGGCCCGGTCCGGGTTTTAGGCGCTTGCGAGATTTTATTGCCTGATGGCACCACCGTGGTGAAACCAAATGGCATTTCTTTTTGTCGTTGTGGCGCATCGGCCAATATGCCTTTTTGTGATGCAAGTCATAAGACAAATGGCTTTCAGAGCAAATAAAGGGAGGTCAAAGGGGAAAAGTTTCTGAAAAAACTCAGAAAACATATTAAAATATTTCGTAAAGTGTTTATATTGCGTAAACCATACGCTTTGGAAACATGTCAGCTCTCGCCTATTTCATGAATCTCTGCGCTCAAATGGAACGCCAGGATCCTTTTCTCCACAAGTCCACGTTGTTATCCGCCCCTTCCATTGAATATAAAGGAAGAGCCTTTGCGATGGTGTACCATGATAGTATTGTCCTAAAAATAGAAAGCCAGATACTACCGGATCCCAGTACGCTCGGATGGCAATATTTCAAACCCTACGGTCAGCCCGTCTATCTTCAAAAATGGGTAGAGATATCTTATTATTATCATTCAGACTGGGTTGATCTTGTTGAAAAAGCCCTCAATGATGTCAAAATCTCCCTCGGAGAAGCGTAGAAAAGAAGAGTTAAGAAGAAGGGTGTAGTGTTTAATGTGTAGTGTTTAGTGGGAAATGTTTAAAGGGGGAAATGTTTAATGTTTAAGGGTGTAGTGAGTAGTTTTTAAATGGCTATTGTTTAATTTCCGCTT
>JBBKWA010000238.1:0-4263 GCA_037968695.1 Saprospiraceae bacterium
CCCCCGTGAGTCCCGAGGGATCGGGGCGAACACCACCGCAAGCGTAGCGCGCACCCCCCGTGAGTCCCGAGGATCGGGCGAACACAACAGCAAGCGAAGCGCGCACTACCTCACGCCCCTGGGACAGTATTTCCCGCGTACGCGCAACCAGAGCGAACACTTGTTCGTTTAATAGAAAAAGACATCTCTCCATGACTGATACCACCAACACCATTGATCTGAACCACGTTTGGGATACCCTCGAAGAGGTAAGTGATCCGGAAATACCGGTGCTCACCATCACGGACCTGGGTATCGTGCGGGATGTGCGGCTGGATGCTGCGGGACAGTTGGAGGTCGTGATTACCCCCACCTACTCGGGTTGCCCGGCCATGAACATGATTGAGGTCAACATCCGTGCGGTGCTGCAGGAGGCGGGGTATGATCCGGTCACCATCACCACCGTCCTATCCCCCGCCTGGACGACCGACTGGATGACCGAGAACGGCAAAAAGAAACTCAAAGCCTACGGCATCGCCCCTCCCGAACCCGGCAACGTAGACAAACACGCCCTCTTCCAAGACAACCAAAAAGTAGAGTGCCCCCGCTGTAGCAGCCGCAACACCGAAATGATCGCCCAGTTTGGCTCCACCGCCTGCAAGTCCCTCTACCGCTGCCTGGATTGCTTGGAGCCGTTTGATTATTTCAAGTGTCATTAGGGGGAAAAGTGTTGTACAATACAGGTATGCGTAATTGTCTACAATACAACGACTACGCCAGGCAGATCACTGGCCAAGCGGCGCCATAAAAAGCGGTGCGGAAATACCGAAAAAAGCCTAAATTAGTAGGGAAGTAAAACGGACTAAATGTGCTTTTCCACTATGGGCATTATCGAAAACCTCCAACTGACTTGCCTGCGCTGGTGATGATCGGATGAGGAGTTCGTGTGGGGAGAGGGGCGCAGACAGGCCTTTCAGTTGGCTGCAATTTAAAAAAATGACAATTTACATTAAAAACATGGTGTGTAACCGCTGTAAAATAGTGGTAAAATCAATCTTTGAAAAATCAGGATTGCACCCTACTCAAATTGAGCTTGGCGAAATTGAATTACAGGAAAATGATTTTTCCTTAGTAAAAGAGAAACTGATTGCGGAGCTTCAGTCGTTTGGCTTCGATTTATTGAATGATAAAAAAACACAAACCATTGAAAAAGTAAAGCGTTTGATTATTGATTTGGTACAAAATAAAGACAGTAATATTCAAGTAACACTTTCAGAATATCTGTCTCATGAACTACGTCAGGAATATAGCTCGTTGAGCAACTTGTTTTCTGAAGTTGAAGGAATTACTATTGAAAAATATTACATCCTTCAAAAAATTGAAAAGGTAAAAGAACTATTGGTGTATGATGAACTTACGTTAAGTGAAATCGCTTTTAAACTAAACTATTCAAGTGTAGCTTATCTGAGCAACCAATTTAAAAGGGTAACGGGACTTACTCCAAGTCATTTCAAGAAACTCAAAGAAAGAAAGCGTAAGTCTCTGGATAATCTGTGAGATTTAGCAAACTCGAAATTTTACAACTCTTACCCATAATAACACAACAGACAATTGTCTTAATAGTGACATCTTTGTATTACAACAAAATTAAAAAAGATGACACATAAATATCACATTCATGGAATGACCTGTAGCGGTTGTGCTAATCACGTTGAAGAGTCTCTATCAAGAGTAGAAGGAGTTTTAAATGTAGCTGTCAATTTAGAAAAAGCAGAAGCTACTATTGAAATGGGGCATCACATTTCTATTGAAAAATTGCAGGCAGCCTTGGCAAATGACGGTGGGACTTACAGTATTCATCTTTCAGGAAAGCATTGCGATCATAAGACAGCTAAACCAGAAAAGGCAAAAGGCAAAGGTACAGGTACATTTTATTGCCCCATGCATTGCGAAGGGGATAAAACTTATGACGAGGCAGATAATTGTCCGGTATGCGGAATGGACTTAGTAGAGGAAATAAGTCTGACATCTACAAAAACTCAATTCACTTGTCCTATGCATCCTGAAATCGTTAAGGATGAACCAGGTTCTTGCCCTATTTGCGGGATGGACTTAGTGCCACTTGAGGCGAATATTTCGGAAGAAGATAAAACCTATCAGAAGCTATTGAAAAAATTTAAGATAGCTGTTGCTTTTACAATACCTATATTTCTAATCGCCATGAGCGAAATGATTCCTAATAATCCGCTATATAATCTCATGGAACAGAAATACTGGAATTGGATTCAATTGGCATTGTCTGTACCAGTAGTGTTTTATGCTACTTGGATGTTCTTTCAACGTGCTTGGACGTCTATTAGAACCATGAACCTGAATATGTTTACGCTCATTGGTATTGGTTCAGGTGTAGCTTGGCTGTTAAGTGTTTTCGGGATGTTTTTCCCTAATATTTTTCCGAACCAGTTTAAAACCGAATCAGGTGCAGTTCACGTTTATTTTGAGGCAGCAACAGTTATTCTTACCTTAGTTTTATTAGGACAATTATTAGAAGCTAAAGCCCATAGTCGAACAAGCGGAGCAATAAAGGAATTACTGAAATTAGCCCCTTCGACTGCCACCTTAGTTAAAGACGGAGAAGACAAAGTTATTGCTGTTGATAAAATTGAGCGTGGTAATTTGCTTAGAGTTAAGCCTGGTGAAAAAATCCCTGTAGATGGAAGTATTGTAGAAGGACACAGCAGCATAAATGAATCCATGATTACTGGCGAGCCCATTCCCGTAGATAAAAATGTGGATGACAAAGTAAGTTCAGGTACAATAAACGGTACCAAATCATTTATTATGAAGGCTGAAAAAGTAGGTTCAGAAACCTTGCTTTCTCAAATCATACAGATGGTAAATAGTGCGAGTCGTTCTAAAGCGCCCATTCAAAAACTAGCTGATAGAATAGCAAAATACTTTGTTCCGATAGTTATTATTATTGCATTAATAACCTTTGTTATTTGGGCAGTTTTCGGTCCTGAACCTACTTATGTATTTGCATTTGTAAATGCTATTGCCGTATTAATAATAGCCTGTCCTTGTGCCTTGGGGCTGGCAACTCCTATGTCTATTATGGTCGGTGTTGGTAGAGGCGCTCAATCTGGTATATTGATTAAAAATGCAGAAGCATTGGAAAGAATGAATAAGGTAGATACCATAATTGTTGATAAAACGGGAACAATTACGGAAGGAAAACCTTCCGTAGAAAAAGTAGTTGCAACGGATACTTTTGAGGAATCGATTTTAGTACAATACATATCCTCCCTAAATCAATATAGCGAACATCCATTAGCAGAAGCGATAGTGAATTATGGCAAGTCAAAAAATAGCTCGATTTCTAAAGTAGTCGATTTTGAAGCCGTTGCGGGAAAAGGCGTAATAGGGGTATTTGACAATAAAAAAATAGCATTAGGAAACGATAAACTATTAGCGCAGTTCTCAATTTCTATTTCTCAAAATTTAATCAATAAAGTTGTTGCGGAACAAGAACAAGGTAAAACGGTATCTTATATTGCAGTAGATAACAAGGCCGTTGGTTACGTTACTATTTTTGATGCGATCAAAACTACAAGTCAAAATGCCATCGCAGAATTACAAAAAAATGGAGTTGAGGTAATCATGTTAACTGGTGATAACAAAAACACCGCTAAAGCTGTTGCTGAGCAATTAAACCTGAAGCACTACAAGGCAGAATGCCTGCCAGAAGATAAATTGAATGAAATCAAATCACTTCAAGCGCAAGGTAAGATTGTTGCTATGGCAGGTGATGGGATTAATGATGCTCCCGCATTAGCCATAGCTGATGTAGGTATAGCCATGGGAACTGGAACAGACGTGGCTATTGAGAGTGCCGCAATAACGTTGGTAAAAGGCGATTTGCAAGGTATAGCCAAAGCCCAAAAATTAAGTCATAGCGTGGTTAAAAATATCAAACAAAATTTATTTTTTGCTTTCATCTATAATGTATTTGGTGTGCCTGTTGCAGCAGGTATTTTGTTTCCTACATTTGGGGTATTGCTGTCTCCAATGATTGCCGCATTGGCAATGAGTTTTAGTTCGGTTTCAGTAATTGCAAACGCGTTGCGATTGAGAAATTCAGATATTTAATCTTAAATTTATAAGAATTTATAAGCCAAGGATGAAACGAATCAAGTACATCAAGCAGTCCGACGTTCAGAGCTTGTTTGGTAGGGCCTGATTAGTCGAAATCGAGCAAATTTTATTCTGATTGAGGCTCAAGCC
>JBBKWA010000239.1:0-2813 GCA_037968695.1 Saprospiraceae bacterium
GATTATAGCTTTAAGCCATACCATTGAAAATGGACTAATCACTTACAAAAGTTTACCCGCTCCAATTATTTGTGATTACCTGAGCAGGAAAGAATCCAAACAAATATATGGTGAAGGCACGGAATTTCATATTGCCAAATTAGAAATGGTCAAAAGAAATACCGCTTAAACAAACCGCTAGTCGTACTTTTCATTTAAATGATACCATAATATCAAAGTTATTGAATACGCCTACAAATACCATACACTATAAAATGGTGGCTGGGAATGACTCTATAATCAGCTACTTTTTATAGAAAGCACATCACCTTACACGTTTTTTGATAAGGCTCTTTTAAGTATATGGGTTAAAAAATATATGGATTGGGCTACATATGGTGCCTCGTTAAAAGTGAATTTTACAACAACTAAATTTTCAGTAAAACAAAATGTAGTGAGATTGATAATCTTTTTGAATTTTCCTCGCTTGGAGGGGTCATAAAAATTTCGGCCGAGACGGGTGAAATCTTATGGAATGCCAATTATTTGTTGGAAGATGATTTCATTGGGATACCTGATATATTTCCTAACGAAGATGGCTATCTGTTAAGTGGTTATATCCACCCTTTGTTCCCGAATTATGAATCTTTAGCTTTTTTTGCACAAATGGATGAATCTGGTGACATAATATGGCAGAAATCTTGGCAGGACACTCAAATTTCGAGTGGTTTGCAAGATGATAACAACAAAATTTGGGGAATAGCCCATACTTTTGAAACCGTTAGTCATGGTATACTTCTTCGACTTTCGGAAGACGGAGAGCTAGAGTTAACAAAAGATTATACTCATGCTGACGTGGAAAGGTCGCTATATTTTACGGATATGATTTCGATACCCAATAAGGGTATAGTTATATCCGGCCTTCACCGTACGGAAGGTGGTAGTTCAGAAAAACAGTCATTTGTCATGCTTGTCGATGAGGCCGGGGAACCACAATGGGCAATAGCAATTGGTGTGCCTTTTAGACACCCTAACAATTTTACATTGATGCTTGCTGATGATGGAAACATCATACTTTTCGAAAGTAAAAGAGTTGAGATGAGTTCAACCGAACCAGAAGGTTTGATTACCAAAATAGATCCCAATACTGGTAATATAATTTGGAGTCGATTTATTTCTGCTGCTGATATACCTGACCGATATTTTTCATATGTAGAAATGGATGACGAAGGCTTTATCGTGGGAGTAGGAGGAAACGTTGTGTCCGGAAAAGGTATAATGTTTCGATTAGATGACCCATTGTTCGATAGTCCTTCTTGTTGTACAGAAAAAGTAGAATTAGTGTCTATGCCGGATAACATTATCGTGCAAAATATTTCTTTTGAATCTGGCCCAAGCATAGAGCGTGTTTCTGTTGATGTCATTCAAGAACCAACTGTCATAATTAAGGAAAGTACATGTCAACAGGAATTTAGTCCACAAATAACTTTTTCAAGTGAGGTAATCTGTCCGGGTGCATGTGTGCATATTTCTTTAGCGGAAGCGGATGGTCAAGATTTGAATTGGGAGTTCCCCGGCGGTAGTCCTGCAAATTTTTCAGGGCCTGGCCCAATAGAAGTATGTTATGAAAATTCAGGACAATATCCGGTGCTGCTCAACGCTGAGGATGGGTGCCGCCGGGCCAAATCCACTGTATTAGTGCTTGACGCAGTACCAGTCGAATTCACGTTGTCAGATTCAGTGGTCTGTGCAGGTAGCTGTGTAGAACTATTGGATATAGAAATACCTTTAGGGCAGCCATATTTTTGGATTTTTAATGGTTCAGATTTGGATACTATCTTTGACGTAATGCCCACTGAAATATGTTATGAAAATGCCGGTGAGTTCGATGTAGAACTCTGGGTTGGTGGCTGCTTGCAGCAAGCTAAACCTCTGCGTGTAGCTTGTCACCCAACGGATGTTCCCAACGTTTTTACGCCGAATGGAGATGGCGTCAACGATACTTTTTTTCCATTTATCTGTTGTGGTTTAGCAGATTATTCTATGAAAATATATGACCGATGGGGCAATCTTGTTTTCAAAAGTAATTCGCTTATTCCAGGTTGGGACGGAATGGTAAAATCAAAAGCTGCGGCATCGGATGTATATATTTGGAAAATGGAGTGGTCGGAGACGCAGAAGGGGGTAATGACAAAAAAATCAATGACTGGAGATGTCACCTTGTTGAGGTGAATACAAAGTGAAATCTATATTACAAGCCACCTTTCCAAAAGGCTGAAAATTATACTATCCGTAAATTTACCATCAAAATAATAATCTTCGGTAAAATGTGCTTCTTGCCGGAAACCTGTTTTATCTAGGACTTTCCGAGAGCCAATGTTTTCTGGATTTATATTAGCTGCAATGCTGTGGACTTTCATTTTTTCAAAAGCATATTTTAAAATGCAATGGTTGGCTTCGGTCATGATGCCGTTGTTCCAATATTCCGGAGAAAGGGCATAGCCGATTTCCACCCGATGATTCTTTTTATCAAAATTCCAAAAACCTGTTGTGCCCATCATTTTAGGGTTGCCGGAGCGGCAGATGGTCCATAGGATATTATTGCCTTTTTTTGTGTCGTCAATGATGTTGACCAGCTTATTTTTAACTTCCTCATATGTTTCCTTTAGGCGGTCAAGGTATTTTCGACCTGCTTCGTTGCTGCGAAGTTCAAACAAACTATCCAGGTCATCCATGGTTGTTTCACGGAGTATGAGCCTTTTGGTAGCTAATGTCGGAAAGGGGGAGAAGTTGAATTCGAGCATGGGAATCTCAGCTTTAGCATTGTTATCAAA
>JBBKWA010000240.1:0-12262 GCA_037968695.1 Saprospiraceae bacterium
CCCCCTGTCCACCTGAATATAAAGCCAATGGGACTTTCAAACAATTCTTTTTTCCCCAAATAAAAAATTCTTCTGTCAAACGTAGCGCGAACGAGCAACCCAAGGAAGAAATCTTTCCAACTGGTATGCGGAGCCACAGCAATAATGTACTTTTTCAACTCCGGAGGAATGTCCACAATTAGTTGCCACCCAAGGAGTTTTAAAAGAAGTCGGGAAAGAAATTTCATTAGTTAAAGATATAACCTGCAAGGAATACATTTTTCTCAAAAACTATCAATCCCGGTGTCCGTATATCCGGATTCCATTGTAAGGATGATTTATCCCGCAAAGAACATATTTTATATGCTGATTAAACCTTCTTTATCTTCCGTAGTCAAAGAAAGTGTGTGAAAGAGGACATAACAGATGAAGCTATACTGGCGCTAACGACCAATCGCGATACCCTTGAAGAAGGGTTTAGGTGCTTGGTGATGAAGTATCAGCGACAGCTTTATCAGGTTATTCGCAATAAATTATCCTCACATGCAGATGCAGATGATGTATTGCAGAATACCTTTCTAAAAGTGTTTCGGCATATAGCGCGATTTGAAGGGCGATCCGGGCTGTATACATGGATGTATAGAATAGCGACTAATGAAGTCAACAACCACTATAAGCGCGAGAATAGGAATAAGGTGATATTCCTGGAGGATAATGAGCAGTATCAGGCAGATGGCTATGTCAATATGGACCATCTTGAGCAACAAGTAGAGATCATCGTTTCTATGCTTCCGGCCCGTCAACAAATGGTATTTAGAATGCGGTATTATGATGAGTTGTCGTACAAAGAAATAGCAGCGATTCTGGATTTGTCAGAAGGTGCCTTAAAATCGTCCTTTCATCACGCAGTGAAGAAAATTGAACTTAAACTTAGAGCAGAACAAATAGAATAAATAAATATAATGAACAAAGAACTATCAGACGAACTAAAGGCTATATCCTCGAATCTGCTACCTAAGCATGAATTAAAAACACCCGAAGGTTACTTTGATGGATTTCCTGATCGTGTGCTCAAGCAGTGGAAAGATCAACACCGAAAGCGGGATAATAATGAACTGACGTTATCTAAGATGATCGCCGCCGCTGCCGTCGTAACCGGCATTTCCATTGCGGTGGCATTGATGACGATAACAGGTTCAGCCGGTACATTGGAAAATGAGATCACCTCGGCTGATGCTTATGAATATATTATTACCCATCTCGACGAATTTGAACCACTAATTGAAGAGCCTTTCGTCGAGGCAGCACGAAGTGATTTTCAACTACTTGAAACTGAGGCTGTAGAAGAATACCTTTTAGAGGAATTGGACGGCCAGGATGTTGAATCAATTTTTTAATCTAATTAACACGATGATCATGAATACCAAATTAATTTTAACCCCTCTATGTCTGTTGCTTTTTACGGTTCTATTGACTGCGCAACCGGATAGAATGTCTAAAGAGAGCAGAGAACGGATTGAAGCACAGCGGGTAGCTTTTATTACACAAAAACTTGAACTTTCTCCAGATGAGGCATCAAAATTTTGGCCTATTTATAATATGTATAAAGGCGAACTCACAGAAATGCGCGGAGATTTTAAGCGACCTGATGTAGCCTCCCTATCTGAGAAGGATGCCCGTACCCTTATCGAAAAGCAAATCAAACAAGAGCAACATAGACTAGATTTGAAGTCGCGAATGCTGTCTGAGTTAAGTGCCGTCGTGAGTCCAAAGAAAGTTCTTCAGCTCCAGTTTGTGGAAAACATGTTTAACAGGGAACTTCTTCAAAAATTACAAGAGAAACGCAAGCAATAGAAAGTAAATTAAACTATAAAAAGAATGGGTCCCATTCAATTGAATATTAAATAAAAAGACCGTATTTGGAAACAAGTACGGTCTTTTAGTTTAGTAAGAAATAAAAAAATGAAATATTTTTTTGGTCCAGTGCTTAATTATTTCACTGCAAAATGAAAAAAAATTTATTTTTTTTCAGAAACTATATATTCAACTCTAAATACATAGTAATGTGTAATAGAGGGCTTTATCTATAAAGTAAAATTTAGGTATGAAATCGGGCTTTCATAAGAGACTATAAATGTGAATATTATAGATGCATTCTGTGTGTATGTATGGGTAGGTTAAAAGTATACAAATGTCAATGGTTATCGTATGTTTGAGACCGTTTTGGTTATATTTACTGAAACGAAGAATTATATAATCCCGTACAGTTTAATTGAATGGAGTACAGAACGAAACCCAACCTGTCTCTTCCCGAGTTTGTATCTGAATTTGAAAACATGATACTTCACGGGAATACCTCCCACTGGGACGAGAAGGACTATCTTACCCTCATCCAATATTACATCTCAGAATCCCTCACTGAGAAGGCTATGGAAGCGCTCGATTATGCGTTGCAGTTTTCAAGCTATCATGCAGAGTTCTATGTAATAAAAATCAGACTCCTCATGCAGGAGGAAGATTATAAGGATGCTAAAGAAACGCTCAGCGTTGCCCTCAATCTTTATCCTCATCACGCAGAATTACAATTGATGAAAATCAAGGTGACTGCGCAGTTAGGCGATTTTGAAGAAGCTTTTACGCTGGTCGACCATTGCAGCGACCAGATGACGCTCAACTCTTGCGTAGATATATATCTCGCTGAGGCATATATATACGAATGTATGCGCAATTATAACCTAATGTATGACAAGCTAAAGGATGTGCTTACCATTGATCCCAAAAATGAGGAAGCACTCGAACATATTTGGCTTTGCATCGAATGGTCGCGATTGTACAAAGAGAGCATTGAGTTTCATAACAATCTCATAGATCGGGACGCATACAACTATCTGGCCTGGTACAATCTTGGCCATGCATATAGTTGTGAAGGCGACTACAAAAACGCTATTCGCTCGCTAGAGTATAGTTACATCGTAAACCCGGCCTTTGAGAACGGTTATCTTGATTGCGCTGAGCTGTGTTGCCAGGAGAAAGATTACAAAAAAGCCCTTGGCATATATCAGGAGTTGCTACAGCGATTTGGCCATCAGCAGGACTATCTTGTTCCGGCAGCAGAGTGTATGCTGAAGATGAGGAAGTATGCTATGGCAAAAGAATGTCTGATCGAAGCGCTTAAGCTGGATCAGTACATAGATGATGTATATTATCTGCTTGGCATCTGCTATGCCCGTGAAGGCCTGTATCCTAATGCGATTAGTTCCTTGATCAAAGCCATAAGACTGGATGATCGTCGCGAGGAGTATTACGCAGAGCTCGCTTATTGCTATGAAAAATCTAAACAGTTTGGTAAAGCAGATTTCTATTACCATAAATCTACTGAAGCCGGTCCTGAAGAAGAAACCTATTGGCTAGCCCATGTGAAGTTTCTGGTGCGTCGGAAAAAGCTTTCAAAAGCACTTGATGTTTTGGAAGAAGCCGATGAACACACTGTAGGCGCCAGACTCTCTTATTGTAAAGCAGCATGTCTATACCGCAAGGGGCAGAAAAAACTAGCTTATGAGTGTTTGGATGAAATACTGCCCGAAGATTTTGACGCTCATCGGCTATTCTTTAAAATGGCGCCAAAAGCAAAATCAGATAAGCACGTATTATCTATGATCCGATACTATTCTTTTGAGAATACCTAATATCGGTCTGAAATAAAATTTAAATGCCCTGTAGAATCATTTCTACAGGGCATTTTTTATTTTACCTGGGTGGATGTTTTGGGAGTTAATCTGCTTTACCAATTGCCGGACCACTAATTCCTTTAAATGCATCAAGTCCACAATCCAGAAAAGAATCATACGCTTCGACATCGGGATCATATCCACGGGGTGCTGTCAAAACTGTTTCATCAGGGCTGACAATGACATATAATGGTTGCGAGTTCTGTTCGAAGTTGACGACCTGAAAGTCTGTCCACTTTTGACCAACTGTCCGGATACGCTCATTGGTCACCGAAGAGCGCAGCACGGGATCCAATCCGTTCTTATCATCAACATATAAGGAGATCAAAACAAACTCCTCATTTATTTTTTTGCGAATCACATCGGTTGACCAGATATGTTCTTCAGTTTTTCGACAATTCACGCAGCCATAGCCGGTAAAATCCAACAGGATTGGCTTATTCATTTCTTTGGCAAAAGCGACCCCTTCATAATAATCATGAAAGCAATCAAAGTTGTTCGCACATTTCGATAGGGAAGCATATTTTCCTTCCATATCATGGTCTATTTCCCCAAGGGGTTTGAAAAAATTATAATGCGCAGGTGGTGCGAGACCACTCATAAGACCAAGGGAATTATATGTGCCTGTTTTCTCGCTGCCAAATAATCCAGTCGCCAGGTACAAGCCAAGGATAGCAAAGACTGCGCCGATCGTCCCGGTCGCCACTGTGATTTTGCGGTTAGGGCTATCATGTGGAAAACGAATCCAGCCGAACATGTAGGCGGCCATTCCAAGGGCAATAATTACCCAGAAGCCCATAAACAACTCATACTTCAGGAAGCCCCAGTGGGCGGTCATATCGGCAATGGACAAAAACTTGAGTGCCAAGGCCAGTTCAGCGAAACCAAGCATTACTTTGACGCTATTCATCCAGCCACCTGACTTAGGTAACGAATTGAGCCATGCCGGGAAAGCAGCAAAAAGACTGAATGGAATCGCAAGGGCAATGGAAAATCCAGCCATCACTACAAGAGGCCCGAGAAAACCTTCTGATGAAGCTTCTACCAGGGCTGTTCCAATCAGCGGACCTGTACAGGAAAATGAAACAATGGCCAAAGTAGCGGCCATAAAAAAGATACCGATCATTCCACCCTTATCCGCCATCTTATCACTCTTGTTACTCCAACTGCTCGGTAAGGTAATTTCATAAAATCCGAAAAACGAAAAAGCAAAGAGGACGAAAATGATAAAGAAGAGCGTATTGGCTATTGGATTGGTGGATAGTTCATTTAATGAACCAGCGCCAAAAACGATTGTGATCAGAAGCCCAAGTACCACGTAAAGGGTAATAATAGAAGCGCCATACCAAAGTCCATTTTCCCAGCCTTTGCGTTTGGTATCTTTTGTGAAAAAGCTAACAGTCAGCGGAATCATGGGAAAGACACATGGCGTAAGTAAGGCCACAAATCCATTAATCATTCCAAATATGAACATCCAAATCAAATTTCCGGATTCTTCTTTCGGAGTTTCTCCACAATCACTGATCGGTGAAGCATAAGAGGAAATTAATTGCTCATTGCGTTGATCGACAAACCCGTTTGAATCTATAATGAGCCCAATTTGTGTATCTTTTTCATCAACCATTTTACCGGTAGCAAGATCAATATTGATGTCGATAAATTCCGGCGCAAGACACTTTGACTGATCACAAACCATAAATTCAAGTGATCCGGTGATCATTTGTGGCTGAGCAGTTTTAACGATTTGCGTGAGTTTGAGGTCGTGCTTATACTTGACGACCTCCATATCAAAATAGAGATCATGCCCTTCTATGCGCTTACTGCTTTCTACCACGAGATCTCCTTCAAGAGAATAAGTTTCTCCTTCGTTGATGATATAAGAGGTGGGGACGGGTCCATCTTCGACATATTCACCAACACCATAGGTGTGCCATCCTTCATCAATGACAGCCTCTGCAATAATCGCATAACGATCATTGCCTAATTTTTCAGAACGAAAAGTCCATGTAGCAGGGTGAAGTATGCCCGGTGATGTGTTATTTTCTGATGCATCATCAATACCGGAGATCTTAATGTCTGAAAAACTAGAACCGGGACTGGATTGTACCTCTTTTATTGGTTCTTCAGTGACCTTTTTTTTTTCAGCAGAACTGGTGCTACCAATTTTGTTTTTGCTATCCGCAGTTTCTGTTATGGCAGGTTTCTTTTCTTCTTTTTTAATTGGTGCAAAATCTCCGCTTGATCCCGCAGTGGCCATTAACTCAAATTCTTTATCGGTAGGAGGAAGACAACGTTCATCATTACAGGTCATAAAGTTGACATAACCAGTAATTGGTTTTGTAGGATCAGAAACTTTGATTTTTTGTTCGATCGTGTAATGTTTTTGAAATTTCACGACCTCCATTTCGAAGACTTTGTCAAAAATCTTCTTGGCGTTTTCTGATTCCTTATTTTTTCCAACTAACTTAAAATGGTTGCCCGGATCAAAATTTACGGTTGTTGCAATTGGCCCATCCTCATTTTCGAGATGTTGAGAATACACCCACCAACCGGCATCAATTGTTGCCTGGGCTTTGAAAATATAATCCCCATCGCCGGCTGGCTTAAGGGTGATATCCCATTTGACAGGATTGTACATTTGACCGCTTAAAGCAAAAGTGGTCAGAAAAGATATCATCAAGAATAAAGCACGCATATACAATTGATTTTCAAAATGCTACACAAGAAAAGATTAAATGCTCAATAATTTGATCAAAGAACGCGTCTTTGCGTAAAGGATACAAAAATAGCGTTTAAAGGTTTTATATGGAAGGAGTTTAATAAAACCTTAACCAGTACTTAGCTCGAGCCAACCTTAAAAGTATATGATCGAACCAAATACCATGATTTTGGCGCTAATGGCTGGTTAGATAGCCTGAAGTACACCTTTATATAAAGATTGGAAGAGCGTCAGCCCATCTGTATTACCCAATATCTCTTCGGATGCTCTTTCAGGATGCGGCATCATACCAAATACATTCCTCTCGTAGTTGCAAATCCCTGCAATATCATCCGTTGAGCCATTTTCACTTGATAATTCACCATTTGGAGTACAATACCTGAATAATACCTGATCATTGGCCTTAAGTGCAGCAAGGCCCTCAATATCCGTTACATACCTTCCTTCTGCATGGGCGATAGGCATCTTGATGACCTGGCCTTTCGAATAACCGCTAGTGATCAATGAATCAGTTGATTCAACACTAAGGTGTATATTTTTTGATATGAATTTGTGGTGTTCATTCCGAACAAGCGCACCTGGCAACAAGCCTGATTCACATAAGATCTGGAATCCATTACAGATGCCAATGACCTTTCCGCCGTTATTGGCAAATTCGACAACAGACTGCATGATAGGAGAATATCTGGCAATTGCTCCGGCGCGTAAATAATCGCCATAGGAAAAACCTCCTGGAAGGACAATGCAGTCTTCCTTGGCCAATCCCTGGATAGTGGTGTCTTTATGCCATAATTTTAAAACCTCAGCATCAAGCACAGAACCAAGGACATGAAACATGTCATCATCACAGTTTGAACCGGGAAAAACTACTACACCAAATTTCATGCGCTAAATCATTTAATGATTATGCAAAGGTATAAAATAGGAGCTGAGGCTAAGTCTTTTATTTTGATTTCTCTTTCGAAAAATAGAATCTTGTGGAAGTGCGTTTGTAAGTGATGCAGGGGTAACTTGTCGAGAAAGGCAACTATCAAGTCAAATTTATCTAATCAGTCCTACATAGAATTATCTTTGTCCCATTATGGAAGATTGGCAATTGGAATTTGAGTGGTTACGCGTGAGGCATTGGATCAAGGACCGGTTCGGGCGAAAGGATCTTCCGGACCTTAATGCTGTATTGTATCTCATTGGTATGCAGGAGTTAGGAAAAAATCAGGAAACATTTACGAAAGAGGAAAAGCAGGATCTAATGCATTTGGCTATTTGCCATCTCTTGTCGGAAGATGGATATTTTGAATTTGAAGGGATAGATGCCGATGGATGGCCTCATTGGAAACCAATGCTTCCAATTGATATTGAGGGGCTTGTAGCCCAGGAATAAATGTTACAACGAAAAGTAATAGCATATTTTGCACCTTTGCTGTCCGATTCAACAAACAATTAAACATGTTTAAGCACACCAAAACATTTCTGTTAAGCGGAATTTTATTTACCGCATTGCTCATTTCCTGCGCTACCAAGGAAAAAGAATACAAAGCACTGATCAGTACTGATTTTGGGGACATTACCGTCCTTTTATATAATAGCACACCGCTACACAGAGACAATTTTATCAAACTAGTGAATGAGGGATTTTACGATGATCTTTTATTTCATAGGGTTAGAGAAAGATTTATGATCCAGGGCGGTGATCCAGAGTCGAAAAATGCGCCGAAAGGATTGAAGCTCGGTAGTGGAACCATCGGATATGAAATTGATCCCGAAATCGGTGCGCCTCACCTTCGAGGAGCTTTAGCCGCTGCCAGGACACCAAATACACTGAAAAGATCCTCGGGAAGTCAATTTTATATTGTTGTTGGGAAAACAGTTACCGCACCAGACCTCCTTCAAATTGAATTGTCCAAAAACATAAAGTACAATGAGATACAAACTCAGATTTATCTCGAGGAAGGTGGTTATCCAAGTTTAGATATGGATTATACAGTTTTTGGTGAAGTGCTCATGGGGATGGATGTCGCTGATAAAATCAGCAAAGTGGAAAGGGATCAAAGAGATCGCCCTATTGAAGATGTTCGTATGCATATAAAAATGATAGATTAATGAAGCAATCAACTTTTGGATTACTAATAATTGCATTTGTGGGGTTGTCCTCTTGCATGAAACCTATGGCCAACTTCACAGCCAACACGGATCATATTAGCGCACCGGCAACTATTGAATTTCATAATTCGTCTAAAGGCGCCAGTACGTATGAATGGGATTTTGGCGATGGCGAACAATCAATGGATTCAGTAGCAAGTCATCGTTATACCCATGCCGGGAAATATGATGTTACATTAACCGCTAAAAAAGGAAATAAAACTAATGCTATGACAAAATCCATCATCATTGATCCCTCCTCTGTTTGTTTGATAGAAATCACGACGCGGTATGGTGTCATGACAGCACACCTTTATGACGCTACGCCACAACACAGAGACAATTTTCTAAAACTTGCGGAAGAAGGCTTTTATGATGGGCTTTTGTTTCATCGGGTGATTGAGTCTTTTATGATTCAAGGGGGCGATCCAGTATCTAAAGATGCTGTAGGTGGAACGCCTCTTGGCTCTGGAGGACCGGGTTACACCGTACCAGCAGAATTTTTGGATACACTCGTGCATGTGAAAGGAGCTATAGCGGCTGCGCGCATGCCCGACGCTGGAAATCCTGATAAAGCATCTTCCGGTTCACAATTTTATATTGTTCAGGGTGGCCCGATAGATGCACATACCTTGGATGGTCTGGAGAAGAGAAAGGGATTTGTGTATGGTCAGGAACAGCGTGCTGATTATCTGGAGAATGGCGGTTACCCATACCTTGATGGCGATTATACTGTTTTTGGAAAGGTGATTTCAGGGTTTGATGTGATTGACAAGATCGCTGCCGTTGCAAAAGATGGAAGAGACAGACCAAGAGAAGATGTCATCATGTCTATAAAAGTAATTCGATAATCATTTTGAATAGTCCCGCATTAGGCATAGATATTGGTGGATCCGGAATTAAGTTTGGATTAGTTGATATCGAACAAGGAAAGCTTATTGAAGAGCGTATCAAAGTGGATACACCTCAGCCTTCCACTCCAGATGCAATTTGCACAGTCATTCGCGATGTTGTTTCCACGTTGGATTGGCATGGTAATAAAATTGGGGTTGGTTTTCCAGCGGTAATAATTGATGGCGTCTCTCTGACGGCAACAAATATTGATAATTCCTGGATTGGGGTGAACGTAGAGGATTTATTACATAAAGCTACAGGGCATACTTACTTTGTTGGCAATGATGCCGATGGTGCAGGATTATCTGAATGTATGTATGGGCGGATAAAAGGTGTCAAGGGAACAGTCCTGATGTTGACTATCGGTACCGGGATCGGATCTGCTTTGTTTTACGATGGCATTTTGTTGCCTAACACGGAGTTTGGTCATATTCAGTTTAAAGGTGATCTGGCGGAACATTGGGTGAGTAACAGGGCACGGAAAGAACGCGTTCTTGAGTATGATGACTGGGCTAAAGAATTAGCTGAATTCCTCGATTATATGATCTTATTGTTTTCTCCTAAGCTCATCGTGTTGGGCGGAGGGGTGAGTTTTAAATTCGATCTTTACAAACATCACTTTGCAGATTTACGCGCCCCGATAGTCAATGCTACTGCTTTCAATGATGCTGGCATTATAGGGGCTGCATTGCTAGCTTATCCTGAGCTTATGAAACCCTTCACATGATCCATCGATTAGGTTGATGCAGGCGTGATTTACCCTCGTTAAGAATTATCAGGTATTCTGATTTCGTATGTCTTTTTATTCTTGTTTGTGATTTGAGATTGTATCAGCCATGGATTATAAACTTTTAGCAGACGATAATCAGACCCATTTTTTATCGCTAGATCAGCAAGACTTGGGACCGCTGTGTCAACCGTGATCGTGGTATAATCCGAAAGCTGGGGATAGCCCTGATCGCGACTAACATAATAGCCAAAACGTTCTGGATCCTCCATCACCTCTTTGATCGCTATGATACGAAACACATACCTTGACGTTTCCTGATTGAGATTGAGTTCGTAATAGGTGGTTGCTTTTTGAAGGGCAATTTCCTGATTGAGTTTAGTTTCTCCCATATTGTATGCCGCCGCTGCCAGCGTCCAGGAGCCAAATCGTTCTTTCAGTTTAAGAATAAATTGACATGCGGCTTCTGTGGATTTCTCGACATGATACCGCTCGTCGATTTCAGAATTTATTTCCAGGCCATAAGCTTCACCAGTGGGTTTCATAAATTGCCATAATCCTTTAGCTCCGGCAGGGGATACCGCCATCCGAAGATTGCTTTCTGCAACGGCCAGGTATTTGAAATCATCTGGAACCCCATTTGCTTTGAGGATCGGCTCAATGACAGGGAAATACCTATGGGCCATTTTTAAATTTAAAAGCGTGGCGGAGTGATAGTACGAGTTGATGACCAATTCCCTGTCGAGTCGTTCGATCGCATCGAAATTGCCTGCTGGTATATCTTCTCCAGCAAGAGAAAATGTTTTATTTAGATCAAAACCAGTTATATGTTGCTGAAGTCCTGGGGCATCGAGCACTTCTTCTTTTGGTGAAATAGCACCCTGCTCATTAAAAGAGCTGAAGATCACCATACTCAAGAAGGCGGCCAGCATAGTAGTATATGTAAGCATTTTCTTTTCCATACCGTAAAGATGCGGTTATCTGATGAAGAAAGCAATTAAGAGAAAAAGCAAAGAGCAAGGAG
Source organism: Saprospiraceae bacterium (assembly GCA_037968695.1). GTDB lineage: Bacteria > Bacteroidota > Bacteroidia > Chitinophagales > Saprospiraceae > Opimibacter. The sequence continues at coordinate 11,211 of JBBKWA010000240.1, forward strand.
CATAGAGCATAGAGCTTCAAAAAGTTAGTAATGTCATCTTGGATTCCATGATTTCTAAAGATTATTTTGTTAAATATCCTAAAGTGATTTGTCCTGCACCGATTTTCAGACAAGGTGTTGAAAATGTTTTGACGGAACTAGCCGTTGTTGGAGATCCTGTCCGCCTCAGGCGGATCCTCCAACAACATTGTTTCTGAAAGACAGGCTGTGGAGTATAGTGATGCTGGAACTATAATAAGTGCATCTTAACTTCTCGTTTTCCCTTAACTTTTCTGCCTCTTCCGCCTCTTCCTTCCCGATGAACTGCGGAACTGCCCTTTTTTTGCACGCAAAGCCGCAATCCCGATAGTTTAAGGGAGCAAAGTTTTATTTTCTTGCCTTTGTCTTATACCCTATACCCTATACCCTATGCCCTATGCCCTATGCCCTATGCCCCAACATCCGTTAACCTTTTACCGTTCACCGTTAACCCTCTTAAAGAAGGTCCTTCCCAATATCCTTTCTGTAATATTTGCCCTCAAACTGAATCGTTTCGGCATTGATCAAAGACTGTTCGATCGCCCCGGGTAAGGTGCTCGCCAGACTGGTGATAGCCATCACGCGTCCTCCGGAGGTGACTATTGCGTCGTCCTTTTCAGTAGTGCCTGCATGGTAGATCCTGCTGCCGGCGACCAGATCTAAGCCGGTAATGGTTTTCCCTTTTTCATAGGATTCAGGGTAACCTCCGGATGCCAATATAATAGAAACAGCAAAACGCGGATCAAAATCAACTGATGCTTTATTTAAAGTGCCATGCCATGTCGCAGTAAATAATTCCACCAGATCTGTCCTCAATCGGGGCAATATCGCCTCCGTCTCCGGATCACCTAACCGGCAATTATACTCTATGACATAAGGATCACCATGGACCAGAATGAGCCCGAAAAAAACAAAACCTTTGTATTTTATTTTTTCTTCCCGTAATCCATTGATCGTCGGTTCAATTACCTTTCGGAGTACTTTATTATGGACGACTTCATCAACAAAGGGTACAGGGGATACAGCCCCCATAC
>JBBKWA010000241.1:0-21161 GCA_037968695.1 Saprospiraceae bacterium
ATAATTCACTGTGGACCGGTTTTCCTGTCGTGGAATTAATAATTTTACCTCGCACAAACAAGGGCTTTTTAAGCTTTGGCCTGGGCGTTTGACGCTGTCTGTAGATATCGCTGCTACCATCCTTTCGGGAGGTATAGTACAAGTAGGTATAGTCCGCATCGAAATAAGGCTGGCTTTCATCAGAAGCCGTATTAATCCCATCCTTAAGCGGGATCGGTGTGGACCATTTTGTCCAACTGAAGTTAAGTCGCTCTGAAACATATATATCCTGCCCTCCGACTCCCCCCGGCCGATTGGAAGAAAAATATAAAAATTTCTTATCCGGTGAAATATGCGGCGATGTTTCCTGATGTATTGTATTGAGGGTAGTCCCCATGTGCATTGGGGCGGACCAGACATTTTCCCGCATATAAAAACTGACGTACAAATCATTCATTCCTATCCCATCTGGTCGCTTCATACTGAGCACCAGAATTTGTCCATCCGATGTCATCGTAAGGTCAACATCCGATCCGGTGAGGTAAAATTGATATATATGCATTGGCTTTGGGAAAAGAGCAGATCCATCTTCTTCCAAAACAATTCTCGAAAATCCTGAATTCATTCCTCCATCCTCTGAAAACTGATTAAGGATGATATATTCATTAGGCGATGGTCCGATCGAAACCAAACTATTAGGAAGTGCATTATTTAACGGATAACCTGGATGTACCGGATCACCTACCTGATCACCCGACAAGGGAGCAAACCATATATCCTGATTGTATACAGAGGCCGCTGGATCGTCAATGGGTTCTCCCGCAATCTGTGTATAAATCATGGAGAGTAATTCATGATAACCTTGGTCCTGTTTGTTAGAGGTCAGGCGCCCTTCCTTGTTAAACAATGAAGGTTCAAATTCAGGATCAGCCGTTCGTGTAAAAAAAAGTTTATCCCCATTCTGGCTTAGTACAGGGGTGGTCTCATCAAAAGCATCTGTGTTGATGCCTAATGGAAGTTTTTCTATCCGCCCTTGAGCCGAAAGTATAGACGAAGTTATCCCGATCCATAATAGGACCAGAAGGATGTTATGCATAGTGTAAAAGTAACACCTCCTATCATATCTCTGAGGACAACTTGGTATCATCATAGAACCCCAGTGGTTTATCCATTAACATTTTTGTAATATAAGCAATTTGCCCTGTATGATAAGAGAAGTGCTCTGTTACATGAATAAGGATGGTCGCCCCTGTTTCTTCGAAAGTTTGGACAGGTCTTTGTCGCAGTAATTCTTGTTTTGACACTTTCTCAATGACGGGTCTAATTCGGTTCATCGTATTGATGAGCTGTTCTGCTAAAGACTTTTTATCAATGGGCTTGCGTTCATCAAATTCTATTTGTCGTTGCCTGGTATCTGGGTATCCTCCAAGTCCCGCGTATATCCACTGGTCCACATTACCATTCAAATGCAGTACGAGATTTCCCACACTATTGGAGGACTCATTTGGTCTCCACCAAATTTGCTCTTCTGTCAATTGGTCAAGACATTTTAGGATGCGTGGTAACGACTCATCATACAATCGAACCAACACATCCTGAATCATCGCGTCTCTTAGTTGATCATCTGTGTGCATAATTATAAAATAATTGCCTTTATCCAATAAATTGAGGATAAAGACAAAGATGCTATAACTTAGTTTTATGCGCTGCATATTTAGTACAAAATATTCAGCTGTAATAGCATCAGAGTTCGCCGCAAGCGATCGTCACCATGCGAATGGAGGCTACCGGGATTTTCACTAATGCATTCGCACAGGATTCCAGTGTTGCCCCGGTGGTCAGCACATCATCTACTAAAAGAATGTGTTTGTCTTTTAATCTAGTTGCGTTTGTTACAGCAAAAGAAGCACCAATGGTCCCTACTCTTTCCAATCGATTCATGCCTGTCAGGCTTCTGTCATGTGTCAGACGGACTAATGCGTTTTTATGACAAGGCACACGCATCACTTCACCTATAGCTTGCCCAAAAACAGCACTTTGATTATATCCTCTGATTCTTTGCTTTTTCCAATGCAATGGTACTGGGATAATTAAATCAACCTCACGCCATAACACCCCTTCGGTTAGCTTTTTTCCGTACCATTTACCAATTGTGGTAATTAAGTCAGGGCGATTATTGTATTTAATTAAGTGTAACAAACGTTGTGTTCCGCTGCCTCTCGAGAAAAAAAGAAATGCAGCTCCAGCTTCCACATGAACCCTACCTAGAAAATGAGCTACAAAGGGATTATCGGCGACAAGATGATAACCAGTTTCAGGGAGTTCGTGGAGGCAGTCGAGGCAGAAAATATGTTGCTCAATAGGACGTAGCAAACCGCAACTCGTACAAAGCGGAGGATACAATAAGTCGATAAAAGGTCTCAGGCAATTTAGTTTCACAATCTGGAAATAAAAAAAGCCGGATGGGGTGAGGCATTCATCCGGCTTTGTTCAACTGGCAAATAAAGAGAATAGCTTCGGATGGAAACAAAAGTTATCAAATCGGGTGCTATGCAGTAGACCGGTAACTAGAAACTATCCTCTTCTCGATTGGTAGTGTCTTAAGCGATATCGATTGTTACCAGGAAATGACTTTATTTCAACTTTATTTTCAAATCGATTTTTACACCTTTCTATTTCGTATAATTGTATATCGGCTATTCCCAGTAGCTGAAGCAGTCATCTTTCTGCGTTGTGATCATCAAGTTGAAAACAAATGAATCACTTGCATTGTCATCATTATCTCCGGGATACAGATTATATTCTGGGGATTCAATCAGGAGGCCCCGATGCTGACAGGGCTATCAGTTGTCTTTATTTAAAATATAGGGAGCGGGCCTATGCTTATATGGCCGCGTTGATTTCCAAACATGCTGAATATAAAGGTGCCGCAGAAGACCTCGTCCAGGATGGTTTTATCATCATGATAGATAAAATTCGAATGGATAGCTTTCAGATAAAATCGCTAGGCGGATATTGGATTGGCATAAGCAAAATGCTTTTCCTTAATCAACTTAAAAAAGATCGACGGATCGTTTACGTTAACGAAGTGGAAACATTTTATGGATTTGAACACCTCACGCCAGAATCAATTCTTTTTGAAAAAGAAGCGCAATACAAATTAGAAAATGCGTTTGCCCAACTGGGGCCGCGATGTAAAGAGGTCTTAATGCTTTGGCTCAACCAATATTCAATGATGGAAATAGCGCAAAAAATGAATTTATCATCCGATGCCATGGCAAGAAAAATAAAATTTGAATGCTTTAAAAAGTTAAAAATGCTTATTAAATCCAGATACAAAACTGCCCCTAAGGACCTCCAGTGAAACAAGAAAAATGATAATTAAAAATCAAAGAACATCATGGAAGACCATGCCTTATCCGATTTAATTGATCAGTATCTTTTGGGAACGATTAGTCCTGAGGATGATCAACAGCTGCAACAACTCATCTCATCAGACCCGAAAGTTGAAAAATTGGTAGAAGAAAGCAAGCTCGCCTATAAAGCGCTTGAAATAGTACGACGGCAGCAATTAAAAGCCAAATTGAAAGTACTTGATGAAAATTCATCAACGCTGGGATTTACATTTTCAAAATGGCTTGGCCTTGTAATCTTGTTGTTAGCAGGATGTTTCTTTTATTTATATATGTCGTCGTACTATTTTAGTCCAGATACGATTGCCCGCAGGTATTACGTCCCCTTCCAGGATAAATCAAAAGTAATTCAGGCGACCAACGCACAGCTGATTCTTTGGGCGCAAGCGGATGACGCTTTTCAAAAAGGGGAGTATCAAAAATCGATCTTGCGTTTTGCCACATTAGCAGAAAACAGCGATCCTGCTCAGGCATCTTTGGCGCAATGGAATCTTCTCGTAACGCAGCTTGCTGTTTACGGGCCAGGCCCGAAATGGAAAAATTGGTTGGACGCTTTCGAGCTTTCCGCAATGGAACCTTTTGCCCAAAAGGCCAGGGATCTTAGGAGTCATCTGGATTCAAAGTCTTACAGGTTTTTCTTTTTCCGGCTTCAGGAGAATCTGTCGACGATCAAGCCTCGATTGATCTGATTGGCTTGAGCTTTATTCCAGCCTTCGGGTAAAGCCTGTTAAATTATTGTTAAACGATTTTTGTTTGGAAAACAACCTAAAGCAAACAACCGTTTACTGATTTACGATGTAAAGCTAATTTCTGACAACATGAAATCATTTCTTTCTTACACATTTGCAAGTTTAATCGGTGGATTGATATGTTTTGGTGCGATTCAATACACACATCATGGAAAGCTTATTCCTCAGGAGGTAAAGTTGGTTTCTACGACACCTTCCCCATTAAATACAGGTCCTAATTTCAGCCTTGCTGCAGAATTAGGACAGAAGGCAGTGGTTTTAATACAGGCAGCCGAAAGTAAAGAGAATGCTCAAGCTCGACGTAGGATGGATCCAATGGAGCAATTTTTTGAACAATTTGGGTTAAGTTCGGGTGATTTTGGCTACGGTTTTGGTGGACCAATGATTAGAAAAGGCGCGGGATCGGGTGTTATTATTTCAAAGGATGGTTACATCCTGACAAATAATCACGTAGTAGATTTCGCTGATGATGTTTCCGTTCAGTTGTATGATGGCAAAGACTATCAAGCCCAAATCATTGGCAGAGACCCGAGTACAGACCTCGCGGTGATAAAAATTGATGCCAAAAACCTTTCTACCTTATCCTATGCCAACTCTGATGAAGCTAAAGTTGGAGAATGGGTGCTGGCGATTGGAAATCCGTTTGAATACCTGACATCCACCGTGACAGCGGGGATCATCAGTGCAAAAGGAAGAAATCTTAATATAATTCAAGGATCGAAATCCATTGAGCAGTTTATACAAACAGATGCGGCCATTAATCCCGGCAATAGCGGTGGGGCCTTAGTCAATGCCAATGGGCAGCTTTTAGGCATCAATACGGCAATTGCTTCCCAAACGGGCAGTTATTCCGGCTATTCATTTGCTATCCCTATCAATCTGGCCAATCGTATAGCAACCGACATAATTAAAAATGGAGGCAATATTGAGCGAACATCTTTGGGCGTTGAAGTGTTTGTATTAGACGAGGTGTTTGCTAAAGAGCAGGGCATCCGAGTTACTGAAGGCCTTTTAGTTAATGCCGTCATCGAGAAAAGTTCAGCACAATATGGGGGGATCCGCCCATATGATGTCCTGACAGAAATCGACGGCAAAAAGCTGAAAACGTTTAATGATCTAAAAGAAAATATAGATCTGGCTAAAGTGGGGGATTCAGTAAACTTAAAAGTTTTTCGGAATGGTAAATATTTAGACATTCCCGTGCGTTTAAAGAAGGGACTATAAGTCCATTTACAATATAGTTGGTTTTTCGTTTTGTTTTGATGCGCCTGTCTTGAAAGAAAGACAGGCGTTTTTTTTGCCTTCGACAGTATAGCCTACTTCCATTCAAACGAAGCTATCAAACTATCAATGTCCTGTTTGATAAAGGTTACAATTGGGGCGAGGCTATCCGGTTGTACTTTGGAATCAAAATATAAGGCTGCTTTAAAAAAGTGAGTCGTGGTGTCACTGAGGTAAAAATGTATCGGTGATGCGGCAGGGCCTGTCCAATCTAAAATAAGCCCACCAACGCCTTGCGCGTTTTTCACCCTGGATTCGGTCATATAATTTGCCCGCTCATTTATCTTTCCTGCAATGAGGAAAGCATCTCTAACCAGATCGGTAAAGCCTTTTTCTTCGCTTATCGGGACATAGCTACAGTGAAGTCGCGCCTGGAATTCGGGCATAAATAAATCAAACCAACACGCTTCCTTTTTATCGTTTATCTCCGCATACCCAGGAAAGTCAAATGTAAAGGGGCAATCAGGTACACTATATTGGTTGGTAATGCGATCGGGAAAATCAACTCTTGGGAACGCGCGCGGTCTTGGTTGTGGCGGATCATTTTGACATGCGATAAATGAAAGGGCAATGAATAATCCGAAAATTATAATTCGATTCATTTGTCTATTTGGACTTTAATACGTTCAATTCGTTTTGGGGTAAGGGAGAGTACCGTAAATGAAAAGGGAGGTAATGCAATTTTCTGCCCCGTGACGGGCATTCGTCCATTGATATCCAGTAATAAGCCTGCCAACGAATCGGCATCGCCATTGACCTTATCAAAACTAGATTTATCAACGTTGATTATTCGGCAGACATCAATGAGCATTGTTTTTCCTTCAAAAATAAATTCTGAATCACTTAGTCGTCTGTATTCAAATTCCTGTTCTTCGTCAAATTCATCCCTTATTTCCCCAATTACTTCCTCTATGACATCCTCCATAGTGACTATTCCTGAGGTACCTCCGTATTCGTCTACGACAATAGCCATATGCAGATGCTCGCGTTGAAAATCTTTCAGGAGTTCATTAATTTTTCTCGCTTCAGGAACATACAATACCTCATTTCGGACAAGTTCAGGCCAGGGATATTGAGGTGGTGTTAAATCAATATAACCGATCAGGTCTTTGATATAGAGAATACCTTTTATGTTATCAAGCTGCTCATCATAAACCGGTAATCTGCTGAAGCCTGCATCTTTGACCACGACCAATACATCTTCAAGTGACATCACTGTATCCAATGCAATGATATCCATACGTGACCGCATGATCTGCTTAACAGCGACATCGTTAAAACTGACAATTGATTTCAAGATGCCAGCCTCTACTTTCGAATCTTTGTGATTCGAAACAGCTAGATCAATGGCTCTATCGATATCGACTTTGTTTGCGCTGATGGCGCTTTCAGAACCCAATCGTCGCTCCATTATATTTCCCCACCTTACCATTAACTTATTCAATGGTGCAGTGATCACCATGAGTATCGTAATTGGGGCGCTCATTACTTTGGCAAAAGCGATGTTGTTTAGATTGGCGTATATTTTGGGAACGACTTCACCAAATAATACCAACATAAAGGTGATGCCCACCACAGAGATCATGAAATTGATAAATGAGGCCCATTGATCAGCCGGGAGCCAGCCAACAGGAAACAACGACTCAAAAGTTACTCCCCATTCGTAAAATGTTCCTGCAGGAGCGATGATCTGAAACAGATAATAGGATAAAATGACGATGCCAATATTGACCACATTTCCAGTGATCAGGATGGTGGCTAAAAGTCTACGTGGTTTTTCCTTTAGGTGAAAAATCCGTGGGCCTGAAGGTTCATCCGCCTCATTGATTTCTTTCAGTTGATTGCTTGTCAGGGAGAAAAAAGCGATTTCAGAACCTGAAATCAAAGCAGAGCAAGCCAAGAGAAAAATCAAAAGCAATATTCCGCCAAGAAACCCCCATTGAATCGTGAGTAATACTAAAAAATAACCGGGATCTGTGTCCAAAATGGGGTATTTAAATGGAAAATATCAGCTGATCAGAATGGAAGATCGTCATCAGCTTGTTGGTCTCCGGAGGATCCGCTTGATCCAGTATCCGGCGGGGTGTCCGAAGTTCCGCCTTGACTTGTATCTTCTTCCACTCTGGATTCTCTACGATCCAATAATCTTAGATTATTCGCTACCACTTCAGTGATATATTTGTCGTTACCTTCTTTGTCCTGGTACTTGCGGTGGGAAAGTTTCCCTTCTATATAAACCTGGCTCCCTTTATGAAGCTGTTTTTCGGCACGCTCAGCCAATCCACGCCAGGCCACTATCTCATGCCATTCAGTGTTTGTCTGCCATTCTCCATTCTTATCTCTATAATTTTCATTCGTCGCGACGGAAAACTTGGCAACTGCTACATTGCCCTCCAGGAAACGCATCTCAGGGTCTCTGCCCAAATTGCCGATGAGGATAACTTTATTGACCATTGTATTTAGAATCAGGTTTCTTTAAAATCGACTTCAAAGATAATGAAATTGAAGGCGGCATTTCGGTGCCCCTGGGGATAATAAGAAGTATGCATTCTGCTCATGCGTTTGATTCATTTGAAGGAATATCAAATCTATATTAAGTTGTTTTTTAATCATTTGTTTAAAATGTTTGATTAATTCAATTTAATAACCTTATTTTTGCCCTAAATCAAACCAATTCACCTAATGGGAAAAGCATCCGGACCGGAAAAAGCCCTTTCCACCGAACAAAAAATCAAGGCGGCTGCCACTGAAGTATTTGCCCGTAAAGGATTTGCAGCCACCCGGACAAGAGATATTGCAGAGGCCGCAGGCATCAACCTCGCCTTGCTGAACTACTATTTCAGAAGCAAACAAAAATTGTTTGATGGGATTATGCTGGAAAAGCTTCAAACATTCTTTGGAAAAATTGGCCCCATCTTTATTAATCCAGAAACGACTTTAGAAAATAAAATTGAATCCTTCGTATCCCATTACACGGATATGCTAATCAAAAATCCGGAGTTACCACTTTTTGTCTTAAGTGAAATAAGAACCCACCCACAACACTTTGTTCAGTCCACGCAAATCAGTCCCCTATTTAATAAATCGTCCTTCGTAGAACAATTAAGAGACAAGAATCCAGAAATACATCCCCTCCACTTTCTCATGTCGTTGATTGGTATGACTGTGTTCCCTTTTATCGCAATGCCCATGTTGAAATCGATAGCTTCTATGGATGACGATACTTACACCATGATGATGGAGGAAAGGAAAAATCACATACCCCAATGGATGAATGCGCTCCTGGAAACAAAAATTAAGACCTAAAAATCAAATCCTGATATGACCAATAACCTGTCCATCATGATAAAGCAATTTACGCTCCTCATTTTTCTCTCTTGTTTGTTGCCCCTGATTTCAATATTAAACGGGCAGCAAAGCATCACGCTGGAAGAATGCTATACACTGGCACGTGCACATTACCCTATGATAAAACAGTATGATCTCATCGCGCGAAGCGAATCATACTCACTAGAAAACGCATCAAAGGGATACCTGCCTAACATAAGCCTCCATGCGCAGGCTACCTATCAGTCCGATGTCCCTCGTATCCCTTTCGATCTTCCAGGGATGGTTTCTCCGCTTGCGCCTAAAGAACAATACAAAGTATACGGAGAAATCAAACAAGTCATCTATGATGGAGGGGCTATTAAACTCAACAAAGAATTCACCTCTACCGAATCCACAGCAAAGAAGCAACAACTTGAAGTTGAACTTTACACATTGAAGGAGCGGATAAACCAGCTATACTTTGGCATCCTGCTGATCGAAGCGCAGGAAACACAATTAGCCCTGCGACAAAAAGATCTTACCATTGGTTTAAGCAAAACTCAGGCCGCTGTGGATGCAGGGGTCGCTTTAAAAAGTAATATTTCCGTATTAAACGTTGAACTGCTAAAAGTCACCCAACTGAGTATCGAGTTTGAAACCACACGGTATGTTTATATTGACATGCTAAGCCAAATGATTGGCCAAAAATTAAGTGACGATACCTTCTTTCACCATCCTCCTCCAGTTATTTCGTCCAACGATATTCAGCGCCCTGAATTAACCTTGTTTGATCTGCAAACTAAATCCATCAGTCTTAAAAACAATCAACTGGAAACCGCCAACCGCCCAAAGGTTCAGCTCTTTCTTCAGGGGGGCGTTGGCAGGCCGGGGTTAAACTTATTTAACAGCGATATTCAAGGATACTTTACAGGAGGTATTCAGTTTGCATGGCCTTTGGTTGGCTATTACACAACAAACAATACACGAGGGATCATTACGCTTGAGCAGGAACAGATTAATCTAAAGCGACAAACTTTTCTATATAATACGAACCTTCAACTGACGCGCAATAATGCAGAAATCAACAAACTAAAATTACTACTCTCCTCAGATGACGAAATCATTAGCCTCCTCATCTCCATTAAAAACACCTCCCTGACGCAAATGGAAAATGGTGTCATCACAGCCAATGACTATTTACTCGAAGTAAACAAAGAAGATCAAGCACGCCAAACCAAAATCCTACATGAAATGCAACTCCTGGTTGCACAATATGCGTCCAAAACAACCTCAGGAAACTAATATCAAAACTGAAATTAATTCATTATGAAATACTTATTCTTTATTGTTTTCATCAGCATGGTTTTAACCCAGTGCAAGGACGCTGAAAATCCTTACGATGCTTCAGGAACTTTTGAGGCGGTAGAAACAATTATTCCAGCAAATGCTTCTGGCATAATAAAGGCTTTTGCTATTGAAGAAGGTCAGGTGTTGGATAGTGGTCAAATCATAGGGTACGTGGACAGCACACAGCTTCATTTGCGAAAAAAACAACTACAGGCACAAATTCAAGCCTTGTTAAGTAAACAACCAAATATTGCCAGTCAGCTTGCAGCAAATCAAGAACAGTTAAAACATGCTATTCATGAGCGCAACAGAATTGAAAAGCTTCTTCAGGCTGACGCAGCTACTCAGAAGCAATTTGATGATGCAGACGCACAAGTCGCTATTATTAAAAAACAAATAGACGGGGCTCAGACCTCGCTGACGATTACCCGAGCTGGGCTAAAAGAGGAAACCATCCCTGTATTCACGCAGATAGAACAAATCAATGATCAACTGGAAAAGTGTATTATCATTAATCCGGTCGACGGTTCTGTTTTAACAAAATATGCAGAGGTCTATGAAATGGCTATACCCGGAAAACCTTTGTACAAAATAGCAGATCTGCGAGAAATTATACTTCGTGCTTATATCACCGGTGATCAACTACCAGAAATAAAATTAGGGCAAACAATTACTGTATTGGTCGACAATGCCAGCTCGGGCTATAATCAATACAGCGGTGACATCGAATGGATCAGCAATAAAGCTGAGTTCACGCCTAAGACTATACAAACCAAAGACGAACGTGCCAACCTTGTGTATGCGATAAAAGTTAAGGTTAAAAATGATGGCTATTTGAAAATTGGGATGTATGGGGAAATCAAATTTTAAGCATGCAAGCCATTACTACTGAGGCGTTAAGCAAAACTTATGGCAAGGAAAAATTACTTGCTGTTGATAATCTATCCTTCTCGGTGGAACAAGGCGAGGTATTTGGCCTCATTGGTCCTGATGGCGCAGGAAAAACCAGCATCTTCAGAATGCTCACGACACTGCTTCTTCCGGATGGGGGACATGCTAGTGTCAATGGCTATGACATCGTTAAGGACTATAAAGAAATCAGGAAAACGGTGGGCTACATGCCGGGGCGATTTTCATTATATCAAGATTTAAGTGTCGAAGAAAATCTAAACTTTTTTGCGACCATCTTCAATACAACGATTGAAGAAAACTATCACCTCATAAAAGATATTTATGAACAGATAGCGCCCTTTAAAAATAGAAGAGCCGGAAAATTATCCGGTGGCATGAAGCAGAAACTGGCTCTTTGTTGCGCGCTTATACACCAACCCAGCGTCCTCTTTTTGGATGAACCTACTACAGGCGTTGACCCGGTTTCAAGGAAAGAGTTGTGGGAAATGCTAAAACGTCTAAAGGAAAAAGGAATAACGATAATCGTTTCCACACCGTACATGGATGAAGCTAATCGTTGTGACCGAATAGCCTTACTCCAGCATGGAAAAATATTGTCTATTGATACACCTCAAAATATTTCTAATGCCTATGCTAATGATTTGTATGCTGTAAAAGGAGGAAAAATGTCAACTCTATTAAAAGCCCTTACTGCATTTGATGAAACACTGTCAGCGTATGCTTTTGGCGACGCTGTTCACCTCACTTTGCGTACGACCATAGGGGCTGAAACCCGTGTTGTTGATTTTTTAACGCAGCAGGGAATAGCTGATGCCACGATACACAGCGTACCGCCTTCCATTGAAGATCGTTTTATACAACTCCTAAAAATCTAGGATGAAAAATATTGTCATATCCACAAACAAATTAACAAAGCGCTTTGGCCAATTCATTGCAGTCAATGCTATCGATCTTGAAATTTATGAGGGGGAAATTTTTGGCTTTTTAGGCGCTAACGGAGCAGGCAAGACTACGGCCATGCGCATGTTGTGTGGTTTGTCCTTACCCTCATCGGGGGAGGCTACGATTGCAGGTTATGACATCTATAAAGAGACTGAAAAAATAAAAGGGCGTATTGGCTATATGAGTCAAAAATTTTCTTTGTATCAAGATTTAACAGTCCTTGAGAACATTCGATTTTTTGGTGGAATCTATGGCTTAAGCCGTGCTGATCTTCGCTCAAAAAGTGAATCCCTCATTGATTACTTGGGTTTGGAAAATGAGACGAACAAGCTGGTGGCATCCCTGCCCTTAGGCTGGAAACAGAAACTGTCCTTTTCAGTAGCTATCATGCATGCGCCTAAGATCGTATTCCTTGACGAACCAACTGGTGGTGTAGATCCTGTCACCCGAAGACAATTCTGGGATTTGATCTATAAGGCTTCAGATGATGGTATCACTGTTTTCGTCACTACGCATTATATGGATGAAGCGGAATACTGTGATCGGTTATCGATAATGGTAGACGGAAAAATCGAGGCATTAAACAGCCCTTCCCAATTGAAAAAGGAATTCAATGCAACATCCATGGATGAGGTTTTTTATCAACTAGCCCGAAAAGCAGAGCGCCAGAATTAAATAATTCAATGTGAAACAATTATTCGTCTTTATCAAAAAGGAGTTTTATCACGTGTTGCGGGATCCCAAAACACTGCTCATCCTCTTTGGCATGCCCATCATACAAGTGTTGATCTTTGGCTTCGCACTAACCAATGAAGTAAAGAATTCCAAAATAGTTATTGTGGATCATGCCCATGATGATGCTTCCCGGGCTATTCTGGCGAGAATAGAGGCCAGTGATTACTTTGACTTTGAAAAAGCCTCTCCTTCTTCTGCAGAAATAGAAGCTGATTTTAAGAATGGAAAAATTAAAATGGCCGTGGTGATTCCGTCTCATTTTGGCTATTCGTTACAACATGAAGGAAGGTCAACAATACAATTGATTCTGGATGCCTCTGATCCAAATACGGCCACCACACTAACCAATTATATTTCTTCCATTATACAAGCCTATGCTTATGATCAAAATATGGCAAAAGCGATGCCCTTTCAAATTGTTCCAGAAATTAGAATGCTTTATAATCCTCAACTGAAGGGTGCCCCAAATTTTGTTCCGGGTGTAATTGCATTAGTCCTCATGTTGGTTTCGGTCATGATGACCGCCATAGCGATTGTCAAAGAAAAAGAAACCGGAACGATGGAGGTTCTTTTGGTGTCACCTTTCAAACCGGCATTTATCATCATCGCCAAAGCCATCCCCTATTTGATTTTATCCTTGATCAACATCGTTAGTATCCTTTTATTGAGCGTCTATGTGCTTGATCTCCCCATACAGGGCAGTCTATGGCTACTCATGGCCGAAAGCACGCTGTTTATTATATCATGCCTGACACTTGGTATCCTTATTTCGATTAAGACAAATTCTCAACAGGTCGCTATGTTGATTTCGCTGATGGGGTTACTGTTGCCCACATTACTCTTTAGTGGGTTCATGTTTCCTATAGAAAATATGCCTATGCCTTTACAAGTCATTTCCAACATCATTCCGGCAAAGTGGTTTTACATCATCGTCAAGTCTATTATGATCAAGGGATTAGGATGGTCTTTCATATGGAAAGAAACACTGGTACTCCTGGGGATGACACTCATCCTTTTTGTGGTCAGTTTGAAATCCTTTAACATCAGGCTATCATGAGGACTTTATCCTTTCTACTTAAAAAGGAATTTTTACAAATATTCCGAAATAAATCTATTCTCGCATTGATTATTGTTATGCCCGTCGTACAGCTAATGATACTCCCCTGGGCAGCTGATTACGAAGTCAAAAACATTCAACTGGCGATTGTCGATCATGATCATTCGGTGTATACACAAAAACTCATTTCCAAAATTACGGCTTCGGGTTATTTTGAATTGCAGGATTATAGTCACTCCTACAAAGAATCATTTAAACTGATTGAATCCGATCGGGCTGATTTACTATTGGAAATTCCAAGTGGATTCGAACGTCAATTGTATCGTGAAAATGAGCAAAAAGTCCTTGTTGCTGTTAATGCAATAAATGGGACTAAAGCAGGGCTAGGCGGGGCTTATTTAATGAATATAATAAATCAATTCAATCAGGATATCATCGTGGATTGGGCCGGGGTTACACCATCATCGGGACGCACTGTAATCGAGATCCGATCAGCCAATTGGTATAATCCTCTAATGAATTATAAAGTCTTTATGGTACCCGGTATCCTCGCTATTCTTGTGACGATGGTGGGTAGTTTTTTGACTGCCTTAAATATTGTAAAAGAAAAAGAAGTAGGCACGATTGAACAAATCAATGTAACGCCAATAAAAAAGCATCATTTTATTCTTGGAAAACTGATTCCCTTTTGGATTCTTGGAAATTTGGTCTTTAGTATTGGTTTGCTCGTGTCGTGGTTGGTTTATGGTATTATCCCTTCAGGAAGCCTGTTTCTGCTGTATGCTTTTATCGCTCTTTACTTACTTGCTGTGCTTGGTTTTGGATTATTGGTTTCCACTTTTTGCGAAACGCAACAACAGGCCATGTTCATTATGTTCTTCTTTTTAATGATATTCATCCTTATGGGCGGCTTGTTTACCCCTATTGAAAGCATGCCAGGCTGGGCACAATACATTACTGTTTTTAATCCACTCAAATATTTAATCGAAGTAATGCGGATGATTATTCTAAAGGGCAGCGGCTGGAGAGCTATTTTACCGCATGCTGGCAGCATCGCGCTCTTCGCTATCGTACTCAATACATGGGCCGTTTGGAATTATCGAAAAAGAGCATAAACCATTTTTGTTTCGAATAAAATAAATGTTTTCTGCGTTTTATAATTCTGCCTGATAAAATCATTATCCCATTTTCATCAACAGCATCTTTTTAATTCCGCTTTTAATAAAACTAAATCAAATTGAAACCCGTTATAAGCTATAATTCAACAAATTCTATTTTATGAAATACTTTGTTTTAACCCTAGTTGTTTTTTCTGCTGTAGTATCCAATTCCCATGCCCAGTTAGAAGGCTTTTGGGTTGCGGTAGATCATGTGGATGGACTTGAAAAATCAATTATTGAAATCTATGAGCAAAGTGGAAAATATTTTGGTCGGGTCAACAAATTACTTCTAAATGCTACAGTCACCCATTGCACGGGTTGTGAGGGCGCACTTAAAGACCAGGAGATTACCGGGATGGTCATTATTAAAAATCTTAAAATAACCTCCCGTGGGGGTAAGGGAGGAAGGATCCTCGATCCGACTTCCGGAAAGTGGTACTCCTGTTACTTTGAACTAGACGGACAAGACAAGGTGAAAATGCGCGGATACCTGGGCATGCCTGCTTTTGGCAAATCTCAGTTTTGGTATCGCAAAAAGGATTAGAAGCTTAGGGTTTAGGTCAAAAAAAAATCAAACTTTAGGCCTTTGCTTTAACTTCTTTTGGGCAGAAGGGAGAAAGAGGCAGAAGCGGCAGAAGAGTTAAGACAAAAACAGATAACCGGAGCTAAGCGTAGATCCCGCCCCGTTCGGGAAGCGGCAGTGAATGGCGACGGATTGGAGTCCTTTGTCACTAGCTTGCCGATGCATAGCGTTTGCTCCTCCTGCTGACACTGCAAGTCATAATGCTAGAAGCTTCAAAACTCCCCTTTAGGGGCTGGGGGTAAAGAAAAACAAACTCTGCGCCTTCTGCGTGCAAATCTTTTCTTCCGCTCAGCGGAATCCACATCCTTCTTACAGAAAACAATTCATTGGAGCATCCGCCTGAGGCGGACAGGCTCTCCAACAACGGCTAGTCCGACGAAACCCGTTTCAACACTTTGCTCTATGCTCTATGCCCTTCGCTTAAATACTAAACTTAATTCCCTGAGCAAGTGGAAGATCCTTACCCCAGTTGAGCGTACTGGTCTGACGTCGCATATATACCTTCCAGGCATCGGATCCGCTTTCACGACCTCCACCGGTTTCTTTCTCACCACCAAAAGCACCACCAATTTCAGCTCCCGATGTACCAATATTAACATTGGCGATACCGCAATCCGATCCGGCTGCAGACAGAAACATTTCTGCTTCTCTCATATTATTGGTCATGATGGCTGAAGACAATCCCTGTGGCACATTGTTTTGCATCTGAATCGCCTCATTCAATGACTTGTAGGACATGACATAAAGGATAGGCGCAAAAGTTTCTGACTGAACGATATCGAAATTATTACTAACCTCTGCAATACAAGGTTGAACATAACACCCACTGGCATATTTCTTGCCTTTCAGCACACCCCCTTCTACCAACATTTTACCGCCCTGCTCTTCTATTGCCTCCAAGGCTTTAAGGTATTGATCCACGGATTGAATATCAATCAAGGGGCCCATATGATTTTTTGAATCCAATGGATTACCGATGACTATTTGTTTGTACGCTTTGACTAACGCTTTGGTGACTTTATCATAAATGGATTCATGAATGATGAGTCGACGTGTTGTGGTACATCGCTGTCCTGCTGTTCCAACAGCACCAAATACAGCTCCCGTCAGGACAATTTTTAGGTCTGCTTCAGGGGTTACGATGATCGCATTGTTTCCACCAAGCTCTAATAGTGCTCGTCCAAATCGACCTGCTACTGTGGCGCCTACAATTCTACCCATGCGGGTGGAACCTGTAGCCGAAACAAGCGCCACTTTCGGGTCATTCGTCATCAATTCCCCGACACGATAATCCCCGTTGATCAGTGAAACAATCCCCTCTGGCAATTCATTTTCTTTGAGAATATCCCGAAATATATTCATGCAGGCGACACCGCATAAAGGTGTTTTCTCTGATGGTTTCCAAACGACAACATCCCCGCATACCAGGGCAAGCATAGCATTCCATGACCAAACGGCAACAGGGAAATTAAATGCAGAAATAACGCCAACGATACCCAATGGGTGGTATTGCTCATACATTCTATGTTGGGTGCGCTCGGAATGCATCGTAAGGCCATATAGCTGACGAGATAATCCAACGGCAAAGTCACAGATATCAATCATTTCCTGAACTTCCCCATACCCTTCCTGAAGGCTCTTACCCATTTCATAGGATACCAGTCTGCCTAATGCATCTTTGTGTTTTCGCAATGCCTCGCCATATTGACGTACAATGTCTCCGCGCTTTGGTGCTGGTACCATTCGCCAGGTGTTAAAAGCTTGCTCAGCTGTTTTAATCACTTTTCGGTACTCCTTTGGTGAAGTAGTTCCTGCAGAAGCAATTAGTTCACCGTCTACAGGTGAGATGGAAGGTTGAAAGTTCTCCGACGCAAAAGAATTTAAGCCGGTGATCGTTCCATTATTAAACTTTTTTATTCCTAGCTTGGAAAGAAATTGTGTATCAATGGCCATGTGTAATTGTGTTTATGTTTGGAAATGATATCCTAAAACCTGTTTCAAGGCTTTATTTGTTATGCGCGTGCAAATATGGTTAAACCTAGTAAACTCTTTGTTATCAAAGAAGTTCAAAAACCATGTATAAAAAAGAAAAAGTGGCTTGTTATCGGATCAGACTCACTGTGCCAGTATGCACGGGCATCCCATTAGCAAGCACCTGATACTGGTATAGCCCTGGTGCCCAGTTGGAGGAATTGATCTCATGCGTTGAGAATAAAATTCCAGGCGATGAATAGACCAATCTTCCAATTGAATTAAAAACCTTAATCGTTGGCTTATCAAGTTCAGGCAATTTCACTGTGAATGATCTACCAGCAGGATTAGGGTATACTGAGATGTCGGTACGAGTTAGCTCATGCGTAGCGACATTCGTATCGTCAATTGATATGATTTTGAAATTATCAAAGTAGAATCCATCCTTATGTTCAAATCCATCCGTAACGAGTAGAAATCGAAGTTGAATGACATCCCCTTGATAAGAGCTTAGGTCAACATTCTCGAGCACCCAGTTAGCTTGTTTTCCATCATAAAGCGGTTCTTCATAAAGTTGAAAAAGTGAACCGAGATTGGATTGTTCACCGCATAGATTGTCCCAGGACTGACCATCTGTGCTCGCCTGAAAAACAACATAATCAAATTGATCTTCTATCTCCCACTTGGCCCAAAACTGAGCATAAGCAGATGATGTTTTAGTTAAGTCAACCTCCTGATCAAGAAGGATCGCTTCATGCGCATTTGGAATATAGTCGCCATTTGGACTGTCTGTGATGGAAACCGGTCCTGACTTAAACGTTTCTGTCGTATTTCCCCATTGAGGGCCTTCCGTGATATCCCACTTAGAAAGATCACCATCATCGGTCACGATCGTTTTATAATCTGCTCGTGTTTTTGTCAACGTATCGCGAAACATGTATGTTCCTTGTTGGCATACAATCTCAATTTGAACTGCTGTGCCATATGCTATTTGGTTATCAACAGTAAAAGACAATTCCATGTCTACTGGTTCAAACTTGTCTAAGTTTAAATTTATGGGTTCAGGTAGCCCAATTATTGATGGGCTTAGGGCATTAAATGACACTGTCACCTCTCCGTCTAAAAGTCCATACCGATTAAACCCTAATTTCATTTGGTTAATGCCCGGCTGAATAAACCTTGGTGTTTCGTCCTTAATATCAATCAGGGAATTGACCATGCGCGCAGAAAGCAAATTGAGTTCAAGCGTTGACTGACACAAGGTGATAATCCGTTCAATTGGTGGGTAAAAGCCATCATCGGTATCACCTATCTCAGGTGTAAATGAAAATATCCCTAATTCACCATACATCCAGTCATCAGAATCACCATTGGTCATATACCCCAAGGTTTCCATTCCGGTTCCAAAGACATACCTGTTAAGTTGTGTCAGCTTATTTCCGTAATTGATAAACAAGGAAGAATCCGGTGTAACCTCATCATTAAAGCCCCAAGGGTAAATCAATACATTTCCAAAAGCATGATAGTTTAACGCAATTTGGAAGTTGTGCTGATTGCAGAAATATTCCATAGCCTTTGTTTCAGGCTCGGAAAAAGGGGCAGGTCCTCGATACGTATCACTCCCTTGAAATCCGGAGGAACCCTCATTGTCATATCCCCATTGATGCCCATAATTTCTATTGATGTCAACTCCATCAATCGCCGGCTCAAACGTACCGTTCATGTTGTTATCGCGCATGTTCTTCCGATGATTGCGTGTAAACACATCATCCAGCGCATTGTATCCTGCAATATTGTAGTCCATTCCATCGGGGTTAACCACAGGAACAAAGTAAAGCTCCGTATTATCTAAAATCTGCTTAACCAAAGGATCTTTCGCGTAGTTTTCCAAAAGATACCACATGTAGTATATGGTCTGGCTAACCGTAATTAATTCACGAGCGTGGTGAAGCCCTGTATAAAGGAGTTCTGGTTCATTTTCATCCACTTCCGGGTTGTCCGATATTTTAACCCAATAAATGCTGTTATTCTGCCATGTTTTGAAATCACCAATTGGCTTCCTTACAGAGATCAGGCTCGGATATAAAAAAGACATTATATCCAGCTGGTCGATAACTTCAGACATGGAAAAGAAGCCACCAACACTTCCAAGTTCAAAATTCTTAGGTACCGATTGGTTAAATTCATGTTCCTGACAAGGCAAAAAATTGTCCCTGCTGTGAACACTGCTTTGTTGCTTTCGATATTTCCCCATATCCTCGATATCAATCGCATAGCGGATGCCTAATGCATCAAATCGTGTCAGTTCATAGTCCTGAACCAGTGTGGTAAAACCCTCTCTTGAATGACTGTGCCCATGAGACAGATCAATACCTGCTTTGGCCAGGTCGCTCCTGGTCTGGGTGTCATCAATGACAAAAGTTACTTTTGAAAGTATCGTTTGTGCCCCGGCATCCTGCAAAAAGCAGAAAAAGGAAAGTAGAATGAGTATTCTTAACATGAACATGGCGTCATTAATTCAACACAGGGCAATAAAGCGACACAAAGTTAGAAATATACCTTAGTCAGCAGCTTACTTTTTATCGTTCAGTACCAATTACGTACCAAATGTATAAAAAAACCGACACATTCTAATATATTATCATATATAATAGTTCGATCATCAATTCATTAGATTGTAAATTCAAAATAATTTAGCCCAAAAGATTCAATGCTCTTTGCTGTTTATTAACAGAACCACAAACCGTGTTTCGAATAGCGGTTGGGCGAACTACAGCGGTTGGGCAATTAACGGGTATTTCAAAGAATAAGGGAAAAGACCTTCCTTCCACCGAAATCACTATTCTAGCAGCAAATTAAAGCCCAGAAATCCAGTTTTGCGCTGGTTTTGAAAATTACTACGCTACAGCGCCCGGCATAGTGGCTCAATGGGATTAAATAATGTAATACCGCAATCAAATAATTTAAGGCCAAACACGCCCTTTTTTGATGCGCTAAGCCTTCAAAAATCCACGCTATTTCAGCAAATTTATTTCACCTACCTTATGCAATGGCCAGAAGATAATTATGAATAGCTTTAAAACATCCCTTTCAAAAAAAGATCGGCATTCATTTTTAAAGAATATTTCTTGCTGATAAAAATATAAGCTAACTTGACAGAACCAATCTACAGAAGAGGATTGATTCTCAAACCTACCTGAAAACCACTGTGTGTATGGCGCCTCTACATAGTTTGACTTACTGAAGTTTTCATTTGTAATGGGAAAAATTAATTTATAAAGTAAAATATAATTAAGCTATCTTTCGGCTGATCAATAAATTTTCGATGCAATTCATGAAGTCGAAAAACCAACAAATTATGATCCTCGGGAGTCTTGCTTTAGAGCGGGACTCTTTTTTTAGAATCTCTTTGCTGGCGATAGGTTTTTGTTTTAGTCATCTTCTGCTGAATGGGCAGGGGGTCACAGGCATCATCACTGAAGCCTTTTCTCACTACCCTATCGCCAACGCCACCATAAAAGTTTCCTTTAATGACGCTGCAACATTTCATTGTACAAGCAATGAACTTGGTGTGTACCAATGGCAAAATGAAAAAGCAGGGAGAGCCATCCTTGAAATAACTGCTGATGGATTCCATCCTTTTATCGCTACAGATATTTTGTTGGATGGATACACAACACTACGGCTTTCCTATGCACTTGAACGATCCTCCATCAATCTGGA
>JBBKWA010000242.1:0-5542 GCA_037968695.1 Saprospiraceae bacterium
GTCTTGGAATTGAAGTAGACCCATGCACCCATATTTCCAGGTTCTTCCTGGACCCAATACTTTTCAGCTTTCGGGTATTTACTGACGATATCGTCAAGCATCGGTTTATGTAATGGATACAGTTGTTCGATGCGAACAATGGTCACATCCTGAATATTGTTGGCTGCCCGGAACTCTGTTAAATCATAATAGATTTTACCGGTGCATAAGATGATTCGTTTGACCTTTTTTGCCTGCGCAGCAGAATGTGTTTCAGCAAGAATTGGAACAAAAGAGGTTCCTGTTTCTAATGCTGCTATTGGAGAGACACATTCCGGATGACGAAGCAATGATTTTGGAGACATGACAATTAAAGGCTTTCTAAAATTCCATGTCATCTGGCGACGCAGGAGATGAAAGAAATTGGCTGGCGTGGTCACATTACACACAATCATATTGCCATCACCACAGGCCTGCAGGAAGCGTTCTACTCGTCCACTGGAATGCTCAGGGCCTTGCCCTTCGTGGCCATGAGGAAGAAGCATCACCAGACCACTCATTCGATGCCATTTACTTTCTGCGGCACTGATATATTGATCAATAATCGTCTGCGCACCATTGACGAAATCGCCAAACTGTGCTTCCCATATCACCAGGTGATCAGGACTGGCAAGAGAGTAACCGTATTCAAAACCAAGGACAGCAAATTCAGACAACAGCGAGTTATAAATCATAAAACGCCCTTGATTTGGGCCCAGGGCACTCAGTCTGTTGTAAGGGGTATAAGTTTCAGAATCATATATGATGGCATGCCGGTGCGAGAAGGTTCCTCGCTTGACATCCTGGCCACTCATCCGAACATTCATGCCTTCGGTCAGTAAACTGCCATAAGCCATGAGCTCAGCAAGCGCCCAGTCCACATGTCCTTCAGCGACTAGTTTTTTCTTGCCTTTATTGATTCGCTTGATTTTGCTCAGCGGTTTAAATCCTGCCGGGAGTTCAACTAATTTGTTGAGCAGACTTTCTACCCGAGTGCGATCAATACCGGTTTCCGGCGTAATGAGCATATCCTCAAAGGAAGCGTGTTTTTTTAATTGCTTCCATGCATTTTCCGGCTCCTGATATTTATAGGGAAGCTTTTTCTCTTTGACCATTTGCAATCGATCCTGGAGTTCATCCCAATAAGTTTTCTCAAGGCCTTCTGCAATTTTGGTTTCGACATCACCGCGGCTGGCTAGTTTCTGCAGATACAGTTCACGGGGATTTAAGTGCTCCGCAATGTGACTGTACATTTCAGGTTGTGTAAACTGTGGATCATCGCCTTCATTGTGTCCGTGCTTTCGGTAACAGACCATATCAATGAACACATCACAATTAAATTTTTGACGATACTCCGTTGCGAGTCGGATAGCAAACACAACGGCTTCCGGATCATCTCCATTGACATGAAATACCGGAGCTTGAACGAGGCTGGCGGCGGCTGTGCAATATGTGGAAGAACGGGCATCATCAAAGTCGGTGGTAAAGCCAATTTGATTGTTGATGACGAAGTGAAGTGTGCCACCAGTATAGTATCCTGCCAATTGCGACATCTGCACCGTTTCGTACACGACACCTTGTCCGGCGACGGCGGCATCGCCATGGATGAGGATAGGTAATATTTTATCGTAGTTGGAATCGTATAACAAATCTGCTTTGGCTCTGGAAAAGCCTTCCACAACAGGGTTCACAGATTCGAGGTGTGAGGGATTTGGGACGAGTTTTAAGTCGAGGGTTTTTCCGTTTGGTCCCGGGATTTGTGAGGAAAAGCCAACATGATATTTTACGTCGCCATCGCCGAAACTTTGTTCCGGATCCATATTGCCTTCAAACTCATTGAAGATCTGACCGTATGTTTTTCCGAGGATATTGGCAAGGACATTTAAGCGACCGCGGTGAGCCATCCCAAAGACAAATTCTTCTACGCCAAGCTCAGCGCCTTTTTGGATGGCAGCATCCAGAGCAGCGATAGTGGTTTCTCCGCCTTCGAGGGAGAATCGTTTTTGACCAACATATTTTGTGTGGAGAAATCTTTCAAAAACGGTAGCGCCATTTAATTTTTCAAGGATGCGTTTTTTAGTTTCCACATCAAGCCCGTAATCATCAGTGACGCCGATGCCGGGATAGTTTTCAATTTTACTTTTTAACCACAGTCTTTTTTCGTGGTTTTCAATGTGGGCATATTCGAATCCGATATTTCCGCAATAGATGAGCTTCAGTCTGGTGAGGACTTCGCCTAGCGTGGCATTGGGCATTCCGATTTCCATACCCGCCTGAAACACTCTGTCCAGATCGTCCTGGGTGAGTTTGTAGTCCGCCAGATCGAGGTGTGGCCTTCTATTTCGTCGGGTGCGGATAGGATTAGTGGTCGAGAGGAGGTGTCCTCTGTTTCGGAAACCATGAATGATCGACATGACACCAAATTCTTTGATGGCATCGATAGCAGCAATGCTTTGGCCGCCAGTGGCAGAGGTCGATTGCCCATTCCCGTTTTGGCCAAATTCAAATCCTTCGAAAAAGAGTCTCCACCCTTCGTCTACACTGGTGGGATCGTGCTGATACGCTTGATAAAGTGAATCAATATATTGTGGGTGGGCATTAAATATGTGACTGTAATCTTTCATGATGCATTTCCAAAAATAGCGGATCGCAAAATTACTCAGATTTAGTCGATGCACTCCGTCTTGTAAGAGAAAAGGCTCCCTTTGGGAGCCTTTTTTACATTTTCTTTTCCATTTGAGAGAGCTTCTTCTGCATATTCAGCACAGTCTCCTGCAGCCAGTCGACTTTTTGCTGTCGGGCATCCGAAAAAACAATATGCGCGTGATAGCGCCAGATCTCTCTTATCTCATCATATTCGATCGAATAGGGAGAGTATATTTCATTATCTGAAATAGCTGTAATGTTCTGCTGATCAGCATGATTTTTAACACGCTTGTAAACAATCCCTGCTGATTCTGTGACAATGATATATGTCTTGTCGTCCTTCAAATCCTTAAGCGATTCGACATATTTTGAGATCACTAACGATCCTGAAGGCATTGGAAGCATAGAGTCACCTTGTATCTCAAAAGCGCGATAGCTTCCGGTAGGTAAGTTGGGAATAGACATTTTTGGCAACTCGCTGATATACTCCGGGTCTTGAAAGCTATGGAGATAACCAGCCTCTGCTTTTGAATCTACAAGCTCAATATTCTGTCGCTCATCCTGATCCATGGTGATGGCAAGTACTCTGACATTGGCATCTTTGGCGATTTCGAGATCATCAAAATCAATGCGTTCGCCTAGTAAGCGGTCGATGGGTTGATCGAAAAACGAAGAGATCTTCTGCAACATGGTAATATTGGGCTCCACCTTGCCCAGTTCATAACCGCTCCAGGTTGTTCTGGGGATTTCGAGCTGGTCGGCGAGTTCTTGCTGACTGAGGCTTTTCTTGCGTCGTAAAAAGTGAAGATTGTGCGCTAACATGATAGAATATAGCTTTATTTGTTGTAAAGGTACAAAAATACGTCAAAATAATGACGAATTATTAGCCTAAATCAATTTAATGGTATTATTCTTAAATCCTTCTTCCTTTTTTGAGTTTTAAAAGAATATTGGTTTTGGAATTAGGGCACTCCTTTTTCTTATGCTAAATTTGTAAAAACCTATAATTATGAAAAGTATATTTACCCTATTAGGCCTGTTTTTTACACTACATGTATTTGGACAAGCGGATTTCACCAAATACGAGTCTTTGGTGAAGGATTTTGCACAATTTGGTGCTATTCCTAACGCGATGCAACCGCATAACGCAAGAGCATCCGGAATTGACGTCACCCATAAACTGGACAGTATTGTCAATAAGAATGCAGTGTCAAATACAACAGATAGACTTGTGATGCAGTACAACGAAAATGGTACGACAAACCGAATAGATGAATACACATTGGATTCCGGGAACGGTCAGCTCCGTCTAAATTCTGTTTACACATTTTCTTATAGTGGTCTTGAACAACCGTCGAGTTTGTTTATAGAAGCCTACAATGAGGATACACAACAGTTTGAGGATGCTATAGGCATTGAATTAATTTACGATGATCTAGAGCGAGTGGATAGCAGTATTATTTCTATCCCAGATCCTTTGTCAGGAGATTTTGGTCCTGTCCTTGCGCTGAAGTATGTTTACGATGGTGATTTTCTGGTGCAATCTAGACAGTGGTTTTTTATTTCACTGTTTGGTTTTTGGGTTCCTGCCTCGTTTACAGACTTCCAATATGATGTACAGGATCGTCTCGCGGAGCAACAGACATCTATTGTTGATTTTGCAACAATGGAGGTTAGCCTTGATTCAAAGATAACATATGCCTATAATGCTGAAGGCCTTACTGACTTGGTTACGGATTATATATTTCTGGATCCAAATTGGCTACCCACGCAGCAATACCTTATGGATTATTATTCCAATGAGACGGTGGCGAATGAATTTTTACAATTTTTTGATGGCACTGATTTTATTAACCAGAGTTGGTCAACCTACCCCGTAGAGGATGTAGTTGATCAGTATCCTTCAGTGAATTATTCCTGGGATTTTGTTAGTAATAGCTGGACGATCGTCGATTCTGTTACCAATTTGCTAAATCCTGCCCTTCATTGGAATCAGGTGGCAGCGCCTTCCGAATTGAGTGTTATTGCGGTGCTTGGGGATATAAACGCTGATGTAACTTACTTTGGCGATGGACCAACAACAGATGAAATACATTATTCTATTGCAGATTCACTAACACAAGTTTTGTTTCCTGCTGGAAAAGATTATTACTATTATTCCCTAATTGAAGGAGCTGCAGTTGCGGTCGTTTTACCAAAATTTCTTTCTGTAAATCCTAATCCGGCACAAGATCAGTTTACGATTTCAATTGATCAGAATATCATAGCCGATTATGTCGTCTATGCTTCCAACGGAGTTGAAAAAGTGAGTGGAAAAGTTAATCCGGGATCAAATAATGTACGTACTTCTTCATGGCCACAAGGCATTTATTATGTGATTATCACGCTTGAAGATGGTCATCGGTATGCGCACAAACAACTGGTTCAGTAGAAGTAAAAATTGATTTGTTTTCAAGCCGTTGTTAAAGTTGCATTTAACAACGGCTTTTTTATTAGAGTAAGTTTTCTGCAGGGTGCCAGAAGTGAGATTTAAAATCAACTACTTTATCATTTGTCACCACGACGCCTTCTCGTTCCAATGCGCGTTGCATATATCCGGGATCACTAAATCCCAGTCTGCCACTTAGAAAGCCTTCCCGGTTGACCACACGATGAGCAGGAATAGGCCCATCCATGATGCCCGATTGTTTTAATGCCCAACCGACCATTCGCGCTGATCCTAAAGACAAAAAATCTGCTATAGCGCCATAAGTGGAAACCCGACCCTTTGGAATTGATCGTACAACGGCGTAGACATCTTCAAAGTAATGAGTTTTTTTCATTGGATTACGGGAATCTTTTTCTTTGAACTTGACTTAGATCATTTAGTGCTCAAACA
>JBBKWA010000243.1:0-9081 GCA_037968695.1 Saprospiraceae bacterium
CCGGAATGGTAGCCTTTTTATGTAATGTCATTTCGATTATTTATAAACACACTGTGCAGTTTTATTTATTTAGTTTAATGATTATTGTTGATCACGCTATGCACTTTTAATGAATCTGTTTGATAGCTGCTTGAAAAGCCTGATTTTGTCAGGGTAGTTTTCTGATCTAAAGCTTATCCCTTTTCGCCCAGGGGAATCAATATATTGATCAGGGAAGTATCTTTGCCCGGAATAGAGGAAGAAGCTAGTCTTCTAATGCTAGTGCTAAGCGCATTAAATTTTCAGGTTTAACCACTTTAACCTCCAGGATGGTAAGGGCTTTAAAGCAATTCATACTAAACCTTTCACTTACCCAAATAAGTTGGATGGCCATTGCTTTGTGTGTGCCAGCTTTCTTCATCAATTTGGGTGCAGTTCCATTTATTGGTGATGAGGCGATACGGACACTGGTTACCCTTGAAATGAAGATGACCGGTAATTTTATTGTACCGACTATTTCAGGGGAAGCGTATTTTAATAAACCCCCTTTGTATAATTGGTTTATCTTTTTGTTTTCTGAATTATTTGGTTTTTTTGGAGAGTGGCCCACGCGTGTTACAACGCTATTATTTCTAGGTTGCTTTACGTTGACGGTCTATTATTTCATGCAGAAGCAATTTGATCGTTTGACAGCTGTGACGTTGGCGTTTATGACATTGACCAGTGGTAGGATTTTACTTTGGGATAGTATGTTGGGGCTTATTGATATTTGCTTTTCCTGGATTATTTTTTCGAATTTCATGATCCTGTATTTAGCATCAAAGGCGAAGCGTTGGCGGGCAATGTTCTTAATTTCTTACCTCCTGTTTTCTGTTGCATTCTTATTAAAAGGATTTCCTGCAATTGTATTTCAAGGAATTTCCATTCTTGTTGTTCTTCAATTCAGGCGTGTATTAAAAAGAAAGCTCTTTAGTATAGATCATTTTATTGGTATTGGGGTAGGCGTATTACCTGTTCTTGCCTACTATGTATTGTATGCTTTTCAAGTTGATCTTGACCATGTATTTGGTGTGTTGCTTGATCAATCGCTGCAAAGAACAGCATTGAAACACAGCGTGTTGGACACCGTAATGCATTTTTTCAGTTTCCCATTTGAGCAGATATATCATTTTTTGCCCTGGTCGATTCTGATTGCAATTGCCTTCCATCCTAAAGTTCGATACTTTATTCGATCGAATGAATTCGTTTCGTTTAATTTCTGGATTTTGTTGGCCAATATTCCGGTTTATTGGTTATCAAAAGAAGTATACCCTCGTTACTTACTGATGTTTATCCCGCTTTTCAATGTCATAGGTTACTTTGTTTTATGCCAAATTCAAAAAACAAATCTTAAGTGGTGGACTGCAGTTCGCTATTTATTTATATTCGTTTCTATGGCAGTGCTTTTAGCAGCAGTCAGTATGCCCTTTATTGACATAATTCATGAATTGCCTTTTTTGTATTTAACCTGGGTTTTGGGCGTGATCTTTTTGGCATTTGGCACCTTGGGTTTATTATGGGATATAAAGCGGACGTTCTTTTGGTTTGTCTTTAACTTGCTAGTGTTTAGATCCGTATTTAATTTAGTTGTTTTACCAGTACGGGCTGCTGAACATGAGATGACTGCTTGTCGATCGGATTGCCTTCGTGTTGGAAAAAAATATGCAGATGGTTCGCTCTACATTTATGGGAATACCAATTTGAATCTGGTGACTAAAGCGTATGCGTCCATATATGCTAATCAAGTCATACCTATTGTTCAAGAGGCTGTTGATTCCTCCGCTATTTATATTGTACAGAAAGAGCTGAATCCTGAATTTGATGGTATTCGGGTTGATTCTTTAGTTGGCTTTGGTGGCAGGAAGTTCACGTTAATGCGTCTCCGGGAAAATCAGTCTGGTCAATAACGCTACTTATATTATGTTTGCATTACTTATCGCACAAAATTTGTCAAGTGAACATAAACATGCCAAGCATCAAAATACCTGGATGGCTTAAGACAATTCTAAAGCTTGGCATCTCAGCCTTGATAGTGTTTATTATACTTCGTAAGATTGACGAACGGCTGATGGTAGAGGTTTTAGGAAAAGCCAATTTGTGGTGGATATTTTGGGCCATCATATGCTTCGTGCTTTCAAAACTTATAGCTGCATTTCGTTTCAATGTCTTATTGAGAGCGGAGGATGTCCTATTAACGACGCTTAGTAATTTGCGGTTATACTGGCTATGCATGTATTATAACTTATTGCTCCCTGGGGGTATAAGCGGTGATGGGTATAAGATCAAGGTGTTGATGAAAGCATTTGGCAAATCGTTTAAACGGATGTTTACCATCATCCTTTTAGACCGTTTTTCCGGATTAATCGCACTAGGTCAAATTGGTGTCATATTGGTACTTTGGATTTCTGATTCAAATAAGTTTTGGGCATTGGCCATTTTAGCTTTATTGTTAAGTTTTGCATTTGGTTGGGCACTATTCAAATGGGCGGGGGGCAGGCTTTCAACTGTTTGGGTATTATCCTCTATACAATCGATCGGCGTACAGGGGTTTCAGGCGCTGGCTACCCTTGGTTTGGTATTTGCATTAGGGCATGGTTTACATTGGGCAGAATATTTAATTCTCTTCCTGGTTTCTTCTGTTGTAGCGATGATTCCAATTACCATTGGTGGAGCAGGAGCAAGAGAGTTAACTTTTCTCTATGGTGCTCAGTTTTTAATGATTCAACCAGAAAAAGCTGTTGCTATTGCCTTCCTGTTTTATTTAATTTCATCCTGTGTGTCTTTTTTTGGAATAATATATAGTTTCAATACAGAAAAGGTAATTGGTTTGAAGTCAATGGATGAATTGAATCGGGAATCCTCCTGACATATTATATCTGATTTAGACCGAATTACGCGTACTGCTGTTTTAGCCTAGATGTTGATCGGGGAATAATTAGTAATTTGCACCTTGGAAATATGTTATTTCCTTGCCTGAATTGACCTGATTTGGTTATATGGCATATTAATTCACCATATAAAAGGTTGAATTTCAGCATGAAAGTTTTATCCGCAATTACCGACCCACAATATCAGCCCAGAGATAATTATACCCTATATGAGCGCTTTTGGTTGAAATTTATGAATGATGAGCGCGATTTGCCATTTATTCATCTTCTGACGAGAATTCATCTAATTGTTATTCCTTGGGCCTTACTGTTTTTTACCCCATTAATTGATGGCATTTATTGGTGGCTTCTCTACATCCCTTATGCGTATGTGTCCCAATCGTATTTTAAAGGAAGATTTGGGCTTATGTTTCATTGTATATGTCACCGCCCAATGTTTAAAAAAGGATATACCTGGTTGCATGATTATATAACATGGATAGTAGCTCCTTTTTTTGGCAATACACCCGAGACTTACTTCGCCCATCATATTATAATGCATCACGTTGAAAACAATCAGGAGGATGATGCAAGTAGTACCCTCCAATACAGGCGGGATAGCCCAATTGATTTTTTGAAATATTTTGGACGGTTTATATTGCTTGGCATTATTGACACGTTTATGTACCTCTTTCGACGGAAGCGAAAGAAAGTATATACGCGCTTTACCTTTGGTGAAATTTCCTTTTATGTCTTTGCAGTAGCCATGTGTTTTGTAAACTTCAAAGCGACGTTAATGGTCTTCATTGTACCCGTAATTTATGCTCGTTTGATCATGATGATGGGAAATTGGACACAACATAGTTTCATCGACAAGAACGATCCTGAGGGCCATTTTAGCAGTGTGTATAATTGCATTAATAATGTATATAATCAGAATTGCTGGAATGATGGATATCACTCTATTCATCACCTCAACCCAGCTCTCCATTACACGGAAATTCCCGGAACGTTTTTAAAAAACAAAGAAAACTTTATCAAACATAAAACCTTCATTTTCGATGGTATTCATTATCTGCACATCTTCTTTTGGTTAATGACAAAGCAGTACAATCGTTTAGCAGACAACCTGGTAAATATTGACAATACGTTCAGTAGTCAGCAGGAAGCAGAAGCCCTTCTGCGGGAAAGGGTAATGAAAATCGTATAATACGTGAGTTCATAAGTGGTAAAACTTTTTTGCTTCATACCTGAAGCATTCAATTTTCAATGGTTACTCATTGAAAGCAAGTAGTTCTTGAGTGTGTATACTATTCTTAAGTTGATCGAATGAACCCATATTTCGTCCTCATATTACTCAGTGTATTAGTCATCTTCTCCTACATTTTCGATATGGTATCGCGTAGGACACGAGTCCCTTCGGTACTTCTTTTGTTGGTTCTCGGGAGTATATTGAGATACGCTTCCATTTATTTGGACTTACCAATTTATACGTTTACAACGATCCTTCCATTGCTAGGAACAGTTGGGTTGATATTAATTGTTTTTGAGGGGGCTTTAGAGTTGAAGTTTGAGGCAAGTAAAGCTAAGCTTATCAGAAGCACATTTATAGCGGCTTTGTTTTTGCTTTGTGTTACATCTTTGTGCATCGCGGGTTTATTCTATTATTTTTTAGATGCTCCCTTTCAGCAATGTTTGCTGAATGCAATACCTTTTAGTGTGATTAGTTCAGCAATAGCGATACCCTCTGTGACGTCGCTCATGACAACGAAAAAGGAATTCATTATTTACGAGTCTTCATTTTCCGATATTCTTGGGATTATGCTTTTTAATTTAATCCTGACGAATGAAACCATCGATAGCAGTATGCTTGGAGAGTTTGGACTTCAGGTTTTGATTGTTTCAATATTATCTTTGGTGTCATGCTTTGCGTTTCTTTTTATTATGGGAAGGATGAAGCATCATGTTAAGTTTTTTCTTATTATTTCGGCGTTGATATTGGTGTATGCTGTAGGAAAGCAATTTCACCTTTCTACTTTAATCGTTGTATTGGCTTTTGGATTGTTTCTGGAAAACAGCGAACTTATTGCAAAGCAATTAGCAGTCTTTCCCTTGCTTAAAAAGGTGGAGTCGATTATGATTTATCCTGGCTTGCGTACTGATTTGAAGGGATTGCACCAGTTGACTGCAGAAAGTGCCTTTTTGTTGCGAACTTTTTTCTTTCTGGTTTTTGGCTATTCGCTTGAAATTGGAGAGCTTATGCAGTCATCTGTATTTTTCTTTGGTGCATTGACATTGATGATTGTTTATTTACTGCGTTGGATTTATTTGGCTGTAATTGTAAAAGCTCACTTATGGCCTGAATTAGTAATTTCTCCAAGAGGATTAATTAGTGTTTTATTATTTTTGTCGATTCCGACAGAAAAGCTTGTTGGGCCCTTTATGTCGGGCTTGCTATTATTTATTATTCTTGCCTCTGGCATATTGATGACCGTCGGGTTAATTGCCACAGGGAAGTTACCTACTGAATCCGGAGACGAATAAAATGGTTACATTAATAATTGTTATTTTTTTAGTTGGCTATATTTCGATAGCCGCAGAGCATAGTTTGCGAATTAATAAAGCAGCGATAGCGCTTTTAACGGGGGTTGCCTGTTGGACGGTATACGTGTTTATACAGGAAGACTATCATGTTGTGACACATGAGCTTTCCGAGCATGTAGGCGAAATCTCTGGAATTCTTTTCTTTTTGATGGGCGCTATGACGATCGTTGAACTCATTGATGCGCACGATGGATTTGAGATTATTACGGCTCGTATTACAACGCGGGATCAACGGAAGCTCATGTGGGTGTTATGTGGCTTGACCTTCTTTTTCTCCGCCATCCTAGATAATCTCGCTACTACCATAGTTATGGTAATGCTGGTGCGTAAACTATTGCCAGCAGGTAATCAACGTTTAATGTTTGTTTCGATGATTGTTATTGCTGCTAATGCGGGTGGCGCATGGTCTCCTATTGGCGATGTCACTACAACCATGCTGTGGATTGGGGGACAGATTACAAGTGCTTCTACAGTATCTATGATTATTATTCCTAGTATCGTAACCATAGTGGTTCCGCTTGCCATCGTCAGTACGCGGATGAAAGGTGACCTTGATCCCAGACCTGTAATCGTTGAATCAAAACTTCTATCTTCACCTAAAGAGCGGCGAATAATTTTTACCGTTGGGGTTTTATCCTTGTTATTCGTTCCAATTTTTAAGTCAATCACAAACCTTCCTCCCTACATGGGTATTCTTGGTGCCTTGGGGTTGATGTGGATCATCACGGAAGTACTTCATTCTAAGAAAGAAGATAAAGACAACCTCTCTGTTTTATATGCTTTGCAAAAAATAGATATGCCCAGCATACTTTTCTTTCTAGGGTTATTGTTGTCAATTGGTGTTCTGCAGCATGTCGGTGTTCTTTCCTCCCTTGCAAATTGGCTCGACCATAACATTGGGGATATCAACTTTGTAGTGATGATTATTGGGGTGCTTTCTGCAATAGTTGATAATGTTCCTCTTGTTGCTGCTGCTATGGGCATGTACAGTCTCGATATCTATCATGTCGATCATTATTTCTGGTTGTTCCTAGCCTACTGCGCAGGTACTGGTGGGAGTATTCTCATCATTGGTTCTGCAGCTGGAGTCGCAGCAATGGGCATTGAAAAAATAAACTTCTTTTGGTACCTCAAAAATGCCTCCTGGCTGGCCTTCATCGGCTTTTTAGCCGGAGCAGGAACCTTTATTTTACAAGCTTACATAATAGGGTTTAGCTAGATTTGCTTTAGAAGTGGATCTGGTTTATATCTCTATGCGGGCTTCTTTTTTAATCTTGTCTTTAAAGAAACTAATAACCTGGATTGAAGTCCTCTTAAAGTTCGTTAGACCGCATATTTGAGGCTTGCTTTTTTGAGTATTATTTTTTTAAAAGAGGGTAAGTATCAGATATTCCAGGCTTTGTAAAGAGGATAAGTTGTTCTCTCGAAGGATTCAAAACAAGTAATAGTAGCATAGTGTTATCAAAAGGCTGATCAAGACTACTTGTAGGACTAGCTGGATCGCCTTAATTCGATCTTTTCTACGTGAATCCTCCTGTTGAATTTTATGGTGATTACCGGTAACGCTAAATAGCCCTAAGAAGGCATAGAGAAAACAGAATCTTTGGCGTGCCTGTAAAAAGCCAGATGCCATGTAAGCCGTAGGCACGAAAAGCAGAAGCTTGAAATTGTCCGGGAAGTGAAATGCCTCGCTTACAATAATGAATACGATCATAAGCAAAAGACCGGCATACCCTATCCGCAATCGTTTTTTGACTTCTTCAGAACCAATATTGCATTGGCCAGAAATGTATTCTAACGGAGTATTATCCTTCACATGAAAACAAGTCTATTGATACTAAATTCTAAAAAGCAAAATACAATGCGGTCTAAGAACGGAATGTTTAACCGGCCAGAACAATATAACTAAGCGTATTCCTAATTACTATTTAAAAATAAAACAGTGTTGAATTAGCCGAGTTTTGCTTCGAGTGAAATTGCTGCGTTCAATACCTTGCTCACAGGGCAGCTAGCCTTCGCTGCGGCAGCACATTCTTGAAATTTAGTGTCATCTATTCCTGGCACGATAGCAGTAACATCAAGTTGGCTATGAGTAATTGACCCAGCTTCAAGAGTAATTACACAGGTGGTATCGATAGAAGTAGGAGTGAATCCGGACTCACCTAAAACAAAGCTGAGCTTCATAGAAAAACAACCAGCATGAGCAGCTGCAATGAGTTCTTCGGGATTTGTTCCAATTCCTTCTTCAAAACGAGTGTGGTAACTATACTGATCCGTTTTTAGAATGCCTGATTTTGTACTCATTGTCCCTTTGCCTTCTTTTCCTGATCCTGTCCAGGTTGCTTTTGCTGATCTTTTCATTTTCTACTTTTTAAAGTCTGATTGAATTGTTTGATATCAAATATAACCTGATTATAGCTGGAAAGTTTTACATGACCACCTAAACTATGTGTTTTTAGTTCGTTTGTAAATCGAAGCTCCCTAAAGTAGAGGATAGAGGACTTTTTGTACGCTAATTGTAATACAAAACTCCTTTTCCTCGATTATCGAACCCTATTTCAGCCATTATCACGATATTTCGACCTTGATCTATAATACCAGAGCGATAATTTTACGAACAGTTAAGTATGGCGAATCCAGCTTGATCGTTGATATGTACACCGAACAAAAGGGGCATCAGACATTTGTTGTCAATAGTGTGCGCAAGGCAAAGGCCATTACACCAGCTTCGTTTCTTCAATTGCTTACATTGGTGGATATAGTTGCTTACTATCAGGATCATAAAAAGATAAACCGTGTCAAAGAAGTTAGGCTAAATTATACATGGCAGAGCATCCCATTTGATATGCGGAAATCTGCTGTAATAACTTGTTTAGCAGAAGTGTGCTCGAAGTGCATTAAAACCGCAGAACCTCACCCTGCGTTATTTTCTTTTTTACATGATTCACTGACTGCTTATGATAATCCTAATTACTTTGATCGGGACTTTTTGATTCGATTTTTAATTGGACTTTCCAAATTGCTAGGTTTTGGAATGGAGGTTCCAGTTTCTGAATCAAAAGGCGTTTTCTTTGATTTACAAGAAGGACTTATAATTGATGAGCATCCAGGTCATAGGTACTTAATGCCTATCGCGGATCTCAATTCGTTAAAAAATATTGTCAATGCTGGCAGGAATAATAAAGCTAATGTGCCAATAGAAGTTCGTCGAAGACTGGTGGATCAACTTATGATATACTATCAGTTGCACGTTGAATCATTGAAAGAAATCCATAGTCTGAAAATTTTGAGGGAGATTCAATAAATTGATTAGAATGAATTTAGGTGACACTTAGTTGAAATCATTTAGGTTTATTCATCAGAATCCAAATCCTTTATCCGACCAAGAGAAAGGCTGTTATTTACACGTTTTTTATTATTGTAATTCCCATAATTAATATGTAAAATATTGATTATAAGCCTATTCTAAGCTAAAGATAATAGTTAATTATTGACTTAAGAAACTACTCAATTCCTTTAAAAACGTGTGCCACACCTAGGTGTGGCACACGTTTTTGACTAAAATCAGCTAAAATAAAGTACTATATTTTAC
>JBBKWA010000244.1:0-9292 GCA_037968695.1 Saprospiraceae bacterium
ATCCCGAGTGGGTGTGAGTTACCGACATTTCACCCCGATGGGGTGTGGGGTTCCGACATTTCACCCCGATGGGGTGTGGATTACCGTCATAATACACTTAGCGCTAGAGAACATAGAATTAGGGACTGAGGTCTTTTCTGCCTCCCCGCGACGCTCCCGATCTATGGGGAGGGCAGGATATTTGCTTCGCTTAGATTTTCACCCCCGCTGTATAGGCCTTCGGCTAACAGCAGGGTCTTCGCTTTGCTCCGATCTTCTCTATTCGTTTTTCACTCTTCACTTTTCTCTTCCTTACAGCACCCCTGTCCTACCACCATCCACAGTAATCTGTGTACCAGTGATATAGGCTGCAGCTGGAGAAGCCAGAAAAGCTACAGCCGATGCTATTTCTTCAGACTTTCCAAAACGGTTCATGGGTATTTCAGCAAGCATGCTGGCTTTCACCGCATCCTCACTTTTACCTTGCTTCACTGCCTTATTGGCAATTATTGAATGCAAGCGATCTGTCTCTGTCGCCCCTGGCAAGACATTATTAACTGTTATTTGAAAAGGACCTAGTTCCGTTGCTAATGTTTTAGACCAATTGGCCACCGCTGCACGAACGGTATTCGAGACGCCGAGCCCGTTTAAAGGCACCTTGACAGAAGTGGAAATCACATTAATTATACGACCATAAGCAGCTTCCTTCATACCTGGGACAACCAGCTGAACAATAAGCTGATAGGCTAAAAGATGCTGATCAAACGCTTTTCTAAATGCATCAATTTCTGCACTTAGAATTGGTCCTGCCGGTGGGCCACCTGAGTTATTTATCAATATGTGTATTGGTTTCTGCAATGTAAGTCCTAGGATTTTTTGCTTTAAATCTTCGTGTTGAGCTGTATCTGCAATAATAAATCCATGCTCCTGACCATGATTGCGATCCAATTTGCTCAGCGTTTCGTTTAAAGCATCTGCATTTCTTGCCAATAACGTAACATTTGCACCCAGTCCGGACAACATAATTGCTGAAGCTTCCCCTATTCCACTGCTACTACCGCAAACCAGTGCATTCTTGCCTTGTACTCTTAAATCCATATTTCAAAGTGTTATTTTTGCCTTACAAGGTCATTCCAAAGTGAGATTAAGGAATGAGTACCTTCATGCAACTAAATTTATGATTTATGGCGCAAGATATGATCATTGATGCGGATAAAGCAAAACCACTCGGGAAGTATCCCCATACACGCAAAGTAGGTGAATGGGTATTTATCTCCGGAACAAGCTCCAGAAAACCAGACAATACCTTCCACGGTGCAAACCAGGATAAAGAAGGAAACTGGGTTTTAGACATCAGAGAGCAGACGCGTGCAGTACTTGATAATATTCGCCATTACCTAAAACTTAATGATGGGGAACTGACGCACTTAGTGGATGTCACCGTGTTTTTAAAAAACATGGCCGATTTTGATGGGTACAACGAAGTCTATAATTCTTTTTTCCCTGAAGCTGGACCTTGCAGAACCACAGTTGAAGTTTCCGATTTACCTAAACCACAAATATTAATCGAAATAAAAGGCACTGCCTTTATACCAAATAAATAATTCATGGCTGACAAATTTACTTCTGTCCACTATCACACCTATCTGCAGCTTGACAAACTGCTTGATGCACAAGAATTGAGATCAGCAGCTCTTGCCGAAGAACCTGCCCACGATGAAATGCTCTTTATTATCATGCATCAGGTATATGAGCTATGGTTTAAGCAAATCATCCATGAGATTGGATCCATAGGCACTATGTTCGCAGATGATCAGATGGATGATCGGGAAATCTCCGTTGCAGTGAATCGCCTCGAACGAATTATTGAAATCCAAAAACTGCTCATCGAACAGGTCAATGTCATGGAGACTATGACCGCTATGGACTTTCTGGACTTTAGACATTACTTATTTCCAGCTAGCGGTTTTCAAAGTCTTCAGTTCAGAATAGTAGAAAATATGCTTGGGCTTAAAGAAGAAGAACGACTGACTTATAATAAGATGCCCTACGACATAGTTTTTTCTGCCGAACAGAAAGAACGGCTAAAAGAAACCATCGAAAGCAAATCTTTACTCACCCATCTCATTGAATGGCTGGAGCGCACACCATTTCTGGAATTAGAGAATTTCAATTTTCTTGAAGAGTATAAAAAGGCCGTTGAGCATATGCTTGATAAAGAGCGGAACGCAATTCAAGTTTCCGATATGCTGAGCGATGAACAGAAGCAGCAGCGGCTAACT
The DNA here is from genome assembly GCA_037968695.1 of Saprospiraceae bacterium. Lineage (GTDB taxonomy): Bacteria > Bacteroidota > Bacteroidia > Chitinophagales > Saprospiraceae > Opimibacter. The sequence goes on from JBBKWA010000244.1 coordinate 2,262, forward strand.
ATGATTGGCGATTCAGATACATACTTCAAAGCCATTTTTGATGAAAAGAAGTTCGATGAAATGCGTGAACGTGGAGAAGTAAAGTTCTCTTACAAAGCTATGATCGGCGCACTGTTTATCTTTTTGTACCGCGACGAACCCATGTTACAAACCCCTTATCGATTTCTATCCCGACTGATGGATATCGAAGAGTCGTTTACGCTATGGCGCAACAGGCATGCCCAAATGGTCATGCGCATGATCGGGCGAAAAACTGGTACCGGCGGATCTTCAGGTCACAAGTATCTTAAAGCCACAGCTCAAAAGCACCATATTTTTACAGACTTATTTCAAGTCGCTACGCTGATTATACCGAGATCGGATTTACCAAAATTACCTGCTGATGTTCGGAAACAATTAAATTTTCATTTCACCTCTTAATGAAACATTACAATCACTTTATTGGCGGCAAATATCAGCCTTCAGTTAATGGCGGGACCATGGATATCACCAATCCAGCTACTGGTAAAAAATACGCCATTCTTGCTTCCGGTGACCAGGAAGATGTTAATCTCGCTTTTCAGGCTGCTAAAGATGCAGCGCCTGGATGGGCGCTGACACCACTTGCAGACCGGCAGTCCATTATGCAACGTATTGCCACCCTAATCGAAGAAAAATTAGACATGCTGGCCGAGGCAGAAATGCTGGATTCGGGCAAACCAATAGCACATGCACGTGGTATTGATATCCCCAGAGCAGCTTCAAACTTTGCATTTTTTGCGGCGGCTGCATCCCAACTGGCCTCTGAATCACATTACATGCCCGGTCAGGCGATCAACTACACCTTAAGACAACCTGTTGGGGTCATAGGATGTATTTCTCCCTGGAATCTTCCATTGTATCTTTTTACGTGGAAAATAGCACCTGCTATTGCTACCGGAAATACGGTTGTTGCGAAACCATCTGAACTAACTCCGGTCACAGCTACCCTGCTTGGCGAGATATGCAATGAAGCTGGACTACCACCAGGTGTACTAAATATTGTTCATGGCACAGGCCCGGAGGTTGGTGAACCAATCGTTCGTCATGAAGAAATAAAATTGATTTCATTTACCGGCAGTACGGCAGTTGGAAAAAGAATCGCCGGAATTTGTGCTGAGCAACTAAAAAAAGTTTCTCTTGAACTAGGCGGAAAAAACCCAGTCATCATTTTTGCAGAATGCGACTACGATGAAATGCTCAAGACCACTGTTCGGTCTTCCTTTAGCAATCAAGGACAAATCTGTTTGTGTGGCTCAAGGATTTTGGTGCAACGAGATATATACGAACGATTCATAAGTGATTTTGCAGAACGCGTTCAAAAACTCAATATCGGCGATCCAAGCGATCCTGAAACAAAAATGGGGGCAATGATATCTGAAGGGCATATGAAAAAAGTGCTCTCCTATATCGAGCTCGCCAAAGAAGAAGGAGGGGAAGTTATTGCTGGTGGAAAACAAGTCCACATGCCCGCACCTAATGAAGGAGGGTACTTCATACAGCCAACGGTGATTACAGGACTTAATCAGGATTGCCGAACAAATCAGGAAGAAATCTTTGGCCCTGTGGTTACCGTGATGCCTTTTCAAACTGAAGAGGAAGCGATAGCCTTAGCCAACCATACTGCTTATGGGCTTGCTGCAGTTGTATGGACAGATCGTCTAGATCGGGCACATCGTGTTGCAGGCCAATTAAATACCGGTATCGTATGGACAAATTGCTGGTTGCTCCGCGATCTCCGCACGCCATTTGGCGGTGTCAAACAATCTGGTGTAGGCAGAGAAGGTGGATGGGAAGCTATCCGGTTTTTTACTGAGCCAAAAAACGTGACGATTAAATATGAACATTAATAATGGAAAAGGGCAGAAGGGCGGAAAGCTAAAAGCTAAAAAGAAAATATTATACTGCGTCCCAACGTGCAAAACAAATAATGAAAAGCAAATAACCATTTAAACAGTTACCCATTTAAACAGACAACAAAATTGCTAAATGAAGATTGACATCCATACGCACATTATGCCACGCGATATACCCAGATGGGTAGATAAGTTTGGCTACGGAAAATTTATCCATCTTGAAGACTGTACGGATTGCAAGGCAAATATGATGCTGGGCGATACCTTCTTTCGGGAAGTGGAATCCAATTGTTGGGATCCGGTAGTTCGTATGAAAGAGTGTGATCATCACGGCATCCACAAGCAGGTTTTATCTATCATTCCTGTCTTGTTTCACTATTGGACAAAGGGCCCAGATGGACTTGAAACAAGCCGCTTTTTTAATGATTATATCGCAGAGGTGGTCAGTCGCCATCCGGAAAGATTTATCGCATTGGGAACTATTCCTCTTCAGGATCCACAGTTAGCCATTCAGGAAATGGAACGCTGCATCAAGGAGTTGGGAATGGTTGGCGTGGAGATCGGCTCTCATGTGAATGACTGGAATTTAAATGATCCCGCTTTGTTTCCGTTTTATGAAGCGGCTGAAAGACTAGGTGCTTGCATTTTTGTTCACCCCTGGGAAATGATGGGCGCAGAAGACATGAAAAAATACTGGCTCCCCTGGTTAGTTGGCATGCCTGCTGAAACAAGTCGTGCTATTTGTTCGATGATCTTTGGAGGTGTCTTTGAAAAATTCCCTAAGCTGCGGGTAGCTTTTGCACATGGCGGTGGTTCCTTTCCGGCCACAATATCCAGAATCCAACATGGCTTTGATGTTAGACCGGATTTGTGCGCAGTGGATAATGATAAACCGCCCAAGTCTTATCTCGGAAAATTCTGGATTGATTCCCTGGTGCATGACGAGCGAATACTGGATTATCTAATTGACCTGGTGGGTGCAGAAAAAATTGCGCTGGGTAGTGATTATCCTTTCCCCCTTGGTGAACTAGAGCCTGGAAAATTAATTGATCATATGCCCTATAGTCAACCAACAAAAGATTGGCTTCTTTACAAATCTGCAATGGCGTGGATGGGCATGAAAGCATAGGGCAAAGAGCATAGGGCTTAGGAAGTATAGAGAGAAAGAGGCAGAAGAGGTGGAAGGGCAACTTTGCGGTCTTTGCGTGAAAAAAGAGGAGAAAGGAAGAGTTAGAAGGGCAGAATGCAAGAATGAGTGAAGAGTGAAGAGTTTAGGACGATCACCTTTGGTTCTATCCAAGGAAATTCAAACTTTGCGGCCTTTGCTCCCGATCAATCGGGATTGCGTGAATAATCTTTTTGCATAATAGAAAAAGAGTTTAAGATTTAAGGAAAATTAAAACAAGAGTAACGAATATGATTTTAGGCGAATACAGAGATCAGTTTCATATCCCGCAAATCAATGGCAAAGACTCCATCTACCTATGTGGCAACTCACTGGGCTTACAACCTAAAAAAGTGAAGGAGTATGTCACTGAAGTTTTGGAAGATTGGGCGACACTTGGTGTGGAAGGACACACCCAGGCGAAGTACCCATGGCTACCCTACCATGAGTTTCTGACCAAATCAATGGCCGGTATTGTCGGTGCTCGTGAGAGTGAAGTAGTGGTCATGAATTCGCTCACCGTGAACCTCCATTTACTCATGGCTTCATTTTACAAGCCTACCGCAAAACGATTTAAAATATTAATCGAAAGTGATGCCTTCCCTTCTGACAAATATGCTGTGGCGTCACAGGCTAAGCTGCATGGATTTGATCCAAATGTAGCGATCATCGAATGGAAACCTGCACCCGGAGAACATTGTCTATCAATAGATGGGTTGAAAGAAATTCTAGATCGTGAGGGGGATGAAATTGCCATGTTTTTACTCGGTGGTGTAAACTACTATACCGGGCAATATCTGGATATCAAAGAAATCACTACACTTGGCCATGCCCATGGTATTACCGTTGGATTTGACCTTGCCCATGCTGCCGGAAATGTAGCGATGCGATTGCACGATTGGGATGTTGATTTTGCAGCGTGGTGCAGCTATAAGTATCTAAACTCAGGACCAGGAAGTCTTGGCGCTATATTTATTCATGATCGCCTCGGTCAGGACATGTCCGTACCACGACTTTCCGGATGGTGGGGCCACAATAAAACAACTCGCTTTGGAATGCGCGATGCCTTCGACCCACTTCCTGGTGCAGAAGGTTGGCAATTAAGTAATCCACCGATTCTTCCCTTGGCAGCGATGCGGGCCTCGCTTGAATTGTTTGATCAGGCAGGCATAGAAAATCTTCAGCTTGCCGCAAAAGAAAATGTGCAATTCCTTTATGATGCTTTCACCAATTCAAAACAAATAAAAGTCATCACGCCTGAGAATCCAGCAGACAGAGGTGGGCAACTTTCGCTTTTAGTTTTACAAGGTGGCAAAGATCTTTATGATCATATTGCGAAGCAAGGTGTGATCGCTGATTGGCGGCACCCCAATGTCATTCGTATCGCTACAGCTCCTTTATACAACACGAAAAAGGATGCTGAGGAATTTGTCAAAATCGTGGAATCATTTGCTTAGTCAGCACACTCAAAAGTTAGTTTAGTAAAGCTCAATGGCAAAGTCAAAAAAAGATCAACCAAAGGAAAAAGCCAGATTGCATCCTCGCAATCGTCACCGGGATCGTTATGATCTTAAAGAACTGATAAATCGCTGTCCAGAATTATCACCGTTCGTAACGACAAACATTTACGGCAATGACACTGTTGATTTCTTTAATCCGGAAGCAGTCAAATGGCTCAACAAAGCCTTGCTTTTGACATACTATGATCTTTCTTATTGGGATATCCCACCATCCTATCTGTGTCCTCCTATTCCAGGGAGAGCTGATTACATTCACTATATGGCGGATCTCTTATCCGAGGGCCAAAAAGGTATTATTCCGAAAGGAAATAAAATCAGATGTCTGGATATAGGTTGTGGTGCAAATTGTGTGTACCCTATTATCGGGCATAAAGAATATGGGTGGTCATTCATTGGCACGGAGACGGATGCTACTGCTATTGCCTCTGCAAAACTCATCGTGGAAAACAATTCAAATCTCAAAGGCGATATCGACATCAGACTGCAATCAAATGCAGAAAACTTCTTTAAAGGAATCCTACTTGAAGAAGAGTACATCGATCTTACTATTTGCAATCCTCCTTTCCATGCCTCTCAGGCTGATGCAGATGCTGCAGCGCAAAGAAAAAACCAAAATCTTACAAAGACAAAGACTGCTGCGCCAGTGCTAAACTTTGGAGGTCATCCTAGCGAATTGTGGTATGAGGGTGGCGAAAAAATGTTTTTGGGAAAAATGATTTTAGAGAGTGTTCAATATGCTACTTCGGTGTTTTGGTTTACAAGCTTAGTGTCCAAACAAGGCAATCTTAAAATGGCTTATAGTGAACTTGAGCATGCAGGGGCAGAGCAGGTTAAAACTTTTCCTATGGGGCAAGGCAACAAAGCAAGCCGGATCATTGCCTGGACTTTTCTCAATCCTGCGCAAAGAAAGGTCTGGATAGAATCCCGATGGTAAAAAGAATTGCATAGTATCAGATACCGTACTTACAACCCATTAGGTCTTGCTGCCAACTATTATCTGATGGCGTGAGGTTCTCCCTGCATTGATCAATGAAGCACGGGTACATCTTATATCCTCCAGCAATCTACGCACATCCTTATTCTTAGAATCAAACTTTTTTATGGCCTCAGCATAAGATTTCGCCAAATCAAAATCTTCCAACCAAAAGTACGCCAGGGCCTGGTTATAAAAACAAATGTGATTTATCTTCTTTTGGTCTTTATTGCCATTTTTATACTTATTGGCAGTAGCGGCATAAAATTCTAATGCCGGCATCGCTTTTTCCCTAACCCCTTCCAGGCCTTTGTCAGCACGCATGGTTTCAAAAGCAGCCTGAAGGATTTCTACATTTTTTTGAAATCGATCATAATCCGGATGCTTTTGTTTGCCAATCGTCGCAAACTTAATCTTCTCCTGCATCAACCGGAACCCAAATCCGTTATTAACAAGATCAGCTGCCTTTTTCATCCCCTCTTTGATCAAATCTCTTTGAATATCCGACAGGCGTGTATTGCGCTGAATGCGCCAATATGAATCCAACGCTGACATCGAATTATAGGATGGGGATGTCCATGTACGCGTATCCGACATTGAAAAAATATATTTGTCCAATAGCGTCTTGCCCTCCTTATTCACCAATTTTATCGCCATCGGCATGCTATACTTTAGTTCAAGACGATACATATACTTGGTGGTTTCCACACCATTTTTATCTTTTGTTTTAGTCCTGGTAGTAGTTCTGGATTCATGCCAAATAATCAGATCACTGATATTGGCCGTTATTTCTACATCTCCGTCTTTATTGACCAGCTTATAGCCATCCAAATGTAGGTAGGTTTCCACGAGGTAGGACTCCCTAAAACCGCTCTTTGACAATTCGGTAAAAGAAATATCAAGATCAGCACTATAGGTTGTGTAGGTGGGTGGTAAAGGATAATCCGGCATACGGTAATATTCAACCCTGGCTGATTCTGTATTAATTGTCACTGATTGACCTAACAAATTTCCAACCCCAAGCCCACACATGGAAACCAGTAAAATGGAAAACGCAACTTTGGCAAAAAGTTGGTTGAATAAATTCAAATACTTCTGGTTTAAAGAGATCATTTTAACCAATATTTAGGTTACTTATACAATCAAGAAGATTCATCAATAATACCACTTTCAATTAAGAGTTTTATCCTTTTTTGGGGACTAATGGTCTGACTGTACAACGCTTTATGGCAACAATTAAAAAACATACCATTATCCCTTTTTATTATCTTAACCCCCTATGTCTTCAGATATTATCATAACAGGAGCGGGTTTATGCGGCTCTCTCCTGGCCCTTAAATTGGCCAAGCGCGGCCACTCGGTCACTCTACTTGAGAAAAGAGGTGATCTCCGGCATGAAAAACTTGCTGCCGGAAGATCAATAAATCTCGCTCTCTCTGATCGCGGCCTGGCAGCTTTGGATATGGTCGGCTTAAAGGAAAAAGCCCTCGCTATATCAA
>JBBKWA010000245.1:0-19329 GCA_037968695.1 Saprospiraceae bacterium
TCTCGGCATTGTTGTCAATACAAGTAACATCATTACCTGTTTCTGCAAAACAAGTACCTGTCACTAAGCCAACATATCCGGTTCCAACGACTGCAATTTTCATAGGGGGGCAAAGATAGTAAGCAAAGGGCAAAGAGCAGAGGGTTCCGCTTAAGCGGAAAGCAAAGGGCACCCCTCAAACAGTTGTCTACATTGGAAATCAAGCGATTAACTCCCTAAGCACATAAGTTTACGCTAACGTCATCGGATTAGACACAGTGTTTAGAGAGTTTAGAATAAGCCCCTATTCGGTGCTTACGTTTAGAAAGTTTAGTACAACTTTCCTCGCTTACAATACAATCTATTTACAAAAAGCGAGATCAAAAAACTAAACTATCTAAACAGTGCCGCCGAATAGGCGGTATTGCTAAACTTTCTAAACACTTCGTCCAAAAGTAATAGCCGTGGATATTGAATATGCATTAACCTCCTAACCTCCTAATCTATTGAAGGACAATTAACGATCGCCTGCTGACGATTGCCTTATCGCGATCCCGCAACACTAACATATAGTGTCCTGAAGGCAGACCTTCAAGGGATAAACGGCTGCCGACTACCGTTCGTAATGTCCGTTGGCCAGTAGTGTGAATAAATTCGATTTCATCAATGGAGCTGACATCGGATAATTCAATAAATTGAGATGCCGGATTTGGATAGATGACCAACGAATCCGTAACTAATTTCGGAACAGCGGTTATCAATTTGTTGACTTTATTACCCTTTGAGAGTATCCATTTTTCCTGGTCAAAGAGCATCTGGCTAATTTGGTTCATTCCTACATACATGGCAAACCGTTGGTGTTCATGAGTATGTTGAAATACAGTGTCTGCCACGATTCCAAAACGATAGGCAGCGATGGGCAGTGGCATTTCGAAATACGAAACTGATGGATCTGATTGGGTCTGATCGATCCAAAGGATTACGGAATCCTGTTGTTGTTCCCAGTTGACCGTGTAGGAGGGATATCCTTCTCCATAAAACCAATCTGCAAAAAACTCATCCAGATCTATTCCGGAAACTGCTTGGAGATGATTCTGAAAATCAATTGTTCGCGCAAATCCTGCATCGTTATCCTCGAGATAATTGCGACATGCCAGAAAAAAAGCACTGTCCCCTACCATCCATCGCAACATATGAGCGAGATAGAAACCTTTATTATAGGTTAGCCTACTATTAAAAATCACCGAAAGGTCATTGGTATCTGCGACATAGACGGAGCCTCCCGGTTGACTCGTGATCGAATTGATCTTAGCAGTTTTCAAGCCATTCCAATTTGCCGGTCGTAATTCCTCAACCGCAAGCCCTGATAAATATTCGGCCATCCCTTCGCTCAACCAAACGTCCGACCAGGAACCAAATGTGACATTGTTGCCGAACCATTGGTGGGCCATTTCATGCGCGATCACATTAAAATTAAAAAACCCCATAAAGCTCATGGTTTGTACTTCAAGAGCTCCTCCAGCGGTATACTGGGCATGTCCGTATTTTTCATCTGAAAATGGATACGCACCAAACCGGCTTTCAAAAAACTGCATAATGTCCGGTGTGGCTTTGAGTTCATCCCATAATGTAGCTGCACTTTCAGGATACAGATAATGGTATAAGGGCAGCATCGTTCCGTCCATGAGCAAAACAGAGTCCTTCACTAGCGTATAATTGGTAATCGCCAATTCCAGGAGATAGGTGGTCGCTATAGGATGGCGATGTCGCCAGTGGTGAACCCAATTGCCGCCTACTTCTTCGATGCCTTCCAGCGTTCCATTTCCGGCGACGTATTGATCGGGAGGTGTAGTGACATAAAGATCAAAAGAATCAATCTTATCGGTCAGATCTCTTTTGCCGGGATACCAGAGCATATCCAAATTCAGATCGGTGCTGATTACAGGTATTCCATCATGAAGCTCCTGTCGAAGAGTCCCTTCTGCTTCATACGAAATGGTGATTGTATCCTGTTCGCCGATCATTAGGCTTTTGTCAAGATCTATGGTGATGAGGTCGTCATTGCGCGTATACGAAAGCCCATTATTCCCACTGGTTATAAAATATATAGGTAGATTATCATCGTAATCCACAACAAACCTATTCAGTTCATCGACGCGGCTTTCAAAATAGAAGGTTATCTCGCCTGCTACTTTGTTGATGGCCGGATCGATTTCAACATGCATTTCCTGGTAATGAACATCTGTCTCTGCAGCAGCAAAATTTTGCATTGTTGGGGGAGCCTGACTGAATGCATTCATTGAGAAGGTAAGACAGGTAATGACAAAGAAGCCAAGCAGATATTTTCTGGAGATCATGCGCAGTTGAATTGTAGTAGGTAGTAAATCATACGGTCTAAAATAGCATAATCCTTGGAATCAGTTTGTCTTATGGACACAGCGTTGAGAAAGTTTAGCCTAAGCACCTGTTCGGTGCTTAAGTTTAAGGAAGGTTTAGTACAACTTCCTTCGTCAACAGTATAATCTATTAGAAACAGCGAGATCAAAAAACTAAACTTTTCAACCTATGACGGAGGAAGCGACATAACTAGACTCATCACTGTGACTTCTAAGTGAAACATGTAATCGAAGTTGGTCTGGGGTTGCGCTGCTCCTTGAGTATGCTACTTCACAGATATTAGGGTGGCCTTTTCCTTTCGCTACCCGCTTACTCCCAGTTTCTGCGAATCCCGGGAGGACCCCTTCCCCCAAAGGCCTAATAAAATAAATAGTAGTGTGTGAGCCTCCCCAGGATTTTCGTAGTGAAGTGAAATGCAATGAAACGGCACGAAGAAAAACAGGGGTCGGGGGTTGCGCCGCTCAAAGGATGAGTTACCTCACAGATTTTAGGATGGCCTTTTCCTTTCACTACCCTCTTACTCCCCGTTTCTGCGAATCCCGGGAGGACCCCTTTCCCCAAAGGCCTAATAAAAGAACTAGTAGTGTGAGAGCCTCCCCAGGATTTTCGTAGTGAAGTGAAATGCAATGAAACGGCACGAAGAAAAACAGGGGTCAGGGGTTGCGCCGCTCCGTGGAGCAATGAAAAGCATAAAGAGAAAAGTTGTCGTCTAGTTTTGGCATTAGCTGATTATGTTTAGCGAATCGCCTAGGGCTTGCTGTTTAGCACGCATGCTTCTGACTCAATGTTTAGGAAAGTTTAGTTTTCCTTTCTGCCTTTCTGCCTTTCTGCCTTTCTGCCTTCCGCTTAAGCGGAACACTTTTCACTTTTCGTTTCCTTACTGTCCTATATTCGATCGAAACATCTGAATGGCGATCGCCAATAAAAGTATGCCGAAGATTTTACGAAGTGCCTCAGTGGCGGATTTAGAAATCTTTCGCTCGAGAAACGGGGTTGTCTTAAGGACTAGGAAGATGACTAATAGGTTAACTACAATGCCAATCATGATTTCCCAGATATTGAAACTGGATCGAAGGGTTAATATGGTCGTGAGCGTACCGGCTCCTGCGATTAATGGAAAGGCAATCGGAACGATACTTCCTGAACTGGGTTCTGTGTCATCTGATCTAAAGAATCGTATGCCCAAAACCATTTCCAGGCCTATGAAAAAGATGATCAGGGATCCTGCTATAGCGAAAGAGCTCACCTCAATCCCAAAGACTTTGAGAATGGCTACGCCGAAAAACAGGAAGGCCACCATAAGTATCCCTGCCGTTAGGGTGGCCGTAGTGGCTTGAATAGTTACGCCGCGTTTCTTTAAATCCAATATAATAGGTAGTGAGCCAATGATATCAATCACGGAAAACAGAATCATGGTAACGGATAAAATGCCTGTAATAGCCATTTGCTTTATTTTTAATTTGTCTCAATATTAACGTATTATGAGTTGAATGTGTTTCTATGTCTTATATTTAGTGTCAAATAGTATTTAAAAGATAGTTTATAAAGAAAATAATCTAATTCAAAGGGCATGGAATGGACATTGGAAAATCAAATTGACAGCACAGATTTAAGGATTTTGAATGCCCTGATGGAAGACGGTCGGATAGCGTACTCAGCCCTCGCGGATGAAATTGGATCTTCGAATACCCTGGTGCATCAGCGGGTCAAAAAACTCAAGGATCAGGGAATATTGAAAAAGCCGGTTTTTCTAGTCTCACCGGTACATGCCGGATATGATACAACTGCCTTTGTATTAATCATCGTAAGGGAAGCAAACCAAATTACTGATGTTATCGCTGCACTCAAAGGAATCCCTGAAGTCGTTAATTGCATGAGTATAATGGGACGATATGACCTTATGGTCAGGATCTATGCGGTCAACAACCGTCACCTCCAAGACATCGTTCATGACAAGCTTCAAGCTATACCAGGGGTGGAAGGAACCAATACAATGGTCGCTTTTGAAGTTGCTTTTGAACGGCAGATCAAGATTCCGAATCCTGAGGTCATGGCTATGTACCGGTCATACAAGAAATGATCCGTGCCAGACAAGACCATAGTTAAAATTCTCAGATTAGGCCTAAAATCTTCTCTTTTTCATTTATAAACACAATATTGGTTTATATGGCTCTGTTATTAGGGTGTATAAAAAATTGAGTATGAAGCAAGAATTTACCCAACTACAATTGACAAGGCTGGTATATGGTGAGACAACAAAAGCAGAATCAGATTTGCTGCATGAGTTGGCGAAGTCCGTACCACAGATAGCAAATACCTTAGAAACCCTAAGAAAAGGGAAAGAGGCCCTGGGAAAAGATCGTTTTTCACCTTCTGAGAGGGTGATCAATTCACTCCTCGGGTACAGCGCCTCATCCGCGCCGGTATCTGCTAGTTAACCTGACAAGACCTTCAGTCAAAAAGAAAAAAGGCTCCGACATGTCGGAGCCTTTTTTTTATGTACTACCACCTCATCCTCGGCTAAAAAAATATTAAGTATTTTTGTAATGACGAGAAATTAGTCAAAAAATGTCTGTATATTTGCCTAAGCATTTAGGTCAAACCAATATATTTATCATCAAAATCTAAGTAAAATGTCATCAGAAAAGGAACGCGATTCTAAGCTAAAGGCCCTCCAACTTACTGTGGATCGTCTTGAAAAAACATACGGTAAGGGTACTATTATGAAACTTGGCGACAAGCAAGTCGTAGAAGTAGATATTATTCCTACGGGTTCTGTATCGCTGGATCTCGCCGTCGGTATCGGTGGTTTCCCGAAAGGCCGTGTGGTTGAAATATATGGTCCTGAATCATCGGGAAAAACAACTTTGGCCATTCACGCCATTGCCGAATGCCAAAAACAAGGCGGTTTGGCAGCCTTTATTGATGCAGAACACGCTTTTGACCGGTTTTATGCCGAACGATTGGGAGTGGATTGCGAAAATCTCCTTATTTCTCAACCCGATAACGGTGAGCAAGCTCTGGAGATAGCCGAAAACCTAATCCGTTCAGGAGCAATTGATATTATAGTTATCGACTCGGTAGCAGCACTAGTTCCAAAAGCAGAGATAGAAGGTGAAATGGGCGATTCTAAAATGGGCCTTCAGGCGCGATTGATGTCCCAGGCAATGCGTAAGCTCACCGGAACAATCGGACGGACAGGCTGCTGTTGCATTTTTATCAATCAACTTCGCGAGAAGATTGGCGTCATGTTTGGCAACCCTGAAACGACGACAGGTGGAAATGCATTGAAATTTTATGCCTCACTCCGCTTAGACATACGACGTAATGGCGCCGCTTTAAAAGATCGAGATGGAAATATGGTGGGTAACCATGTAAAAGTTAAGGTCGTAAAGAACAAACTCGCACCACCATTCCGAATAGCCGAATTTGATATTATGTTTGGTGAAGGCATTTCCAAAGTCGGAGAAATTGTCGACCTGGGGTCAGATGCAGACATCATCCAAAAAAGCGGTGCATGGTATAGTTATGAAGGAACAAAGATTGCTCAGGGAAGAGATGCAGCAAAACAATTCCTACTTGACAATCCTGAACTTGCTTTTGAAATAGAACAAAAAATCAAGAGTAAATATGCCGTCCTCCGACATGAAGTGACTGAAGAGGAAGAGATGGAAGCCATAGAAAATTGACATAGTAATTAATTGAGATTTTGAGACCTTAATAGGGGAGCCATTTTAGCTCCCCTATTTTTTTTATTAACCCGACAGAAGGGACACAAGATGATATTGAACCGTTATCGTTTGGAACACGCCAAAAACAAAGCGGGCCTGAAACAATATTCATATTGTTGTTTTCGTCATACTCACTTCGAAGGCGACAAGAGAACTATCTTTATTGCCCGCTATTGATGGGATTAAGCAAATTGATAATGACGAAGCAATTCTATATTTTATTCCTGGCTGTCCTGGCGACGTTTTTTGTCGCTTGTACCGCTTCACGACAAGTACAGGCTCCTGTACCCACGAATACAGGTGATTCACTATATGTTACCCTGGACACGATGGTGATTTTACCTGAAATCGATGACGATGAGTTTTTTGAAAACAGAGTTTATCAAGCAGCTGAAGAGCGAAAGTGGGATTTGTTGCACACGAAACTTGATTTGTCCTTTGATTGGAAAAATGAAAAAGTGATTGGACTCGCTACCTTATCCCTGACACCTGTTTTTTACAACCAATCAATCCTCACCCTCGATGCTGTAAATTTTGAAATCAAAAGTATAACTGTTGATGAGCAGCAAATTGCGACATTCCAAAACTCGAATCGTGAACTTATCATCGATCTCAATAAAGCCTATAAGAAGGGAGAGATGCTCCAAATCGAAATCAACTATGAGGTCATTCCTGTAGAAACAGCTTTAACCTTAGGCGCCGCTATTACCAGCGATAAAGGATTGTTTTTTATTGATCCTCAGGATACGATTCCCGGCAAACCACAACAAATATGGACGCAAGGAGAAACTGAAAATAGTAGCCGGTGGTTTCCAACTTTAGACAAGCCCAATGAACGAGGAACACAAGAAATCATCTTGACGGTAAGTGATACCATGATGACCCTTTCCAATGGAATTCTCGTGTCCTCAACAGCCGTTGCAGGTGGAATGCGCAGAGATCACTGGAAACTAGACCTTCCCCATGCCCCATACCTGGCCATGATAGCAGTTGGTCAATGGGATAAGGTAACGGACTACTGGCGCGGGCGGTCTATTGAATACTATGTAGATCCAGGATTTGGGTCTTCTGCCAGAACGATTTTTCAGCACACGCCTGAGATGCTAGAATTTTTTTCAACAAAGCTTGGATATGATTTTGTCTGGCCAAAGTACGCACAGCTCATCGTTAAAGATTTTGTTACCGGAGCAATGGAAAATTCCTCTGCAGTGATTTATGGTGACTTCGTTCAGTTCAAAAAGGATGATGTAATTGAGGAAGGGATCAACGATTACATTGTTTCACACGAATTATTTCATCAATGGTTTGGCGATCTGGTCACCTGTGCGTCATGGTCAAACCTTGCCCTGAATGAAGGATTTGCCAATTATGGTGAATACTTATGGCAGGAATATAAGTATGGTAAAGAACAGGCTGATATCACCAGAATAAATGAGCTTAGCGGGTACTTTAATCAAGCAGAACATGAAGTACATCCGTTGGTAGATTATTATTATGAAGATAAGCAAGACATGTTTGATGCCCACACTTACAACAAAGGCGGATTGGTCCTCCACATGTTGCGTGGCATTGTTGGTGATGAAGCGTTTTTTGCCTCGCTGCAATTATATTTGATAAACAATGAGTACAGCGCTGTAGAGGTTACTGATCTAAGGAAAGCTTTTGAAAGTACGACCGGTCTGGATCTGCATTGGTTTTTTGATCAATGGTATTTTGGGACGGGTCATCCTGTGTTAACGGTTACACACGACTATAACGCCACTGAAAAGCAAGTGTATATTGATATAGAACAAACACAAGGTGAGCAGGGATTTACAGACGTATTTACCCTTCCAATGGAAATTGCCATTGTATATCCTAACAGAAGTATTGTGTTCCAACAGATCAAGTTGGACAGAAAAAATCAGCGCTTTATTCTGTCGGTTGACGGACCGCCCGCCGCAGTCATTGTTGATCCAAATGATTTATTGCTTGCAGTTGTGCAGCACGATATGGCGCAATCAGAGTATCCTGTTCGTGCGCTTGCGCCTATATCCATCAATCACAGGCTTTCTGCTTTTCGGATGATGGAGGAAATAAATACGGAGTTTTTGAATGAGCTTTTAGTGGATTCCTCTTATACCATGCGGTTGATGGCGATCAGTTATCTCGTGGAGCAAGGAGATTGGGAAATGGTCTATGCAGCAACAATGAATGAAAATCGCCCTGAAATTCAGTACTATGTTTTAGAAGCGATGGCCAAGGTTGATCCATATAGAGCAAAAGCAATTGCAGTCCGTTTACTTGATCGTACAGATAAGGTGCCTATGATTTATTCTGCTTTAATGACAGTGGCAGCAATAGATATTGACGAGGCGATACATTGGGTGGCTCATTTTGAAAATAATCAATCGGATGCATTGTATGTCGCCAGGGCTTCCATCTATGCAAGAGAGTACAATGCACTGACGCCAGATTTTTTCTACACTGATAGAGCATTTCAAATTTCGGATGATTATCTCGAAGAGTTAATCGCCACCATGGCAATGTTTCTTTCTACACAAAATGATTTCGTTCAGGACGAAGGGTTGAGAAAAATAAATTCTACATTATATCTTCAAACACAAAATCCGGAGTACAGAAGATTCTTTCTTATTACAGGCTTACTCCGCCAATATGTACTGGAAGAAGATGTAATCTTTCAGGAAAAAATTCTAACGACCATAAACAGCCTTTATCAAAAAGAATCGAGCCCGTATTTGAAAAGCGTGTTGAAGGAAGGATTAGGCGACCTACTGGATTAACCAAACGCTAATACGCTGCAAAAGTGTGTGTTAATTTTTAAAGGAAGATTTACCTTAATTAAAGCGCACACCTGTGCAACGTACTCTATAAAATCTCTCGTTTTCTTAAGAATGACTTTTCAGTTAATGCTAGTTCAGTAATTCCTTTTCCATATTCGCAGCCAGTGGAAATAATATGTTGTTTTCCAAATGGATATGGAGGTGTAGGTCTTGTACAAATTCCTGTAGCATTTGATAGGCCACTTTGTAGGTGGTGCAGCCATCCGAAGGAACCCGATAGTGGTCAGTGAGTTTTTCTATTTCCCTGAATCGATCGCCCTCTGTTTCATGTTCGTGCATCATCAGAGCAATAGGGCTTTGGACCGTCCCCGATCGTAATGTTCTGTTTTGGTCGTCAGCTGTTAATTCAGCTGAAAGATTTCGGATAAGTGGAAACAAAATCAACTCTTCTTTTTTCATGTGTTGCGAAAGGTCTGCTGCAGATTGTTTAAAAAGCTGGAAAACTTCATAAAGTTCAGGGTGCCGTTGCCCATGCACCTTACACAGTTTGTCAAGAAACTGTAAGATCACCGGAGTTTTTTCTTCCACGTAACGATGGTGCTTTTCTTCAATATGGTCTATGAGCTTTTGCGCTGACCACGTATTGTATTCAGACATTTGATCTGTAGTATTCGAGGTCAATTTGTAGATGTCCTCCATCACCGCTTCCATTTCAATATTTTTTTTATCGCAGGCTTCTGATATAGGGGTATTGCCTTTGCAACAGAAATCAATGCCATGCTTGGCAAAGATTGCTGCCGCCCGGTAATCCTCAGCCACTATTTCTCCAACAGTTTTTTCAATTGTAGTATTCATCTTTTATAGATTTGAGATATTAGATCATAATTTAATTGACCATAAAGATAAGGGGTTTTTATAATAAAAGACAAAAATGTCCTTTATTATTTAAAAATAGGTTGCAAACCTCAATTGATACCCTATGGAACACACGAGATTAAACCGTAAATAAAAAAACCGGCCTGTTAATTTCAGGCCGGTTTTTCTATATATTCTGGATTAAGGGACGATTATTTTACAACCACAAGCTTTTGGGCCTGAGAGAAGTTAGTTCCCTGCATATGCACAAAATAAGCACCGGAAGGCCAATGATTCAGGTCAAGGTCTTTGGTATGACTACCAGCAAGCATCCACTCATCAGCAGCTAGCGTACGGATGACCTGCCCTTGCATATCAAGGACGCGCAAAGTGATATGATCCGCTTGTTCGAGAACAAAATTTACATAAGCAAGATCATTTGCAGGATTAGGACGTACAGGAGCCAGATGATGTTGGACAAATCGGAGACCGGGATCATCAACTGCTGTAGTCTCATCCTCAAATACTACATCTTCATCGCCATTATTATACAATACAAAGGAAATAGGTAAAAACAACATTTCATCAGTCGTTTTTTCTCCCCAGCTCACAAACCATGGCGGGCTGTTTGGATTGCTCGGATTGTTTTCCGTGTTGTCATAGGTGGCATAAACATGCAGGGTGGTTCCCGGTTCTATAACAATGTATTTTTTGAAATTATAAGATCCTTGCCAGTTAAAATCCCAATCCGGAATCCTGATCAGGTTGGTAGTATCTCCTCCGGCATCAACAGCATACACCTCAAACTCTTTACCCAAGAGATGAGCATGCGGCCAAATAGCAAATACACTGACCTTGATTGGAGAAGTAAATTCACAATGGAATGTCTTCACCGTATTAGGAGCGATGAGAAACGGGCCATTCGTAATATATGGAGCAAAAGGAAGAAAAATAATGTTTTGTACCTGACGCGTGACAGGTTCTTTTTTAAAGAAAACATTTACTGTTGAGCTGTCTTTTTGAGGAAACGGTTTTGGACCATAATGTACTTGCATTAAAATATCTGATCCTGCTTCTAGAATTTGCCCTGTACCTTCAGGATAAGGAATTGGCTTTTGGCCGGGCACATATCCAGGAAACATTCTTTCAAAGGCTGAGTTAACACCAAAGCCTCCAAAACCATCATAACCATAAACGGGATCTGCTTCATCCAAAGCTCTGGCTTCACCTGTATTATCAGAACTGAATAATGCATGATGCAAAATGCTGGTGTTTCCAGGCCGCAACTCAATAGTCGCAATTTGCTTGTCCTCAGTTAATCCGGTAGGCAATACAAACACTCGATATTCATCCTCGTTACCACCTTGATGTTCAAAAGATTCAGCCATAGTTAAGACCAAGTCAGGCGTACCAATTTGAGAACCTGTCGGAAAATCAGGAAGATCCGGTTCTTCAGAAGCATTGCCATAAGGAGCACCATCATCGGCCCATGCAGCAATCAAATCAATATCGTCTTGAGACAAAAACCGTTCGCCTTGAAATCTTGAATATTCAGGATCCGCCTTCCAAGGAGGCATGTACCGAATCGATGTAACATATTTGATCATAGGGGCCCACGGCTTGATCTCATCATAGTTGGTCATCGAGAAGGGCCCGATTTCATTTGGACGATGGCATTTTGTACAGTTGTTGTAGATGATTGGGGCGATGTCTTTTGTAAACGTGACATCCTGACCAATGACCGCTGTGCCTAAAGCCAAGAAAAGTATACTTGAAATAAATGCTTTCATAGTTTTTATTTTATGTAGTGTACCTATTGCTTAGGGCTATCAAAGTTAATAAAACATCCAATGGCTTGAGTTTCTATTAGTTGCTCGGTCGTTTTCCCAACTAACCAGGAAGAAATGATATCCTCCAAATCATGGTTTTTGGGATGAAGTTTTCGTTTCCCAACGCGTACATAGCTGTCATCAATCCGACCTCGATAAATCAGGCGGTCACTTCGATGATCCCAAACAGCAACTTCCGGGGTAACCGTAATTTCAAATTTTTGGGTTAATGCTTTATTGTAATCCTGTTCAAGAGGAAAATCCAGATGGTAGGCCTTTCCAAATGTTTGGATATCCTGAGTTGAAGAAGCACTATTTGGAAAATACCCTATGAAGCCAACTCCTTTTGATTTATAAGTTTCACTTAACCTGGATAACTCAAGGGTGTAAAACTGGCTGATTAAACATTCATCAAGAAGAAAGACATAAACGGTAAGGCTATCTGATTGAATTTTATCAAATGTGCTAATCCCTTTTTCATTCTCCTGAAGAGGAATAAAACTTAGTACAGAAATCAAGATCGCTAAAATCATGTATTCAAAGGTAAGGGCAGAAGACTGGCTCTACGGTTAATTAACTAAAGATTAATTGATTTATCTACATATGTCATCAAGGTATTAAGTATATAGCACCGGCGTTCAATTCTGCAGCTTATCCATGGAACGACTTAAAAACGATGTTTTATGCCCTTATTTTGAGTTAATATGCATTATCAAGTGCGAATTGAGATCATTCCTGGTATAATTTGTGTTATAGATCATAGCGTTAACTTTTTCTTAATCTGACAGTTAGGACGGGATTATATAAAAATCCCCCTATTTTTGCGACTACTTATGACTAGAATAATAATGGCATATACGTTTACAGTGGTCATGCTGCTCTCACAGCTTGGTCTTCCACTGCATATGCATTATTGCAAAGGAATGCTGGAATCGGTTTCCGTTTTCTTCAGTTTGGGTTGTGATAGCCATAAAGCAAAGCAACAGGTTACAGCTACAAGCGCTTGTTGTAAAAAAGACATTGTTGCAGCTTGTTCTACTGAAAAGGACGATTGTTGCGACGATGAAATCAAGTTATTAACGCAGGAGATTACTTCTGTTTCTCCCCAGTTTTTTAAATGGGTAGCGGTACAGGCAGTAATTTATACCAGCATGTTGACAGATCATTCCATTGATCTGACGTCAAATTTCTCCAACGCTTTCTTGCATTTAGAGATGGATACCGGTCCACCAATTTATCTAATGCATCACGCTTTGATTTTCTACGGCTAATTGATTTTTTACATGAAGTTGTTACCCCAAAAGGAACAGCTATTGTTTAGTATTGATAACAACGCTAAACGATTTTAATCATCATTGTCACAAACGATCAAATTAAAAAATCATGAAGTCAATTAATCAAATACTCTATACAGGTGTTTTAGCATTGTTTTTAATGTTAGGAACATCAGTTTCTTTATCTGCACAAGCCAGTAGCAAAGGGGCTACGCAAACAGTTTCATTCAAAGTCTATGGCGTTTGCGGAGACTGCAAAGAACGCATCGAAGCAGCAGCGATAGATGCCAAAGGCGTTAAAAAAGCCGAATGGGATAAACAATCAGACATACTCGTTCTCGTTGGATCCTCAAAAATGGATAAGCTCAAAGTTGCCAAAGCCATCGCCAAAGCCGGGTACAAAAGTGAATTTGCGGAGCCTGACAAAAAAGCTTTTGATAAGCTCCCGGAATGCTGTCAGTATGATGGTGTTATAGAAAAGCACTAATCATTATGAAACATATCGGATTGATATTATTTGCACTCATCGGCTGGATGGGGCAAAGCCTTGCGCAGGATATTTCTGTCAAGGGCGTGGTCATGGAAGAGCATAAAAATGGTACGCTGACACCCATGGATTTTGTTAATGTCTATTGGCAAAAAAGCACTAACAATACCACTACAGATTCAACGGGCTATTTTTTTATAGCCCATGACCCGGAAGATGGTGATAAACTTATTGTTCAGTTTTTAGGTTACACGCCGGATACCATCAAGGTCAAACCCGGGCAGTATCTTTCTGTGGTGTTTAAAGAAAAAGCGAATACGCTTGACGAGGTAGTGGTGGCTTATCGGAAGCGATCCACTGAAGTATCTTTTTTAGACCCACTTCAGGTACAAAGTATTTCCAAAGAGGAGCTATTCAAAGCGGCCTGCTGTAATCTGTCTGAAAGTTTTGAAACAAACGCTACGGTGGATGTAAGTTTTACCGATGCCGTCACTGGCGCTAAGCAAATTCAGATGCTTGGTCTTTCAGGAAAATACACTTTGCTCAGTCAGGAGCAGATGCCGGGCGTGAGAGGGATCGCTACTCCTTTTGGTATGCTTTATACCCCAGGGGCCTGGATAGAATCTATCCAGATTAGTAAAGGCGCGGGATCTGTCGTACAGGGGTATGAAAGCATCACTGGCCAGATAAATGTTGAACTTAAAAAGCCTTCTGATGAGGACAAGTTACTGGTCAATGGGTATTTTAATGAATCCTCGCGCGCTGAGTTAAACCTCTTTTCGAGAGCCCAACTTAGCCCCATGTTTAGTACAGCGTTTCTGGGACACTACAGTGGTCGGCAAACCGAACACGATCGAAACAATGACGGATTTTTGGATATGCCAAAAGGCAGCCTCCTGACCTTGGCCAATCGATGGGACTATTACAATAATAAGAGTGGAGTAGAAGGTAAACTCAATGTACAGTGGGTACAGGATAGAAAAGAAGGAGGCGAGACTTCCCATCAAGAACATAGCCATCCACTTTATTCTACTAGTATCGATGGTGATAGAATACAGGTCTACGCAAAACTTGGTTATGTTTTTTCCAATAAACGTTATAATTCACTGGGATCCCAATGGGGTTTTACCAGGCACACGCAGAATGCTACTATAGGAAACTATCAATATGATGCAGGACAGACATCGCTGTATGGTAATTGGCTTTACCAATCAATTCTGAGCGATTCACGTCATAAATATGTGACAGGGATTAGTTTTAGATATGAAGACTATGCAGAGAAATTTCGTGGAGAGAATTATGATTTTAAAGAAATTGTACCCGGCGCTTTTTTCGAATACACATATCTTCCTGATGATCGATTGACGGTCGTTGCCGGGATTCGAGCTGATCATCACAATCTTTATGATTTGTTGATTAACCCAAGGATTCACCTTCGATACGCCCCTGGTGATAAAACAGTGTTCCGTTTGTCAGGTGGTTCCGGTATGCGGACGCCACTTCCTATTGCAGAGAATCTTGGATGGATGGCAAGCTCCAGAGAATGGACGATTGGCACGCCGGGACAAACCAAAAATGATTATCCCTACAATGGTTTGGAGATGGAAAAGGCATGGAATTTTGGTGCGAGCATCACACAGGAGTTTACAATAGATTACAGAAGTGGTCTGATTGCTGTAGATTTTTTTCATACGCGATTCAAAAACAGAGCAATTTCAGATCTGGATGTGAGCCCGCAGCAACTCATAGTATATAACCTCAACGGAAAATCCTACGCCAGTACTTTTCAGGTGGAAGCGCAGTATGAAATTCTGAAAAGAGTTGATCTGAAAGTTGCCTATAAGTTGCAGGATGCGCAAATCACCTATCAGAATACCGGATTGCGAAATCAGATATTCACCCCTCAATCCAGATTTTTTACAAACCTTTCTTACGTTTCGAGCTTAGCGACTTACAAGGGGCATTGGCGAATTAATGCAACGGCCCATTACACCGGTAAACAACGAATACCGGATACCTTCACGAATCCTGAAGCCTATCAACTAAAACCAGAATCACCCGGATATTGGTTGTTTAATGCGCAATTAACAAGAGTCTTCAATAAACAATTTGAAATATATGTGGGGGCAGAAAATATTGGTAATTTCAAACAGTCACCAGTTATTGTTGATGCTGAAAACCCTTTTAGTCCTTATTTTGACAGTGGGTTGATTTGGGGCCCTATCTTTGGCAGGGAGTGGTACGTAGGATTTAGATATATATTGAAGTAGATTTGCTCGTCGAATATTTTGCATTTATTTCAATATCAGGGAACTATTGCTGAATTTTCTGAAATCGAGAAAGGAGAATAGTTCGTAGAAAAAAGAAGGAATAATTTAGAAATTCCTTTAACTTGTAATTGATCACGATATTTTATCAAAACAAAATTTGGAAATACATATGGACGCATCGAAAGTAGACATGTTTATCATGACCAACAGTAAATTTTTTGAAACAAATCATTTAGCCTGGGTTAGAGAACAACTTGTACAGGCCGAAGACGACAGATGGCCAGCATTGCAAATGCTGCAGTTTAAGGATCCCACCACCTATCTTATAATTTCGCTTTTGGGTGGAAATCTTGGCATTGATCGTTTTTTACTTGGTGATACAGGAATGGGAATCGGTAAACTACTCACTTGTGGAGGTGCCGGTATCTGGGCGATTATTGATTGGTTTATGATTATGCCTGCTACCAGAGAAAAGAATATGCAATTGTTTCAAAATGCACTTGCATAACGTCATATGATGAACCGGAATAAACTCTATATTCCAGTCTTGATTTTCTGCCTGGGAGGTTTGTTTTGGATAAAATTTAATCTACCGGAATCAGGGCATACACCAGATGTTACAGTTTGTCTTTTTAAAAAAGCAACTAGTCTGCCTTGCCCTTCGTGCGGGTCTACCCGATCGGTTGTTGCCCTGATGGACGGCAATGTTAAAAAGTCATTTCTGGAAAATCCTATTGGCATGCTGCTGATGTCTTTCATCCTGCTTGGTCCACCCTGGATTGTTTGGGATTATTTATCCGGCAATGCCACTTTCATGTATTGGTATGAGCGTGCTGAAAAATTTATGCGCAGACGTAGTGTCGCGATTATCATGATCGGCTTAGTCGTCGCAAACTGGATTTGGAATATTATGAAAGGCCTATGAAGTTGTCTTCTACATTTGATTATGCCCCTATGGAGCATGAAGCAGAGCGAGCTTCCAATAGCTACCTGATGTCCTTAATCGCTGTTATGGGTGGGCTTCCTCTGCCAATTGTCAATCTCATCGCAACCGTTATTTTTTTTCTTGGAAACCGAAAAGGATCCTATTTCGTGCGATGGCATTGTACCCAGGCATTATTATCACAGATTTCATTACTCGTGATAAACTCCGTAAGCTTTTGGTGGACCATCTCCGTATTCTTTCAGGATGGTGATATTAGTAATCAGTACATCTCCTACATGATCACTGTATTATTATTTAATCTGGTGGAATTGATCGCTACAATTTATACGGCTATTGAAATACGAAAAGGGAAACATATTTCCTGGTGGTTTTATGGCGATTTGACAGATATGATTTGCAGAAAGTAAGATGGGAAAATTAATAAGCCAATTTGCGATTTTAGTAGCTTCATTTTTTGTGCTGTGGAACTTGTTTGGCCGGGTAGATTGGATGAAGATATTGCATGTTGAACAAGCTACTCAAACTATTGAGGAAAAACTGGGAGAAAAATATTGGGAAATATTCAAAAGCCAGGAAGTAGAAATTGTTGATAAAAGTTTAGATGCAACAATGGACAAATTGCTTAATAAACTTTGTGAAGCAAATAAGATTGATCGCAAAGAAATTAAAGTGCACATTGTCGATAATGATGAAGTAAATGCATTTGCCCTACCTGATGGCCACCTTGTGGTCTATGCCGGACTCATCCGCGACAGTCAGAACGAAGCCGAACTTTGCGGCGTACTAGCACATGAGCTAGCGCATCTTGAGTTAGGCCATCTGATGAAAAAACTGGTAAAAGAGGTGGGATTGACTGTGCTCATTTCAATGACATCAGGTAATCATAATCCAGAAATGATTCGTCAGGCATTTAAAGCGCTGACATCATCGGCATTTGATCGCGACCTGGAGCGTGAAGCAGATATAAAAGCTGTTGATTATCTCGTCAATAGTGATATTAATCCGGAAGGATTAGCAAACTTTCTCTATCGAATGGCATCTGCGGAAAAGGGTATTCCTGATCAACTTTTTTGGTTGAGCACGCACCCCGGTGGTGAAGAAAGATCCAAAGACATTCTGGCGTATGTAGAAACTAAGGAATGGCAAGAAGAGTTTGTATTGACCGAGGATGAGTGGGAATCATTCCAAATTGAAATAGCCGCGTATTAAACAAGGGGCATGCGATTAAGTGTTAATTGGATTTAATTATATGGGATACTTATATTTGATATGATCACTAATTTTAAAATAGGGAGATCGTTATTATATTTAAATCGCATCAAATAAAAATTAAATACCATGCAATCCAAAGCGACCACGCCAAAAGAATACATTGACGCCTTACCAGAAGATCGTAAAGCGATCATCACTAAACTTCGGAAGGTAATTCTCAAAAACCTGCCTAAGGGGTTTGAAGAACAAATGAGTTATGGTATGCTGGGGTATGTGGTGCCGCATTCGCTATATCCTGGAGGCTATCACGTTAACCCTAAACTACCCCTTCCATTTATCAACCTTGCTTCACAAAAGAATCATATTGCTTTTTATCATTCCGGACTCTATGCAGGAGCGCATTTGAAATGGTTTGAAAAGGAGTGGGGAAAGCATTCAGAGAAAAAACTGGATATGGGAAAAAGTTGTATTCGGTTTAAAAAACCGGAGGATGTTACTGTAGCACTTTTAGGTGAGCTCTGTACCAAAATGACCCCGGAAGAATGGATTGCTATTTATGAAAAGAATATCAAAAGCTGATTGGTTGCGAACGAAATTCTAAAGGAAGCTAACCTTTCAGCATACAATGCCCGCGTGCCCTGTGCAAGCCTAAATAGCTAAAAAATAAAATCAGGTACAAATTTTGCTCAATGGGGGTGTATGAACCGACATTTGCTCCTACGTATAGCTGTTTTTATGGTCTTGTTGGCTTATGCCCCAAGCCTTGATGCTCAAATCGTGAACATTGAAAGAAGGCGCATCCAGACAGACACCACCGGTTTGTTCGGAAGTCTCCATTTTAATTTTTCCGGATCAAAAACAACAAAATCTATTATATCATTTGGCGCCGGGACGTTTTTAGAGCTAAAGCCGGCAAGGAAAGGAGACCCGGAGTATAGTAGAGATCTATGGTTATTCATCACTGATTTTAACCTGGTTAGCGGTGATAATGAAAAATTCTCGAATGCAGGTTTTGGGCATATACGATTTACCCGAAAGCTAGGCAAAGACCATAGCCGGCTCGGACATTTCGTCCGCTGGGAAAATTTTGCTCAGGTGCAATATAACGGGCTTACAAAAATCGGAACAAGGGCATTGTTAGGTACAGGGCCTCGCTTTAAACTGACCGATTCTGAAGTTTCTAAGTTTTATCTGGGTGTAGCCTATATGTACGAATATCAGGAGCTGATCGATCCGGAGGTAATCCTCAGAGAAAATCGAATGAGTAGCTATTTTAGCTTTACGCTCCTGCCCGAAGAAAATGTAAGCTTTATTAGTACGACGTATTTTCAGCCGGTGCTCAATAATTTCTCGGATTACAGACTCAGCAATGAGACAACGCTCACGCTCGATATTACAAAGAGCTTCAGTTTTAGTTTCTCCTTTAATTATAACTTCAATTCCACGCCGCCTTCAGAAGTACCTAACAATACCTACTATTTCCGAAACCGCCTTGAATATTCCTTCTAAAGGCCTGTATCTGAACAGTTAACCTATTTAGTTTTTTGTCATTTAAAAAAGTGATGC
>JBBKWA010000246.1:0-5058 GCA_037968695.1 Saprospiraceae bacterium
GGGAACATATTGACTGAATATATTCCCAATAATGGTAATCGTAAAAAGGAAAATTATCGTAATCTTGACTTTCATTACTTATTTGGAATTGATGATAACGTCCGGGCTACCCGCCGGCAGGATAGCTGCCGAAAATCTGTGCCTTATTTTTTTCTTTCAAATATAAGGATATCATTGTCAATGCGATCAGCCCTGCTGGTGGGTAGCTTTTGTTGGAGGCTGCCACTTCTGGGAAACTTCATTTACTCAGATTCTTTCAATATCTTCTCCATTATAGTCTGATAACTATTAAAATCATCTGTTCTGTAATATTCATCAGCCAAATCCAAAATGTTATGGTGTTTATGAAAGTAAATTCTAACTCTATTATCATCTACTATTTCTATCCTTCCTTTCGTAAACAATTCCGTTCCATCAAAAGCTTCAAAGTCAAACCATTTGTTTTGGACATTTTTGATCTCATACTTTAATTCTCCATTTTTAGTTGCTTGACTCCAAAATGATTTGCCTCCTCTGTAAAGGATAAGTTCTTTATTGCCAGTAAATTCTATAACTGTCTCCGATTCATTTAAAGATTGCCACTTGCCTGTTAAGTTATATTGGCTTTGATTCGAGCAGCTCATCAAAAGGCCTATAAATAAAATGAATGTGTTCTTCATCAACATTTACATCAACTGGTTATAACGTTTGCAAGTTGCCTCCAACGTACGTGGACACTCGTCGTCTCAACTTAAAGCCAGACGAAACCCCGAACAACTAAATTTACAACAATTCTTAAATAGTGAAACTGAAAGATGACGAGTGTCTTGTGTTATGTGGGGGGCGAACTAGAATAGTCTTTATTAAATGAAAAATCTCCGAGTCCAGCCTTATCTTGGATTTTGACGGCGTATAGTTTTATACCTACCCGAATAAGGTATCTTTTTAGAAGTTTAGCTTAAGCGCCGGTGGATTACGAGGGTAGAGAAGACCGGCAAATTATGAGGGTAGGATTCTACTTTAATTTTCAAATTACGCCGGAAAAAAAAGACATGTCATGAGCCTCTCACATAACGTTCCGGGCTACCCGACGGCAGGATACCTACCGAAAGTCTGTGCCTGGGATTTATTCTTTAAAGTTAGGATTTTCATTTTCTATGTTTAAGACCCTGCTGGCGCGGTAGCATCTATGTAAAAGCAGTATTCAACGCTTTCTTTGTGGTTAACAAAACAAACAAATATGAAAACAAAGAATACTGCTCAGCCAAAGTTATACATTGGCATTGACATGCACAAAGCGAGTTGGAGTATCCGTTTGGCCACAGATCTGTTTCAGGGCAAAAAATTTACTACTCCATCAGACCCCAAGGTGCTACGTGATTATGTTACAAAGTACTATGTAGGGCATGAGGTTCATTGCGCCTATGAAGCCGGTTGCTGCGGATATAGTGCTCACCGTGCCTTCCAGTCATTTGGATGGCACAGTCTGGTGTTCAATCCAGCGGACATTTCCCGAGTAGGCAAGTCCCAATTTCAAAAAACAGACCAGATGGATGCTGATTTGATATGCCGGGAGCTTAGAGATAAACGACTTACCGCTATCACCGTACCAGAAGTAGACCGTGAGCATTTGCGCTGTCTGTTCCGTCGGCGGAATGATTTGGTAAAGGATGTACGGCAGATCAAATCCCGGATCAAAGGTCAGTTGCTCTTTTTAGGGGTTAAAATTCCTAAAGAATATGACAATTCAAATTGGACCAAGGCTTTTCAGTCCTGGTTAAGGGAATTGCTATTTGCGAACGCAACCGTTAAGACCGCTCTAGAGAGCCGTTTAAAGCAATATGAGTTCCTGGAAAAAGAGGTTCGGGAGGTCAGTAATACATTGCGTAAATATTGCCGTACCCATTTTAAAAAAGACTACAAACTTCTCCGAAGCGTACCGGGCATAGGAGGTATTGTGGCTTGTGGCATATTGAGCGAACTTGGGGATTTAAGAAGGTTCGGTAATTTCAAACAATTGGCAGGATATGTGGGGTTGATGCCCAGGATCCATCAAAGTGGAGATCAGATGCGCTCTCAGGGTATAAGCCCCAGAGGCAACGCAATCATTCGAAGCTACTTCGTAGAAGCATCCTGGCAGGCATTGAGATTTGATCCAGCTATGCAAAGCTATTTTCGATCACACACAGGTCGGAATACAAAAGCCATTTTAATCAAGGTGGCCAGAAAATTATTGAGTCGGACACTAGCCGTTATAAAAACAGAAACGCCTTATCAAATAGGTATTGTTGAATAAAATTAATTAACCCATGGTGCTCAAATAAAACGAAATGCGAGACTACAAAACAAAAGCTGTGAAGTTGAAATTCAACTGTCACAATTGGTAGCAAGTGGCTCGCTTTTCCATCTTGATGATCACACAGATGCAGGTGAACGATATTGCTATCGTATCACACATAGGAGCTAGAGCCAACATGGATTTGGTTATTGAAATAGGGATAAACACGAAGCTACACGCTTCCCAGTTTATCCACATTTCAACAACCTGATGATAATGATGAAGAATTATGAATTAGAAAAGAAAAAACATATTAATTTAGTCCTCACAAGGAAAAACTGCTTTACATAGGAGCTTTTGTTAGATGCATTTTATTTCAAGGTTTAGTATTCAATTTTATTATTCAGTACACTTTTTATTATTTTCTCTATCCAAGTTACGTTTTCATATTCGTATGAGAACAGATTTACCATAAATTGATCCGATTTCAAAACATTTTTTTCGTCAATAAAATATGTTAAATATGGTCTCTCTTTAATAGGGTTTACTTGAATATACCATCTTTCTTTTTTCGTATTCCCATTGTAACGAATTATAACTTTCACTTGCTCGATATTATCACTATCAAAATATGAGAAACAAAACGTTTGTATGTCGTTAAATAAGTCATTGTTTCCGCTAACCCATCCTTGCTTAAGGTTTAATACTTTTTTTTTGTTAAATGGCCTTGAATTTTCGTTAATAAAGAAGGTGTGAATTACTTTGCTTTGCTTATAAACGAATAGTCTGTATTCAACTTCCCTCCCATTTCGATGCTTAAATGAGCCTATAAAGAGATCAAATAATTTAGGTCGTTTATTTTTTTCTGTCGAAATATTTGAATCTTTGAATATCTGAGATGCAACATATAAGTAATCAACAGGAACAAAGTTTAAGGCAAACTTAGTAGGATCTCCAATTTTGTTTGGATTCTCCCAATATGGAGTTCTTGATGCCGGGCTATGTCGCTCATATATATGTTTAAAGCCAGTATCAGAATTACCATATGCCATTATCAGACCATTCGATTGTGAAACCCCTCTAATTGAGGTTTTATTTTTACCTAAGTGAATAAAGTTAGGTTCTGAATAAATAGGTTTTATTGCTTCGTTAGCAATTTCTGTTAATTCTGATTTGGTGAATAGTTCCTCAGGCATTAATTTTTTTATTGCATCTAACGGTCCATGCTACCCGACGGCAGGATAGTTGCCGCTAATCTGTGCCTGACTGTGGATCCTCAAATATAAGGATATCATTGTTTGCGTAGTTATCCCTGCTGGCGGGTAGCTTAATGTTATAAGTAGTTTTTGAAGACATCATTTCGCCAAATCTAATTCGAATTCATATAGTTCTGAATTTCCTTGAATATGTCCTTTCCATTTGTTACCACTTCTAAAAATTTGATCTTACCATTTGTTAAAGCCAATTTATATAAAAACTCATTTTCTATATCCTTTACAATGAATCTCTTATGAGAAGTGAGGTGCGTAGTAATTTCAGAAGTGTACAGATATCAAGCATCGTAGGACCCAAACTATAGTCGATGTGTTTTTTATTGTTTAATAAATTTAAACACATGCTCACGCCCGCTCTTGAAATGTAGTTGAAGGAAGTACATACCGGACTGTAAACCGGCAATGTTTATGGCCTGACCGGTGTATTCACTTTCAAAAAGCCTTTGCCCATCCATTGAAAATATCGTCACCTGATCGTTGAATAGTGCTCCCTCTAGGATGATAAATTGATCTGCAGGGTTTGGATATAGCTTCAAGCTATGGGGATCGTCAATATCGCTAATGCGGGTGAAAATTTCACCGCATGTAGTATCAGCTTTATGGTAGTAGATCAATTCGTTGGAAACGGCAATCATCGATGTAGTCGAGCTCCAGTGATAATAAGGCCCTCCACGTCCTTCCACAAGGTGCGAGCGGAGGTGGTAATCGGGAAGGTCAATGGTTTTGGTCCAGGTCAGAGCATCACAAAATATGGCGTTGGGTGCAAGGG
Organism: Saprospiraceae bacterium; assembly: GCA_037968695.1. GTDB lineage: Bacteria > Bacteroidota > Bacteroidia > Chitinophagales > Saprospiraceae > Opimibacter. The sequence continues at coordinate 4,301 of JBBKWA010000246.1, forward strand.
TATCACTACACGTAGGACAATAGTGGACATGCTCAGCAATGCTATCCAGTTCCGTAATGGTGATAGTGTCATGAAAGTGCCTGTGTCCTTCGAATTGGTTTACCGGAAATATGAAGTCCCTGAAAAAGGTGTAAGAGGAAGTGACATACGTAAAAGTATCGCCGGCATTATTCAAAATGGATACAATGGTATCCAACCGCCAATCAATTCGCCCCTGGCTACCATTCGTAATGGTATACTTTGTCATAAGAATGTCGCCTGCCGCAAAGTCATACACCTGGCGCTTGAGGAGAGTCGTTTGTGCGAGCGATAATGTTACAGTGCATACCAGTATTGCAATGGTTGTGTATTTCATAGCTTTTGATTTCCTGGAAGGGTAAAGAAACATATTCTCCCAATTTACATAAAACACAAGTCAGGTTGGATAGGATAATTTGTGATTTGTATGATAGTTGCCATTTCTAAAGTATACTGTGGGTAGGAGAGACTTGAATCTTTTCAAACAAACACGTCCAAAGGATTACGACACGTGTAGCCTCTAGAAGAGATTGTCCAAAGCTAGAAAGGTTACTCAAGACTTTAATCCAAATAGTCAATTTTCTCTTCAATTCAATAATCCTTATTACTTATAACGTACCGGGGACACTCGTCGTCCTCACTTAAAGCCAGACGAACCCCTGGACAACTAAATTTACGACTTTTCTTAATTATTGAAACTGAATGATGACGAGTGTGTCGTGTTATGTGGGGGGTGAACT
>JBBKWA010000247.1:0-3806 GCA_037968695.1 Saprospiraceae bacterium
TGATTATTATGCACTCTTAGATGATGATGAAGGGGATAACCTGATCGGTGCGATTGATATTGCAGTTGGCAGGTTACCGGTCAGTACGGCAGATGAGGCACTTCAATTAGTGAATAAAATCATTTATTATGATGTTGATCCTGCAACCTTAAACGACTGGCGCTCCAGGATCATTATGGTGGCGGATGATGAGGACGGCAACACACATCTAAATCAAGCCGATGGCTTGTCAAACTTGAAAGCAGTAGAAGATCCTGATTTAAATATTCAAAAGATTTACCTGGATGCTTTTCCGCAACAATCTACGCCGGGTGGTGATCGATATCCTGCAGTCAATGACAATATTGATCTGAATATGAATAAAGGTGCACTCACGATTACCTATATGGGGCATGGAGGACAGAACGGATGGACGCAGGAGCGGGTTTTGGGTATCAACCAGGCAAAATCTTATTCAAATCTGAAAAATTTACCGCTGTTTATTACAGCAACTTGTTCTTTTGCAAGTTATGATGAGCCAGGATTTACAAGTGCTGGGGAGCATTTGTTGCTCAATCCGAAGGGTGGTGCGATAGGCTTGATGACGACGGTGAGAGCAGTATATTCCGGCTCGAACGAACGCCTGACACGTGCTGTCATGAAGCGACTTTACGAACCAGATCCTGATGGTGTATATCCCACCATTGGTGAAGTCTTGAGAAGGTCAAAAAATGCAAATGCAATTGATACTTTAGATGTTAACGCCAGAAAATTTACGTTGCTGGGTGATCCGGCACAAAAACTGGCTATTCCGGAATACGGCATTATTGTATCTGAAATTAATGGGCAATCAGTTATAACAGGTCTACCGGATACCCTGAGTGCACTTGAAAAGGCAAGTGTTTCGGGGTATGTCGTAGATCAAAATGGTAGTGTGCTCACTAATTTTAATGGCCCGATATTCCTAACGTTGTTTGATAAACCACAGGAACGCAAAACACTGGCCAATGATAGCGGTAGTTCAATTCGATCCTTTTCAACTCAGAATAGGCAATTGTTTAAAGGAACGGCTTCCGTCAATGCTGGCGCCTGGACAATTGAGTTTGTGTTGCCAAAAGACATAGACTTTTCCTATGGTAATGGAAAGATGAGCATGTATGCTAAAAATGAGGTGACCGATGCCTCTGGTTATTTTGTTGACTTTATCATTGGTGGAGTCTCAAAAGAAGGGCTGACAGATGATACACCACCCATTGTTAAGCTTTTTATGAACGATGCGTATTTTGTTTTTGGCGGAATAACGGACGCTAATCCTAGTATCTATGTGCAGTTGAGTGATGACAATGGCATAAATGCCTCAGGAACGAGTATTGGCCATGATATTGAAGCAATTTTGGATGGGGATGATAAGAATAGTCTTATACTCAATGATTTTTACCAGGCTTCGTTAGATGACTATACCAGTGGTGAGGTGCTTTACCCACTTTCGGGGTTAGCCCCTGGCTTGCACACCTTAAAAGTTACTGCCTGGGATCTGGCGAATAATCCAGGGGAAGCATATCTGGAGTTCATGGTGCTGGATGGAGATGGTCCGATTATTGAAAAATTAATGAATTACCCTAATCCATTCAATACAGTAACTTATTTTCAGTTTGAACATAATCGTCCGGGAGCACAGATGGACCTGGAACTTGCTATTTTTGATCTTTCAGGGCGATTTGTGAAAAATATAACTGTGGAAGACTACGTTTCAAGTGGATATCGCGTAGCTGACCTTGAATGGGATGGAATCAATGATGGAGGCTCAGAAGTTGGCCCCGGAATGTATGTCTATAGATTAAAAGTGACTTTTACCCATAATGGAGTGAGGGAAGTCGTTGAAAGCTGTGCTGAAAAACTTGTTTTCATTCGTTGACCTCAATTAAATTATCTTTGCACTCAATTTTAAAACAATCCAGATTTTCATGAAATACGTTTCACTCTTAGTAGTCATGCTGACGATCGTCAATGTAGCCAATGGTCAGTATTGTGATCCTGCAACAGAAAATTGTCCCAACGCCATTATTTCGGCTGTACCCTTCTTAAGAATTGTCCCGGATGCCAGATCAGCGGCGATGGGAGATGGAGGAATTGGGATTTCTGCAGACGCAAATTCTATGCACCTGAATGCTTCAAAACTTGCCTTTATTGACTCCGATTATGGTCTTGCAGCGAGTTATTCCCCATGGTTAAGATCTTTAGGCCTGCAGGATGTCTATCTAGCCTACCTGTCAGGATATAAGAAGCTTGGAGAAAACCAAACGCTAGGCGCATCCTTGAGATATTTTGCTCTAGGGGAGCTGCAATTTACTGACATCAACGGGAATTCTCTGGGTCAGGGAAGTCCTAATGAATTTGAAGTGGCCATCGCCTACGCTCGTAAGCTTTCAACAAAGTTTAGTGCTGCGTTGACCGGTAAATTTATCTATTCAAATCTTGCAGGAGGTCAGCAAATTGACAATATTGATATCGTTGCGGCAACTTCAGGCGCAGTAGATATCTCGTTTACCTACCAAAGCCCACTTGATATTGGTGATGGTGCTATATTAAGGATCGGAAGTGCTTTTACCAATATTGGCTCTAAGGTTTCTTACACAAAATCTGAGTTTAAAGACTTTATTCCCGGCAACCTTGGTTTAGGGGCTGCACTGGAAATGGATTTGGATCAGTACAATCAACTGACATTTTTGCTTGATTTCAACAAGTTGTTGGTTCCAACACCAATCGATTCTGAATCTGACGATTATGACAAAAACAATAATGGTTATCCTGATTTTAGAGAGAAAGCCTTGTTTGACGGTATTTTTGGATCATTTACAGATGCTCCAGGAGGGTTATCTGAAGAAATCAGTGAAATATCGTTTTCTGTAGGCGCGGAGTATTGGTATAATAAGCAGTTTGCTTTCAGAATGGGCTATTTCTTTGAAAGCCCAAACAAAGGAAATCGCCAGTTTTTAACTGCCGGCCTTGGTTTGAAGTACAATGTATTCGGCTTGAACATCTCTTACCTTGTACCTACTTCCAATCAGCGAAGTCCATTGGATAACACACTTCGATTTACTTTGATGTTCCACTTTGATGATAAGAAAGAACCCGCTGCAATAACGAATTAAAAATAACCAGATACCACAAGTATCTATAGAGAAGATAAAGAGCCGAAAGGGAGTTGATCCTTTTCGGCTCTTTAATTTTAGGCTAAATATAACTGGCGCCCGGCTGGTTAAATAAAGCCTCGCAACCAAGTGCACGCCTATCTTACCATAGTCAAAGTTAAAAATGCATCTGTGATAAATAAGCCGGATTCTGTTATTTCCGGTAAACCGGAAATGTCCATCATTTATCTGGACCGGACATTACTGTCGCGGTTCTAGCTGCCTACCCCCCTCAACTATTTCTATTCCAGCGAGCCGCCAGATATCTGCTGCCATCGAAATGGTTTTAGAAATTGAAGTGTACATGGCATTTCAGCCCGCAAGGTTTATCTCATGAGGCGGTTACCCACTCCATGCGTGCGCTCTTACCACACGTTTTCACCCTTACCCTGAAGGACAAGCCTACAGGGCGGTCTATTTTCTGTGACACTTTCTGTCTCTGCTGATGCAGAGCCCATCGGTTAGATGGTGCGGCGCCCTACGCTGTCCGGACTTTCCTCTTCCTCTTCAGGAAGCGATAGACTTATCACAGATGCTATCCAATAACGGATAAGCCCTAAAGGAAGTTCTATTTCGGGCCAAATTTGTCAAAAAAGTCATAGAATATTTACGGATATAAATATAAACCTATGATAA
>JBBKWA010000248.1:0-4346 GCA_037968695.1 Saprospiraceae bacterium
GATAGTGATGAGGCTGATGAAATAACAAGTTGGGCCGATTACCTTTACATCGCATGTACACCTCCTAAATACTTTAGCTGAAGGAAGCTTGCCTTTGTGATCTGATAGCCGAAACAAAACACTGGGACTTAAGAATAAATTAACCTACGATTATGCCAATATCACAGTCTACACTACCTTACACTTCTTCAGGAACAACCTCAACTATGTCAGAACCTAAGTTTAAAATTCTAATCGTGGATGATGAGCCCGATATTCTTGAGTTTTTGGACTACAATCTCAGCAGAAATGGTTTTGATACAATTCAGGCTTCTAATGGAAAGCAGGCTACTAAAATAGCAGATGCAGAAGTCCCCGACTTAATATTATTAGATATTATGATGCCCGGGATGGATGGCGTGCAAACATGTTATGAGCTTCGGAAGAATTCAAAACTTAATAGCACGATCATTGCTTTTTTAACTGCCCGCAGTGAAGAGTATAGTGAGATCGCGGGATTGGAGGCAGGGGCTGATGATTACATCCAAAAACCTATTCGCCCCAGATTATTATTAACACGTGTAAAAGCGCTGCTAAGAAGGAAAGGCACTTCCAAAGGGTCAGAAGCTGAATCAAGCGTACTTGACTTTGGTGAATTAAAAATTGATACCAATAGTTATCAGGCGACTATAAACGATGAAGTCATCACACTGGCGAAAAAAGAATTTGAGGTACTTATGTTACTTGCTTCACAACCGGGAAAAGTTTTCACCAGAGAAGAAATGTTTCAAAAGGTATGGGGCTATTCTGTCCCCATCATTAGCCGTACGATTGATGTGCACATTTCCAAATTGAGAGAAAAGGTAGGTGATCGATATATCAAAACATTGAAGGGAATAGGGTACAAGCTCGAAGTCTAGTAAAATCCATTTTTTTTATTACGCGATCTCCCGGACTTACCGACAGTCGTTTTGGCTAACTTATTATCTCCTTCACTGAAGCAAAAATTTCAGATATTTATTTTTTAAATATAAGTTATAACTAGCTTAATACTGTTACCTATACATATTAAGAACTTATTATAGATTAATTCTGCACGCTGCACAACAGGCTTTTCGTTTCATTAAGTAAAATCTAAATCCTAATTTAAAACCATGGTATCCACGTGATACCTGATTTGACTCGTACAATTATCATCTCATCTAAAAATATTGATCAAATGAGTTTCGAAACGAAAAATCTGAGGAATGTGGTGTTGCTTGGGCATAGCGGCTCCGGGAAAACATTGTTTGTTGAAAGCATGTTGTTTGAATCCGGAGCCATTACCAGAAAGGGTACAATTGACGGAAAAAACACCGCTTCTGATTATACCAAAATAGAACAGGACAGGGGAAACTCATTATTCAGCTCGCTGATGCATGTAGAGTGGCGAGGAAATAAAATAAATATAATTGACACACCGGGGTATGATGATTTTGTTGGCGAGGTGATCGCCTCGATGAAAGTGGCGGACATTGGTGTGATGTTAGTGAATGCTTCAAGTGGCGTTGAAGTGGGCACTGAGTTGTTATGGGAGTATATTGAAAAATTTAACACGCCATGCATGTTTGTCATCAATCAGGTCGATCATGATAAAGCCAATTTTGATGCTTCCCTGGAGCAAATAAAATCAAGGTTTGGACCCAAAGTTATACCGTTTCAATACCCCTTGGAAACTGGTTCGGGATTCAATACGATCGTCGATACCTTGCGCATGATCATGTATGTATTTCCACCAGATGGCGGCAAACCAACAAAAGAAACAATTCCTGAAAGTGAAGTAGGCCGGGCACAGGCCATGCACATGGCGCTTGTAGAAGCAGCAGCAGAAAATGATGAGACCTTAATGGAGAAATATTTTGATGCAGGCAACCTCAATGAGCATGAACTGGCAGAAGGCCTTAATATAGCCTTAGCCAACCAACAACTCTATCCCGTTTTCTGTGCTTCAGGACAACGAAATATGGGCAGTGGACGAATCATGGGTTTTATTAACGACATAGGCCCTTCCCCTGCCGACAGACCACACCCCCTCAATACAAAAGGAAAACCAATTCCACCTGATGCATCGGCACCAACGGAAATATTTATTTACAAAACGACCACCGAACCCCAGGTAGGCAATGTATCCTATTTCAAAGTTTACTCGGGCACAGTGAAACCTGGTGATGACTTGATTAACCTCGGCAAGGGAAACCATGAGCGAGTTTCACAAATTTATGTTTCTGAGGGTAAAAACAGAGAATCCGTTTCTGCTTTAAAAGCAGGTGATCTCGGTGTCACGGTTAAACTGAAAGAAAGTCATACTAACAATACACTGGCCTCAAAAGGGGTTACCTCTTCCGTAGAGGAAATTCATTTTCCTGAGCCCCGAATTCGCGTTGCAGTGACTACACCCAATAAAGGCGATATTGAAAAACTTGCGAAAGCCTTACACATCACGCACGAAGAAGACCCAACCTTAATCATCGAACAATCTGCTGAACTAAGACAAATGTTACTGCATGGTCAGGGTCAATTACACCTCGATCTTATTAAGAGTCGAATTGAAAGCCTGTACGACATCTCATTGGTTTTTGAAAAACCGAATATACCTTATCGTGAAACGATCACTAAAGAAGCAAATGAAGTCTATCGCCATAAAAAGCAATCAGGAGGATCCGGACAATTTGCTGAAGTACATATGCGCATCGAACCTTATCATGAAGGAATGCCGGAACCGAATGGACTGAATGTCCGTAACAAGGATCTTGAGACATTGCCTTGGGGAGGAACACTTGCGTTTTACTGGTGCATCGTTGGTGGATCCATTGATACAAAATTTAGTAATGCCATCAAAAAAGGAGTCATGAACAAGATGACAGAAGGTCCTTTGACGGGTTCCCATTGCAGGGATATACGGGTGTGCATCTATGATGGAAAAATGCACGCGGTAGATTCCAATGACATGGCCTTTCAGCTTGCAGGTACTGCTGCTTTTAAAGCGGCATTTAAACACGCCGGGCCACAACTACTTGAGCCTATTTATGACATTTCTATTTTGTGTCAGGATGAGGTGATGGGGGATGTCATGGGGGATCTGCAAACCAGAAGAGCTACGATCATGGGGATGGAGCGTGAAGGCCACTACCAAAAGATACTGGCCCATATTCCGCTGGCAGAACTTCATGATTATTCTTCCGCTTTACGCTCCCTAACGCAGGGAAAAGCAAAATTCAGCATGAAGCTAACGGACTATCAACAGGTGCCAACAGATATCCAAAAACAACTTGTATCGGATTATCAGGCCCATGCGCATGATGATCACTAAGGCTGTTTAGGATAAAAGTCGAATCTTTTACTTCTTTCAATCATAGGAATTGAACTTACTGGGACTTACCTACCCCACCTGGCATTCCTATGACGGATGCATTTTACCATAATTAGTGATTAGTATTTGATTAATTGCCTCCATAAAACGACGAAAATTTGCTAATTGGTTTTATCGATACTTATCTTTGGTAAAAATCTAAGCACATGAAGCTTTATTCATTCATATTGGCATTCCTTATCATTACTTGTACGATTAGTGCGCAACAAAATGATATTGAAATCTTTGAAAAAAAAGATGGCAATAAAAACATTGTCATGGCCCGCAATGTTGGCAAAGTGTCTTATCTGGTTACGCTGAATATTGACGCAGAAGGCATGACGGTCAGTCCCGGCATTAAAGTCGAAGGTATTGTGCCAGCAGGGTATATGAAAGAACTTGCCACTCTGGAGCCTAAGCCGGGCGTAGGTTGGTCTTATGGGTATGATGTATCGTTTATAGAATATAAAGGGGCGTTGCCAGGGGATAAAGATCCTGACCAGCAGAATGAAGCTTCCATTTCAGCGATGGAAGTCCCCGTTCCATCTAAGCCATCGGAATTATCTACTGCCCCTATTATTGTATATACACGAAATGGGTGCGGCCGCTGCTCTTTCGTAAAAAAAGAAATGAAAGAAAAACAAATCGAATTTGAGGAAGTAGATATCAATGGTGGTTCTGATGAGGCAAACAATATGTGGAAGCTACTTCGGGAAAGCGGCTTTACCGGAACAACAGTCACAATGCCGGTTGTAAAAGTGAACGGAGAACTTCATTATAACATTAAGGATTTAGCAGGGTTTGTTGATAGTTTAGATCAGTAGTGTCCAAAATAAATTTTGAACACAACTATCTTTCAGTTATAGAGTAAAAAGAAGTTCGCGCAGAGGCGCAGAGATGATTTTCTGACTGGTTAAATAGTTTCTCGCAAAGGCGCAATCCCGATAGTTGTCGGGAGCAAAGGCAATTTTGGTGTTTA
>JBBKWA010000249.1:0-16190 GCA_037968695.1 Saprospiraceae bacterium
ATCCTGCAATTATTCAGGAGCAGGGACCGTCGAGTTTTTGGTAGATGAAGAAGGCCGTCATTACTTTCTTGAAATGAATACACGACTTCAGGTAGAACATCCCGTAACAGAAATGATCACGGGACTCGATCTCGTAGAATTACAAATCAGGGTTGCCGAAGGACATCCGCTTAATCTCCAACAGGATGAAATAAAAATACACGGTCATGCCATCGAACTAAGGGTTTATGCAGAAAATGTTAAAGCAGGTTTCATTCCTTCTACCGGAACACTAGTAAAATACATTCGACCTACCGGTAAAGGGATTCGCGTTGATGATGGCTATGAGCAAGGAATGGAAATTCCCATTCATTATGATCCAATGATTTCGAAACTCATCGTGCATGCCCCCACGCGATCAGAAGCTATCGAAAAAATGAAACTAGCGATTTCATCCTACGAAGTGGAAGGAGTGGAGACTACGCTTTCTTTTGGAAAATTTGCCATAGATCACAATGATTTCAGATCAGGTAAATTTGATACGCATTTTGTCAAAAAAAACCTGGATGATTTTTTCCATGAAATGGAGAAATCAAATTATACGGCAGCGCGATTCGCAGCCTGGTTTCATGAAAAACAAAAGTCGATTTTAATCAGACCAAAGTAATTCCATGTATTTTTATTGGGCTTTTACGAAAGGCAAAACGATTTGTTTCCCGTCTGTCGCATCAACGCACCGCAGATAGTATAATCCGGCTGCAAGACTTCGGATATCTATTTGGATTTCATTTTCTCCAATCGCAAAAAATGTATTGGGTATGTCTATAACCGCTCCATTCACAGTAACAATGCTGAGCCGATATTCCACCTCTTTGTAACTCGCCATGGCGAGCAACAGTTCATTGGCAGCAATGGATTTTATACGTAATACCCCTGGATCCGTTATCCCCTTAAAATAATCAGTTGGATATAATTGTGCAGAGGGAATGACCTCTTCCGGAAAATATTCAGAAGACCAACGCAAATGAATCTGTGATCCCCAGGCCTCATCGTAAAGCTTTAAGACTACCGGATACAATTGCCCCCCTTCGAGATACATGGAGCCTTGCTCATGATGGACACCGGGTTCCCATGCATCAACAATCGTCATATTGTTGAGCTCAAAGAACACCCCATCATCAGAAAAAACAATAAACGTATACCAACCGGTTTGATAGGGCTGAATATATCCATTCCAAATTATACCAAAACCTTCTTCAGGAACACCCGGATAAGGAGGACCTAAATGATATTGGTTATTGATCACCGAATCAATCGCGACGACCAAGGGCTCCCCATTAAAAAACTTATTGTCGTAATAAGATGCTGTTAAGCCATACCCCCTACCCTTTCTTAATCCAGAAAATGTTCCTGTCAACTTCTGCATTTCCAAAGTTGTATGGACTTCGCGACTAGCCATTGTCGAACCATCCTCCCAATGCTTAAAAAAGTAAACACTGTCTCTGAGGATCTGCTTGGCAGGCGGTGTTAGGAATCGACTTATGTTGGCAACACCTTTAATCGTATAGGGTGTTCGCTCCTCTGAACCATCCAAATTGATGATCAGCCCTTTTGGCTTCGAATGTACTTGAATGCTTCCTTTATGTGGGTAGACATCGCTGTAGATCACCTTGCTGAAATTCTCACTATCGGTGGCTTTCAAATAAAACCTGTACCAAACTTCAGTTGATGTCTCGCCAAGTGCAGGCACAATCCATTGCCCGGAAGAGATGCCATTTGTCCAGGACAAACCCGGATGTACATGCGTCCCATGATGAAAATCAATTTTCCAACTGAGGGCCTCTGCCGCAAGCAGTCCATCCTCATTATCATATGCTTCACCGGAAAAAAAGAGCGTATCTCCACCTTTATAAAATGTCTCTTCTAAAGGATATATCATCAATGGATCAGGCCGACGATTATCCGTAACACGCAATAAAATTTCTTCAGAAATCTGAAACCCTTCATCATTACTGACTTTTACTTTCAGCGTTGTTGAATCCTGCGCCAACATAACATTAAAGAGCGTTAGCGTTGGGCTGTTATGATCAAGTAAGGGCACACCATCAATGATCCATTCGTATACCAGCGGAATAGCGCCGGAAGCGGCAATAGAAAAAAAGGCATCCTCACCAATTGCACTCAAAACAGACTTAGGTTGAATAGATATAAATGGCGTTCCACTTCCTGTATAAGACACTTTCCACAACACCCCATTATTTGATCCGGTGTTGTCTTCAGGAGATCCATCGCCTAAACCTTTACGCTCCAGATACAAAAGACTTCCATCAGCCGTAATATCGAGATCCACTACCCGATCACCATCACTGATAAATGTACCTCTATCCTGCCCTGTAGTGACATCAAGTGTTCTGATTCGCCCCGTACAATAATCGCTGTAAAAATATCGGCCAAGATATTCCTCCGGAAACTGTTGAACGTCCGGCTCGTAAAAAGCAGAACCTACGACAGCACAATATCCATTGCTATGGGCATAGGTATACACTGGATCTTCATACTCATCCGGCACCACTTCAGCACTACGCTTCCCTTCAACTATCGGCCAACCGTAAAAGCCACCTTGCACTACCTTGTTAATCTCCTCATAAGTATTCCCACCTACATCATTCGCAAATATTTCCCCCGTTACGGGATTTAACGTCATGGTAAAAGGGTTGCGAAATCCATAGGCATACACCAGGTTACTCCGGCCTTGATTCAAATCATACCAGGGATTCTCCTGAACAGCATTTCCTATATCATCTATACGCAATATCTTTCCGTTGGTTGATCCCAGATTTCCTGACAACCAATTTTGTCCACCTTCTCCAGTGCTCACATAGAGATACCCATCAAAACCAAAAACCATATCTCCACCGTTGTGAATATCCGTTCCAAGCATATCCAAATCAAGAAGTATAAGTTCACTGCCGGGTATTGTCTTGTCTCCATTGGCAGTAAAACGACTTACTCTATTGTGCCGCAATCCGGGCACGGAATAAAAAACGTAGTAATAATTATTCTGTTCGAAATTCGGATGCAGCACCATGTGCCCTAATCCCCGTTCATTGGAATCATCAACTTCCAGCGTGAGAAACGGATCATCAAGTAATTGGCCATCACTGACAATGCGAATTTGACCATGCTTTTCCGTAATGAATATTCGGCCATCGGGCGCTACAATGATTGATGTTGGATTTAAATCAGTAGCCAATTGTTCGCGGATAAAACCATCCGGCATCTGGGCAAATAGCAGGGAAGCGCTTAGCATAAATAACGAGCAAAAGGATAACTTGAAACTTATACTTTTCAACAGGTTTATATTTCTATTCGATGGGATCATTGGCGTACCGATTAGATCGTCTCAAATGAATAAATATAAATAGGTTCCCCCCACATCATAGAAGAAACAACATCGGCCCGTCTAAAGCTGATTGTAATTTGTGCTCCATCCTTCTTTAACTGCATGGGCATATTGACCGGCAGGTATTTTTTGCCTTGCTGGTCAATTATCCCATAGGCCTCATTTTCGAAATTCAAATGAACCACCGTTCCTTTTATTTTCATGATGTGAAATTACACCTTATAAATAAACTGCAGCAGTCGTTAGGCAGACAAACGGGACGAAACGTTTTAGGAATGGACTAGGTAATTTTTACTTCTGATAATCTTAAGTGAAGATTCTCCAACATTTTTTGTTGGGCTTCCAGCTGTTCGCTAATTGAATCCGTATTGATTCTTGGCGCCGGGGCATCAATATGACTGGTGAGCTTTACCCTTGCTTTCCAAATTTCGAGAATATCATCAACCTCTATCGAATAAGGTTCATACCCCGGATTGTCAGAACAACATTCAATCGTTTGTTGCACACTGATATTATTCACGACACGTTTGATGACGACATCCTTTTTGGTGACGACGATGTAGATCTGGCTATTCTTGATGGCTTGTCCCCAATAACGCGGCTCGATAAAAGCGGCTATCACGATATCGTTAGGCATGAATGTCGGCTCCATAGACGTTCCAGCTACTTCAAAGGACCTATACGTTCCGGAGCGGAACTGAGGATCCGGAAGTTGATAAGATGGCAGCTCCGTGATAAAAACAGGATCATCGATCAACCGACCATAACCTGCTTGCGCGGGATAAGGAACATGCACGATTCGCTCATCTCCTTTTTCATCTGTGACAATGGAAAGATTCCTTAAACGCAGGCCATCATCTTCAATTGGGTTAGCGAAGCATTCACCATGGCCTGTGAAGAGATAAATAGGATTAAAACGATAGGTCAGCACGGATTTTTCAACCAATTCCAATGTGGCCTCCCTTCGCCCGGCGACCATTTCCGAAATGCCTTGCGCGTGATAACCCAAGGACAAAGCAAAATGGCGCTTTGAACGAACTTTGCTCTCGAGAATGAGTTTATCGAGGCATTCTAAAAATCGAGTGGTGATCCCTGATACTGCCATAGTTGAGCTGTAAATATATGTAATAATATAATATATAGAGTTCTATTCCTTTAAATATTACCCATTATATTATCCCGGTATATAACTCGTATTTTCCAATCGGGCGTATACTAATTCTCATTTCACAAAGGACTCTAATTCCTTTTCGTTTGATGTAGAAGGAGCTATGGCATTAGCTAAGACCCTTAAAAGCCTATCCGAGCCTGTCCAACTAACCCCATTGACCATAATTTGGCAAATAATACCTGCTCTTTATGATGTTACTAATCATCTGTATATCAAATGATTATATAGTAAAATGCATTCGTGGCACATCAAATGAATATTCATTAAACATATCGGGATCAATTTTGTATTACCATAGTATACTTTTTTGTAACAGAATGACGAACTTTGCCCCGCAAATTGAATAATTATGAGTGATAGTATGCAAACCTTGGAGGGTCACACCCAATCCGAGTATAAATATGGCTGGTCGACTGAATTGGCAATGGACACCTTTCCAAAGGGTTTATCGGAAGATACCGTTCGTGCTATCAGTGCGCGAAAAAATGAACCTGAATGGTTACTTGAATGGCGCCTGGAGGCGTATCGCTATTGGCTGACACTGGAGGAGCCTAAGTGGCCGAATGTCAAATACCCTCCTATCAATTATCAGGACATCATCTATTTTGCTGCACCAAAAAAGAAACTCAATTCACTCGATGAAGCAGATCCAGAAATCCTGGAGATGTTTGAAAAGCTCGGCGTGCCAATTGAAGAGCGCAAAGTGCTTGCCGGTGTTGCTGTTGATGCCGTAGTGGACAGTGTTTCTGTAGCTACGACATTCAAAAAAGAATTAGGGGAGCTAGGCATCGTGTTCTCCTCTTTTAGCGAAGCAGTGCACAGCCACCCTGAGTTAGTCAGAAAATATCTTGGCAGTGTGGTACCGGCAAAGGATAATTATTTTGCCGCCCTCAATTCAGCTGTTTTTAGTGATGGCTCCTTTTGCTATATTCCGGAAGGCGTAAAATGTCCGATGGAATTATCAACGTACTTCAGAATTAATGCAGCCAACACCGGACAATTTGAGCGCACATTGATTGTCGCTGAAAAAGGAAGTTACGTAAGCTATCTCGAAGGTTGTACGGCACCAATGCGCGAAGAGCACCAACTGCATGCCGCCGTCGTAGAAATCTATGCTAAAGACGAAGCGTTTGTAAAATATTCAACGGTCCAAAACTGGTATCCCGGTGATAAAAATGGCGTTGGTGGCATATATAATTTTGTCACGAAGCGTGGCATTTGTGCTGGTTACAAATCAAAAATATCCTGGACACAGGTTGAGACCGGTTCCGCCATTACCTGGAAGTACCCAAGTTGCATTCTTAAAGGCGACGAGTCCGTAGGAGAATTTTATTCCGTAGCTGTGACGAACAATCACCAGCAAGCGGATACCGGCACCAAAATGATTCACCTTGGGAAGAACACTAAAAGCACTATTATTTCCAAAGGGATCTCTGCCGGGCAAAGTAACAATTCGTACAGAGGACTTGTGAAGATTGGAAAACGTGCCGATGGTGCTCAAAATTTTTCACAGTGTGATTCCTTGCTGATGGGCGATCGATGTGGAGCACATACGTTTCCTTATCTGGAAGTTGACAATCCAAGTGCACGCGTAGAGCATGAAGCGACAACCTCAAAAATCGGGGAAGATCAGCTCTTTTATTGCAAGCAACGCGGGTTGAGTGAAGAAGATGCCATTAACATGATAGTCAATGGCTATTGCAAAGAAGTTTTTAATGAACTCCCGATGGAGTTTGCAGTAGAAGCACAGAAACTTTTGGCTATCAGCCTCGAAGGAAGTGTTGGATAATTAAAATGTATTAAGTAAAACAATATGACACCTTTATTAAAAATAACAGATTTACACGTTTCCATTAACGGAGAGCCGATCCTCAATGGTTTAAGTCTTACAGTCGCCAAAGGCGAAGTGCATGCGATCATGGGACCGAATGGTTCAGGAAAAAGCACACTGGCCAATGTACTGGCAGGTCGCGAGGAATATATTATCGAATCAGGGACCATAGAATACAACGGAGAAAATTTATTCGATATGGATGTAAATGAAAGAGCCTTGGCCGGTATCTTCTTGGCATTTCAATATCCTGTGGAAATACCTGGCGTAAGCAATTCGAATTTCCTAAAAAGCATCATCAATGCGAAGCGGGTCCATCAGGGCCAGCCTGAACTTAATGCACTTGAAATGCTCAAGTTTATCCAGGGAAAAATGGCCGCCATTGAAATGGATAAGAGTTTACTTAAACGATCGCTCAATGATGGTTTCAGTGGTGGTGAGAAAAAAAGAAATGAGATCCTTCAAATGACTTTACTCGAACCGAGTTTGTCTATTCTCGACGAAACAGATTCGGGCCTTGACATCGACGCACTTCGCATTGTTGCCGATGGCGTCAATCTATTAAAGTCACCGGACCGGGCATTTATTATCGTGACCCATTATCAAAGACTGCTTAACCATATCGTACCGGACTTTGTACACGTACTTTCCAAAGGAAAAATCGTTGCCACCGGGGATAAGCAACTTGCAGAAAAACTGGAAGCTGAAGGATACGACTGGATTAAAGAATCAAATACAATTACAGCTTAATACACCGTCATTAATGACCAATCAGGAAAAAATATTAAATCACCTTACGGCGGTATTCGATACATTCGAATCCAGCCTGAATGGAAAAGCTGGAAGTGTCTTACACAATCTTCAAAAGTCCTCTTTTGCAGCATTAAAGCAATTTCAGTTTCCGGACAGAAAGCATGAGGACTGGAAATACACCGTTGCACAAAATATAATCTCCCCGGAATATACATTGGCTGGCGTAAATCAACAGGTCAATATTGAGGCAATTCCAAATCTCGACACCTATAGTATTGTTGTTTCCAATGGCCGGATACTTTGGGATCAAATAGATCCTGCACTAAAAGATTCAGGTATAAAGTTGATTACTTTCAAGGAGATGCTTGAGGACGCTGCTTTAGCGGCTGCTTTTTCTAAAATCGTCGAACAAGATTCTCCTTCCACGAATAAAGCTTTTGAGTTTCTCAATTTTGCTTTTCAATCCGGTGGCTTTGCCATTTCAATTCCGAAGAATTTCAAACTTGACAAACCTGTTGAAATAAAAATTGTCCACGATGATCCCGAGATTTCTTTCTCTCACCCACTCTATTTTGTTCATGCGGCTGAAGGAAGTAGTATTTCAATCATAGAGCGATATGAAAAGGCATCCAACAAGGCAACAACCACCCAAATAGGTTTAATCAACGCGAGCGCTTTTCACTACATTGAAAACAATGCAGAAGTAAAGCATTACCGTTGGCAGAATCTACCGTCAACACAAAGTTTGGTATATAAGCTTGCCGCTACACAACACCGCGATAGTCGCTTTGAAACGTTCGCATTTGATTTCGGCGGGTCGACCATCAGAAATAATATTGATGTTGAGTTGGAAGCAAGTAATACGTATTCCTCTTTACAGGCTGCCTACATTTCCAAAGACAAGCAGTCTGTGGATCATCAGACAAAAATAAATCATAAGGTACCACACTGTGAAAGCCACGAACTATATAAAGGCATCATAGATGACCAGGCTTCAGGTGCTTTTAATGGCAAAGTATATGTACATCAGGATGCACAGAAAACAAATGCCTATCAACAAAATGATTCCCTGGTCTTGTCTGCCAATGCACGCATGAACAGCAAACCTCAGTTGGAGATTTATGCTGATGATGTTAAATGCAGTCATGGTGCTACGATTGGTCAGATGGACGAGAAGTCCCTTTTCTATATTATGTCCCGTGGTATTAACAGGGAAACCGCAAAACACATGATGAAATCTGCATTCCTTTCTGAAGTGCTTGACGCTTTGCCCATTGAGCCCTTACGCGATCACATTCGATCAAAAATGTCACTTGATTTATGATAGACAAATCGGTCAGTTCGTCTGTTTCAGATCTTGATGTGGATCTCATCAGAAATGATTTCCCGATTCTGTCAAGGTTAGTTAATGGAAGTCCATTAGTCTACCTTGACAATGCTGCTTCGAGCCAAAAACCAAATCAGGTTTTAGAGGCTATGCAGCACTACTATCAGCACACCCATGCCAACGTCCATCGTGGCGTGCATACACTAAGCCAGGAAGCCACAGATTTATTTGAATCATCAAGAAGCAGGATTGCAAGCTTTATTGGGGCACCTACTGACCGGGAAGTTATATTCACTCGTGGTGCTACAGAGTCCATCAATCTGGTGGCGTATACGTATGGCATGTCCCAATTGAACGAAGGAGATGAAGTGATTCTTTCTGAAATGGAACATCACAGTAATATTGTTCCTTGGCAAATAGTTTGTCAAGCCAAGGGCGCTGTAATCAAAGTAATTCCAGTTTTTGACGATGGAACACTTGACCTGCAGTGGTTAGAAAAAAACATTAGCGCAAAAACCAAATTGGTTTCTGTCGTCCATATTAGCAATGCCTTAGGTACAATCAATCCGATTGAAGTGATCATCAAGATGGCGCATGATAAAGGCGTACCGGTCATGATTGATGGTGCGCAGGCGACGCCTCATATGCGGGTCGATGTAAAAAAACTGGATGTTGATTTCTATGCTTTCTCCAGCCACAAAATGTATGGCCCTACCGGAATGGGTATCTTATACGGCAAGGCCTCTTGGTTGGAAATGCTACCACCATGGCATGGCGGTGGCGAAATGATTAAAGAAGTCAAATGGTCCGGCACGACGTATAATACGATACCCTTTAAATACGAAGCTGGCACACCGGACATAGCAGGCGCTATTGGTCTTGCAACTGCTTGCGATTACATAGACAAATTAGATACCACACGATTGATCAAACATGAGACCGATCTTTTGACCGCTTGTACTTTAGCGATGGAATCTATTCCAGGCGTTCGAACGATTGGAACAGCCCCTCAAAAAGCATCTGTATATTCCTTTGTCATTGACGGGCTACATCCTTATGATATCGGCACTATGCTCGATCAACAAGGTGTTGAAGTGCGTACTGGTCATCATTGCACACAACCACTGATGGATAGATTTAGTATTCCAGGAACGGTCAGAGCTTCCTTTGCGGCCTATAATACTGCCGCAGAAATAGAACAACTGGTACGTGCAACCCATAAATCAATAAAAATTCTGTCTTGATGGAAATATCAATTCCAAGTATTGTCGCAAATCAGGAAGAAGTCATTGAGGAGTTTTCCCATTTTACCGACTGGACGGATAAGTATGAGTATTTAATTGATTTGGGAAAGGCTTTGCCTCCTTTTGAGGAAAAGTATAAAACTGAATTTCATTTGGTGAAAGGCTGTCAATCTAAAGTCTGGCTTCATGCTGAAGTCAGTGACGACAGATTGTATATATCGGCTGATAGTGATACCGTGATCACGAAAGGTATTATCGCTTTATTAATCAGGGTACTTCATGGGCAAAAGTTAGATGATGTACTGAATGCCAATTTGTATTTTATTGAGAAAATTGGATTAAAAGCACATTTATCCCCAACCCGATCCAATGGCCTTGTCAGTATGATTCAACATATTAAGTCCTATGCAAAGCATCTCCCTGTTACGGAGAAAGAAGAAGCAACAGTAATACCGGGATCAAAGCAAGAAGCTATGATCAACACCATAAAGGAAATCTATGATCCGGAAATACCTGTTGATATTTGGGAGTTAGGGTTGATCTATACGTTATCTATTGATGAGCAAGGTAAAGTCATTGTTTCTATGACATTGACGTCCCCGGCTTGCCCGGTGGCCGAAAGTCTGCCAATGGAAGTTCAGGAGAAATTACTCACGCTTCCTTTTGTTAAGGATGTGGAACTCACTTTGGTGTGGAACCCTTCCTGGAATAAAGACCGCATGAGCGATGTTGCCAGAATGGCGCTGGATATGTTTTAAAAAAAAATAGCATGAAAATTTCTGCCCAAGACGAATATGGATTGAGAATTCTACTTCAGATAGCGCGCGCGCATCCAGTGGAAGGTTTGAGTCTATCTCAAATAAGTGAGTTAGAAAATATCTCGCAGGCGTATGCTGCTAAATTGACCAGATCATTGCGCCTTGCAGGATTTATCCTTTCCATCCGGGGACATAAAGGCGGATATATTCTTGCCAAACCAACACACGAAATTAAAGTCAATCATGTATTACGGGCGATGGGTGGTGCGATCTATGATGACTCTTTCTGTGGACAACATGCTGGAACATCAAGCTTATGCACTAATTCGATTGATTGTTCACTTCGCTCTTTGTGGACGATACTTCAGCACAATATGGACAAGCTCCTGGATAAAGTGAGCATTCATGATTTAATGAATTCTGAAGTTCAGGTAAGTTCAAACCTTATGGCTATTTCTGAATCACTATTTGATTCCAAGCAGCCAACTGCTTAATCAAATTCTAATAAGCAATTTCCTCTGATAATCAATTCGCTCGATGGCGTATTGAAAATCAAATAATTTTCCGGCGGTAAAGCAGGGTTGCGAAGCACGTTGACATCCTCAAGTTTCAAAATACCATCATTTCTAAAAGCGGCGCCATCATTTCCAGACAATCCACTGACAATATTTAAATTGTGGAATTCTACGGTATAAGAAGCCACGATTTCAAAGAATCCAGAAATCTGTGAATAGAGATTAACTCTGGGAGAAATCGTTGAATAAATCACGATGTCCTTTTCCAATAATAGTCTGGCAGAATTAATAAATATCGTAGCCCCCGCAAGTGAAGCACTAAAACTAATGGTATCTCCGGGCTCCGCACAATCAATAGCTCGTCGAAGCGACCCGGGCCCGGAATCATTAGCATTCATCACAATCAATCCACAGGAGTCTGCTTCAATAAAGTAATTGCCCGCATCGACTTCGCCATTGTTAATCGTTACCGGAATGGTATCATTTAAAGTATTCGTATTAGGTACATTATCGCCATCGTTACTTACATCAATATCAATAATCGAACTATATCCTATTGGTTGAGTTTCCACTAAAACATAATTTCCTACAGCTACATCAGGAAAGATGTAACTACCATCAGAGGAGGAAAGCTGTGTTTCTATTGGTGTGTTATCGTCGGCCACACCATCCATATCAACATCATGATACAAGCTCAACGTAACATTGGCTAATCCTTCTCCTTCATCAGGAACCTGGTCATTATCCGTATCCACAAAAACACTTCCTGATATCTGGCCTGCAATCGCTATCTCAATAAACAAATTTAGCTGATCAACTTCCAGGGGCGTCAATGTTGCTGGAATCAAATTATCTAATGAATCTATGTTATCCACAATATCATTGTCCGGAGTGGGGTCGCCGTCATCAAATGAATTCCAGGTTGCTGGCTGGATTTGAACGATCACATAATTTCCGGGGGTGACCTGAGCCATTGAGTAATTTCCTTGTGCATTAGTGAAAACACTTCTAATCGCAACATTGTTATCAGCGATGCCATCAAAATCATCATCCGCAAATAGTCGAATATTTACTTGTGAAATCGGCTGATCTGTAGTTGATTTTACAGCCCCAACAATATTCGCCGGGCAGTTGATAATATTAAAAGTAACCATTGAACTATCCGGACATTGAGCGCCTGGCGCATTTGGATAGATTGCTAAAGAGACTGACTTTGATCCAGCTGATTGATAAATCACTGAATGAGGTCCATAGCCTGAGCCTGTCGCTGGCGACGCGCCTACACCAAAATCCCAGTTGTATGTTGCACCGGGAATTTCATCCGCGAGCGGCTGAAATGTCCTTTCGGTATAATAACATCCCGCATCAGTATCCGTGTCAATCGTTGCATCCGCATAGGGGTATACTTCAATTACACTGACCACAGCAGTTGTGTCAGGACAACCGGATTTTCCTAAAGTCAGCTCCACTTGAGCACCATTTTCCTGATTATCAGTTGTCGTGATATAACTAATCGTATGAAGTCCCAGACCTGTTCCTGAAGAGGGTGTCGAACCACTTCCAAAGTCCCAGCTGTAGGTCACCAGACCAATATTAAGATCCTCAATGATAAAGTCTACCATTCCATCTTCACACAGCGTATCCGCTGGCACAACAGGGAAATCAATAGGACACACGATGTCGATAAAATTATTGTTGCTATCTACTTCGCAAGGCATCAGGTTGACTGGAATCTCATTGTCTGGTCCATCCAGACTATCCATGCCATCCGGATCCGGGGAAAAATCATAATCAAATAAATCACCATGATACAACGGCTGTGTTTCTTGTATAACATAAGTGCAAGGAGGTACGCCATCGAAACAATACAAACCTGATACAGCATCAGAAAATGTAATCGCTACTAATGTATCGCCGGCGTCAATCGTTTGGTTCTCGTTAATATCTGCAAACAATCTTAACTCTACATTTCCTATTACCTCATCCAAATCATTCAAGATGGCTCCGCAAATCATACCCCTTTGTTCAACAGTGATGACTTGCACGCATGTTGATAGGTTTGCACAACTATCTGTCGCGATCCAGGTTCTGAATATTAATAACTCAGCAACACATGTCGCCGTTGAAAAACTATCTGTGAAACTAATGAGCGGCGGACCGGGGCAAAAATCTTCTGCTGTAGCGAGTCCGGTATTTGCCGGCAAGGTAGATTCCTCACAATCAATTGTTATATCTGGTGGGCATGCCATACTTATAGGACAACTTATAGAAGTACAATTCAATTCAACTGGTTGCCCAAACGGAGGATTTACGCCATTGCCTGAATATTCCCAATTAAATTGTTCAACGCCTCTATTCGCTGGTCCTGATTCCGCCGGGGGATCATTCACAACTGTAATGACAACGCCATCATCGCCAGAAAGAAATCCTCCATCCATTGGATCAACTCTCAAATCCCATACGATAGGAGGACAATAACTAATGCTGTCATATTCAGTCTCCTCAATGGCAAAACATATTTGAAAAAGTTTTGTCCACTCAGTTGTCGACAAAATAATCTGTGGTTCGGTTGGTTGAACTAGTTGTATCGCACCGCTCACCCAATCAGCTGCCCCATCTCCGGAGGAGCCAAAACCGAAAAAATCATAACCAAAATTTAGTCCACTCGTTAATACGGAAGGAGGATTGGGCGCTACCGGGCCGTAGCCCCCCTGAAAATCCCTAAAGTCAATTAATTCTAATTCGTTGTCTTCATAAAAGAAGCGCACATTCATTCCAAATAACTCCTGATCTTCCAGGTCTGACTGAAATTCTACATCAAGGCAATATTCTTCTAATGTGCAATCGTATTGTGGATTAGCAAACCGTACAAGTATTGTTGGAATTTCATCTACTAAGAGGACACTTGCAGGCAACAAAGAGTAGGTTGACAAATCAGTTGAGCTGTTGATCTTAAGAGGATCAACACGCATACTATTTGCAAAAGAAGTTGATGTGAAATTGAAAACAGAGACGAACACCACAAGGGCCAACAAGCGTTTCCTCCAATAATGCAACCCAACACGCTGATCACAGATCAGGTGAGGCAATACATAAGAGGCAATCAAGTTGCTATTTGTTGTAGGATCTGATTTGGGTGTCATATCCGATTGGTTGATGGTAAAATCAACAAGTCGACTCTCGCCTTCGCGTTTAAGTCTTGCCCTCTAAAACAAAAATTTATTGTTTTAGTTGAGGCTTGCTGTGCTAGATTCCTTAAAAATACAGCATTATTCATACCGTTTTAAGAAGTGTAAGATACGCATCATTACGTTGGCGATTGGTTTCTAGTGATGAAATACCGCTACAACGTTATTGATTAAAGCATCAATTCACGCATTATCAACCGTCAGATAACTTTACAAATATGTATGCTGAGTAGTACCAGTCGCTAATACATGACAGGTATTTTTTATAGAAGAACAACTGAGAAAAAAGAGAGTTGATTTATTTTTTAATCTTTTAGCGCGTCAGCACCAAAAAAAGTAATACAGAATAGCCCATATTTAATTATCGCTCATATGTTGGGCGATTTTGTGCTGTGTGTAGCCCGGATATAAGAACTTACGGAATTTCTATAAAGCAGTTGCCATATAATAACAACTCACTACCCGGTTTATTACGAATCAGGTATTGGCCCGTAGGAAGGCTCGTATTCTTGAATACTTTCACCCCGAGAAGCCGAATAACACCACTATTTTTAAAAGCGGCCCCTTCATTATTACTCATGGTCAGCCCACTGGTGAGGTCAAGATCTTTAAATTCAACAGTCTTCCCTGGCTGAATCACAAACAGGCCTGCAACAGTTGATTTAATTTTCACTCTGTTAGACAGATTCGATCTAATATATAGGTGCTTGTTGATATCAATATTTGTAGATGTCAACAAGATAGTCTCTCCTCCCATACTGGAGGCAAACGTAATGGTATCGCCCGGGGAAGCACATGCAACTTTCTCACGAAGCGATCCTGCTCCTGAATCGGCCGTACTACTGACCACCAAACTACATGTGCCACAATTAACAGAGAGACAGTGATCTTGAATCGGCTCACCAAATGGAGGAGCTCCATCGCCAATATATTGCCAGTTGAACTGGGACACATGCTCAAAAGCATTAGCTGAACCATTTCCTTCTACTACTGACATCACCACACCTTCGCTACCAGGGATAAACCCTCCATTGGCCGGATCTGCTTCTAAATCCCATACAAGCGAAGGACAAAAATTCTCTTCATCCACCGGTTCATCAACATTGAAACAGACTTGAAAGATCTTTGTCCAACCTGTCGTCGATATATAGATCGGTGAATTATTACCTAGCTTTTGGATGGCACCGCGAATATTGTCAGCCCCTGTTGAAAAATTGAACCAGGGTACACCTGCAGTGGTATATATATTGCTTGCCGGGTTAGGGGTTATAGGGCCATAAGTACCCTGAAAATCCCTAAAATCTATAAACTCTAAAAGATTATCATCATAGAAAAAGCGGACATTCATATCATATAACTGTCGATCAGGCTCATCACATTGGAATTCGACATCGACACAATACTCATAGGTATCACAATCATACACCGGATTGGCAAATCTTACTGTTAAATTGGGCTCGGTTGATAGTGCTACATTAGCAAAAACCTCCGGACTGGATTGTACTCCAGCATGATCTGTAATAATGGCAGATCGATCCTTATCGGAAAACGAGTTGTTCGCAAAGCCATCTGAAAATCCAGTCATCAAGCCGAACAAAGTTAGGCCAAATGCGAGTTTTGTTCTCGTCATTCCTGGTACAAATAGATTAAGACTTGTGGCTATAACACTAGAAGGGTTATTACTACAGTGACTCGAAAATGATTTCATAAATGTGCTCTATTCAGTTAAATAAATTGACGATAATCAATCAAGTTATTCTTCGGGTGGATATGCAAAAATCCAGGGGCACCTTGAGTAGATTATGCATATTTAAGCTTGTTTATCCAGCCAAAATTCCTGCATAATCTATACCAAAATACAGATTCCTGATAAACTATAGTAGCCTTTCTTAAAAATATATATAAAAAGCCTCAGCAAGAATTATATAATTGATTTAATAATCAATTACATCCCTACCATGGCACATCAGCTAACCATATCTTAGGTGCTGATAATGCATTAGTTACAAAATAAATATAAA
>JBBKWA010000250.1:0-8240 GCA_037968695.1 Saprospiraceae bacterium
TATTAGAAAAATATAGTGCTACAGATTGGGCAATATGTGGTGTAGGTTTGCGAGAAGCCGACCGAAATATGGCAAATGTTTTAAAAAATCAAGATTGCCTATACACGCTGGTCACACAGCACCCTGATGGAAAAGTCGAAAGTGAAATCATTGGTTCCATAACGGAATACCTCTTAGCCGTTGATAATCCTCAATTGGTTATTGATAAAATGGCGCACCCCGACACCAAAATTGTTTCGCTCACGATTACGGAAGGAGGTTATAATTTTAATCCCACTACAGGCGAGTTTAATTTTAAAAATCCCGATATACAACACGACTTGACATATTTGGACGAACCGAAAACGGTTTATGGGTATTTGATGGCTGCCTTGCGAAAAAGACACGCCAACGGACTGCCGCCATTCACCATTTTGTCTTGCGACAATATCCAGCACAACGGCGATATGCTTCGCAAGATGCTGTTGGCTTTCGCCAAAAAACAAGATGTAGAAATAGCTGATTGGATAGCGAAAGAAGGTGCTTTCCCCAATTGTATGGTAGACAGAATTACACCCGTCACTACGCCAGAAGTCACCAGTTATTTGGAAAACACCTATCAGATAACAGATGAATGGTGTGTGGTGTGCGAACCATTCATTCAATGGGTAGTGGAGGATAATTTTTCAAACGGGAGACCGCCACTCGAAAAATTAGGTGTTCAATTTGTTCCCGATGTTACGCCTTATGAAAAAATGAAAATCCGGTTGCTCAATGCAGGTCACTCTGTTTTAGGTATTCCAGGAGCGATACATGGGCACCTAACGATTGATATTTGTATGGAAGATGCTGTTTTTGCAAAATTTATGCGGCAGTTCATGGACATGGAGGTCACGCCCATCTTAGGTAAGATTGAAGGCGTTGATATTGAAGAATACAAGGATGGCTTGGAAAAACGTTTTGCAAACCCAAATATAAAGGATAGTGTAAGCCGTATCTGTGCTGAAAGTGCTGCGAAGTTGCCAAAATTTATAATTCCAACACTTCGAGAAAATTTAGAAAATGATGGAAGTATTAAATACACTACATTTATTTTAGCGGCATGGTGCTATTATAGCGACAAAGGCATTAACGAAAATGGTGAGCCGCTTGAAATTATTGATGCACAAAAAGAGGAGCTACATCAAGCTGCAAAAAAAACGGAAAATGACTGGACAGTCTTCTTAAACCAAGCTGAAATATTCGAAAATCTTAATAAAAATGAACGATTCGTCAAAGAATATACTTCGATTGTTCAAGCGATTTACGAAGAAAAAAATATTCGAAAACTGATGCGTGAATTGTTAAAAATGTGAAAGTTTCGGAGGGGTATCGGGATAAAGAAGAAAATTAAAAACGCACCACAATCGTGAACCATGGAAGATTTGTTCGTAATACTTGGTAAAGGATTGGTAGCCCCGTTTAGCGAGGCGTTCCGCCGTTACCGTGGTACGCATGATGGGCGATTGGGCGATCTACCTCCCCAACTTACTAAAATCCATCCCACTAGGATCTTGAAATACCCGCAAATCAAATGCTGGGACTACGGCTAAAATATGATCAAAGATATCTGCTTGAATATTTTCATAATTAGCCCACTCCTGGTCTTTGCTGAAGACGTAAATTTCAATAGGTAGGCCATGTTCCGTTGGAGCAAGCTGCCTGACCAAAAATGTCATTTCCTGGTTGATCATCGGGTGGCCCATTAGATAAGCTTTGACATAGGCACGAAATGTTCCAATGTTGGTCATCCTGATGCCATTTACCAGACTGGAATTATCGACCTGCTCCAGTTTGTTGCTTTCTTGCAGCTCTATCTTCGTTTTTTCGATATAATCGGAGATGTACTGGATTTTGCTAAATCGTTGTAGCATTTCTTCTGTGCAAAATTGAATGGTATTCATATCTATACTGATGGACCGTTTAATTCTCCTGCCGCCTGAATCCGACATGCCTCGCCAATTTTTGAATGATTCGGTAATCAAAGCATAGGTAGGAATAGTAGTAATCGTTTTGTCCCAATTTTGCACTTTAACGGTCGTTAAGGCTATTTCAATAATATCACCATTGGCACCGTATTTTGGCATTTCAATCCAGTCACCATTAGCAACCATTCGGTTGGCCGATAACTGTATCCCGGCGACAAAACCCAAAATGGCATCCTTGAAAATAAACATCAAGATGGCGGTAATGGCACCTAAGCTGCTGAACAAATAAACGGGTGTTTTATCCAGCAAAATAGAAATGATGAATATCCCACTGGTGAAATAAATGATTATTTTCAAAACTTGGATAAAGCTCTTGATCGGGATTCTGTTTGAAACCTCATATTCTGTATAAATAACCAAAGACGCATTTAGCAAAGCATTAAGTGCCAAGATACCTACGGCAATCATGTAGATTAAAACGAGCGCGTTGAACAATGAGATCAACCAATCATAACCAGCAAAAGGGATTGGAATGGAGAGGTATATGACAATGGCTGGTGCCAAGTGAGCCAAGCGATTGAACACTTTCTTGCTTTGGATCACATCGTCCCATCGTGTTGCTGTCTTACTAATAATAGTAGCTAGTCCTCTTAGGATAAAATTTCTGGTGAGAAAATAAGCAATAAGACTTAATACTATAATAAACACAAAAATCAAACCTCGTGCTAAAATGTTGGCAGTAAATACATCCAAGCCATGGTTGATAATCCAATTTCTAAGAAATTCGAGCATATTTTATCTAAGTTAGTATTAGTTAATAGTTCTCTAAGAAGTTCAAAACTTAGTTCGTCAAACAGGGGAGAACTAAATCGGGGTGAAAAGAAGAGCAGGGATCAAAGGTAGTCAAACCTAATGGCACTGCTCTTACAGTCCTTAAGTGTCAGGCTGGGTTTTGGTACCACCTTAGGTACAACAGGAACTCATTGTTATTGACTCAGCCCCCCTAAAAACAGCCCCTTAGTGACGAGCTGCACTAACAATAACCTGCCCCGACTGTACCCCTCGGTCAGCTATCACGGTGACCAAATAGGTTCCACTGGGCAAGCCACTAAGGTCTAAAACATAGGACGGTTGCTGTTGTTCGATACTTTTAGCCAGGACAAGGCGTCCCATTGCGTCGAAGACCCTGACCGTTTGTACCTCCCCAATTTTTGTGTCTGGCGTGAACCTTATTTCCCCACCGGTCGGATTTGGGTTGATTTGCAATAGACGGAGTGGATGTTCTTGCACCGACGGAGCGGAAGCCGTAGACGTGACCATTTCGGGTACCGTGATGATCACTTCATTGGTGATGATCGGCTCATTGAAATCAAAATAGATCGCTGCTTTATTGGTTACTCGGTCATTAACGTCAAATTCGCGATTGCGTTCAATGGAAAAGGTTACAAAGCCATGGCTGCCGGCCTCGTTTGTGTTGCTATCGGGCAAAAAGATTTGGTCAAATAAGACATCCAATAATCCGCCGGGGTGTAACTGCCACTCGGTAACTTCATGGCTGGCCGCTTCTAGCTTTAGCGTACTCCAGTTCAGGGCGGTATCCAGATGGTCGGTGATCCGAACCCGTTCGGCATAAAACGTACCCGTATTTTGGAAACGAATCATATACTCCAATTCATCTCCTGCTGCAATCTGCTCAGCGGTCAATCCTTCCCTGGGAAACACCTGCTTATCGTTTGGATCGTAAGAACCAACGACTTCCTCTGCTACAATTGCGGTGTTGTTTTCCAGGTCTACATCGGCCACATTGGGGGTAGTGGCTACAACAGCGCGTAAGGTGTCCTTTTAAAAAATAGAGAATCAAGCAAGATCAAGTCATCCTGAAAACGACGCTCAATGGGCAACCAGATTTGACAACTGTCTTTAGAACCATAAATGGTGTTGTCGTTCTTATTGTGCAGTCAATTGGTAGGTGAAAATGGGCCAACTGGAGCCCCAACCTCACGTTAAATTAGCACGCACCCTTACGGCTTACTTGACGGCTTCACCAACTCGTCGCCAGGGACTTGCACCACCAAGATTTATAGCTATATTTATAGCGAGCGATGTGCATTTCAGATACACCCGCAATATGCAGGAATTCAAAAATTTCCCAGCTTCGCCGAAATTTCCGAACTTCGCGTATCCCAAAAAATGTTGTGCAGCATTATGGCCTATTTTGGAAAAAATGACTTTATAATCAAATAGATTTAATATGCAAACTAAGTATTTCACACTTCTCTTTCTTCTTGTAAGCACTTCTCTTTTTGCGCAAACTAACCTTAATGAAAAGAATCTTGATGAAAAACTAAGAGAAATACAAGAAGCTACTCAAACAGTAGGTTTTTCTGTAGCAATCGTTAAAGAGAATGAAATAATTTATGCCAAAGGGTTCGGCTACAGAGATCTAGAACAAAAAATAGAAGTAGACGAGAACACCTTATTCCCTATTGGCTCAACTTCCAAAGCATTTACAACAGCCTTACTTGGTATAATGGAAGACGAAAAAGGCTTGAAATTTACCGATAGCCCATTAAAATATTTACCCGGACTAGAATTTTATAATGATGAGCTAAATAATAAAATCACCATTTTAGATATGGTAAGCCATCGTACGGGCTTGCCCCGACACGATTTTTCTTGGTATTTATTTCCTACAGAAAACAAAGACAGCCTCTTGGCTCGTATAAAGTACCAGGAGCCTTTTACGGGAATCCGACAGCAATGGTATTACAACAATTTCATGTTTTTAGCACAAGGCTTAATTACCGAAAAGCTTACAGGGAAAAGTTGGGAAGATAATATACGAGAACGTTTCTTTGTACCACTAAACATGTCTACTTCTAATCTAACCATTGAGGAACTAAAAAAGCAATCAAATATTTCCAAAGGGTATTCATTAGAACATTTTGAAACCAACAAAGTAACTCCTTACTATAATATTGCAGCAATCAGTCCTGCCGGAAGCATCAATAGTAGTTCTAAAGAAATGGCTAATTGGCTTAAAGTATGGCTCAATGATGGAAAGCTAAATGAGGTACAAGTCTTGCCTAAACAATATGTGGAAAAAGCCATAAATCCGCTGATGTTAGTCGGTGACGGAATAGCAGACAAACAATTTCCAGACCAACATTTAAACAGCTATGGATATGCCTGGTTTACATCGTCTTACAAAGGGCATTACAGGTTAGAGCATGGCGGAAATATCGATGGGTTTTCCGCAAATGTTTCTTTCTTCCCTACCGATAAAATTGGGATTGTGGTATTGGCTAATCAAGATGGATCTGCATTGCCCGCTTTAGTAAGAAATGCAATTTCTGATGAAATACTGAATTTAAAAGCAACCGATTGGGTAAGCTACTACAGCGAAAGAATCAACCAAATTAAAGAACAACAAAGAGAAAAGAAAAAGGAGGAAGAGGAAAGCGAAGTTGCCAATACAACACCAGCTCACAGTCTAGTAGAATACACAGGAAAATACACCAATTTAGGCTACGGCACATTTAAAATCGAAGTTAAGAACGACTCCCTTTGGGTGAGCTTCCCAAGAGAAAAAGCATATTTAGAACATACCCATTACGATATCTTCAAACCCTATCTTGTTAAAGACAACACCATTACCCCTGACCAATACCCAGGGTTCAATTTCAACTTCCAATCTAATGATCTAGGAGATATTGAATCCGTAAAACTAAAGCTAGAACCTACTTTAGAACCGCTTCTTTTCAAAAAAAGTAAGGAACATTTACCGCCACAAAAAAATAATGATGACTTTTAAAGAATACCTATTTATCGCATTACTCATTTCTATTATTTCTTGTAATTCCAACAATGAAATAACGTACGATATTGTGATAGAAAATGCTAGAGTTATTGACCCCGAAACCAATACAGACGAGATATTGAATGTGGCTGTTTCTGGTGATAAAATCGTAGAAATAAGTAAAGATAAACTCGTAGGGAAAAAAACAATAGACGGAACAGGTAAAATCTTATCTCCTGGATTTATAGACTTACACGCTCACGGGCAAACCAATAAAGAAAACGAATACCAAGCTTTTGATGGTGTTACAACTGCTTTAGAGTTAGAAATCGGCGTGGATACCTTAGTACAATATTACCAAGCCAGAAAAGGAAATGCCTTAATAAACTATGGTGCATCAGCTTGTCAATTGGCATACAGAAACAAAGTAATTGCAAACAATGATCGTGTTTATGAAAGCATTTTCGAGGAACTTAAAGATTCTGTTGCCGAACAAGAACTACCTGAAAACAAGTTTTTAGATCTTAGGAAGAAACTAGCGTATGCTATTAATAATGGTGCAATCGGAATAGGTATTCCTGTTGGTTATTTACCAAATGCTTCTGTCGAAGAAATTGCCGATGTGTATGCTTTTGCAGGCGAAATAAGCGTCCCTGTATTTTCTCATGTTAGAGAAGGCGGTTCTATTGCTTTTCAACAGGCTATTTCCGATGCCGTTCTAAACAAGACGTCATTACATATTTGCCATCTTACCAGCATGGCAAGGAAAGATGTTGATTTTTGTTTGGCAGCAGTAGAAAAAGCCCAGGCTTTGGGGTTTCCTATCACGACAGAGTTATACCCATACACTGCTGGAAATACCGAAATTGGTTCCGCAATTTTTAACGAAGGCTGGCAAGAAAGGTTAGGTTGTAGCTATGAAGATTTGCAATGGGTTAAAACCAACGAGCGTTTAACGCCTGAAACCTTTGAAAGGTACCGAAAACAAGGCGGTTCTGTTATTGTACACATGATGAAGGAAAATTGGATAGATAAAGTTATCTCATCGAAGGTGTCTATGATAGCCAGTGATGGCGGAGGATATTCACCAACAGGCCACCCAAGGGCATCTGGTACTTTTAGCAAAACTATCAGAGAATATGTGAACGAAAAAAAACTTATAAGCATTAATTCTGCTATCAATAAAATGACTTTAATGCCTGCGCAAGTTTTAGAAGCCATTGTTCCCGACATGAAGTTAAGAGGTAGAATTCAAAAAGGATGCTATGCAGATTTGTTACTTTTTGATGTAAACAAAGTAAAAGACAATGCTACCTATGAGCATGGTTTTGTGAAATCATCAGGAATGGAGTATGTGATAATAAACGGGATAATTCTTATTGAAAATGGAGAAATGTATGCAAACACCTTTCCTGGAAAAGGAATAAAGAGTGATATGAAATTATGAAATCCGTAAGTGTCATTGGTTGTGGTATTATCGGTTTAACGACAGCCATCAAACTACAAGAAAATGGTTTTAATGTTACAATCATTGCCAAAGAACACTTTAGTAAAACATTGTCCAGCAAAGTAGGTGCCATTTGGTTTCCCTTTGAAATTCATCCAAAAGAAAAGGCAAATTATTGGTCGACACTCGCGTACAAGGAATACCAGACTGATGTTATAAAAGGTAATGGCGTTGCTTTTATTCCATTTATTACAGCGTATGACGAAGAAAGCAATACGGATTGGACCAAACAGTTGCCCGCAGGAGCGGTAAGAAAAGCACTACCTGAAGAATTGCCAAAAGGTATAGAAACAGCGTATATTTCAACCGTTCCGTTAGCCGAACCACTGTTGTATTTGCCCTATTTATTTACACGATTTTTAGACAATGGAGGCGTTTTTAAAGAACAAAAAATAGCGAGTCTCCAAGAAGCATCAACTTTAAATACATTAATCGTTAATTGTACAGGTTTAGGGGCGAAAGAATTATGTGATGATGATGATTTACAACCTATGCGTGGACAAATCTTACGTTGCAAAAAAATGGATATTCCGTCTTGTGCAGATGCTACAAAGAAAGGAGCATTAAGTTATGTAATTAACCGTAGTGAAGATTGCGTAATTGGCGGCACAGATTACGAAAACGATTGGAATACCAATGTTGAGACAAGTGATGCCGACTTAATTGTTAAACGACTTTTACAGGTTGGTTTATCACGAAAAGCCCCCGAAATACTCAAAGAAATTGTCGGCTTAAGACCCAAGAGGAGTGCTGTCCGTTTTGAATTCGACGAAAACCTCTCCAATATTTTCCATAATTACGGTCATGGTGGTGCAGGTTTCACAGTAGCTTGGGGATGTGCAATTGAGCTTGCTGAAATATTTGGTTTGAAACACAAATAATTATGTCAGAACAAAAAATTAAAGGAGAACCCTTTTTCTTCTATTACAGTTCAATAACACTAACAATTGTAGTCGGCGCATTTGGCGTAAATGCATTGATGAATTTT
>JBBKWA010000251.1:0-2789 GCA_037968695.1 Saprospiraceae bacterium
TAGTAAAACTATCATAATAAGTTGTAAAACTTTCATAGCTTTGTTCCGTCATTAAAATATATCGGTTTGGGTTGGATGTAAAACCTGTTTTCCACTAGACACCTAGATATGAGTATAGAAATAAAAATATCCCTGAATCAGGGGCTGTATCTTAAAGAGCCTCAGGATTCTGTGTTAGGCAGGAAGATCATAGAAAACAGCATCATCCTTATTGATGAGTACGGTTTTGAGGCGTTCACATTTAAGAAACTGGCAGAAAAAATCAATTCAACGGAAGCTTCCGTCTATCGTTATTTTGAGAATAAGCACCTCCTTCTTCTGTTTTTAGTGAATTGGTATTGGGAATGGGTCACCTACCTTATCACCATCAATACGATGAATGTCGATGATCCCAGAAAAAAGCTTAGGATTATCATTCATTCGATGGTTTCGGCTTCCGAGGAGAATCCAAGCGTAGAGTATGTCAATGAAAGTAAATTACACAGCATTGTGATTGCCGAAGGCGGGAAAGCATACCATACAAAGGAGGTGGATGATGAGAACTCGAAAGGCTTTTTTAGTAGCTACAAGAAATTAGCCAATTCCATATCAGAAATTATAACCCAAATCAATCCAGATTTTAAATATCCTTTTGCCTTGGCGACTAATCTGTTTGAAATGTCTAACAACCATATTTATTTTGCCAAGCACCTACCAAGGCTTACAGAAGTAACTGTCAAAGGAAATGACTTGAAGGAAGTAGAGATAATGTTGAATTATTTTGCGGATAAACTCCTGGAAAAGTAGTGCGCTACATCAATATGCCATCTTTAGCTTCAATGGACGGCGGCAAATCAGTTTCACCCAACATTTCCCTGAGATCGATTTCTATCACTCGGCAAAGGGACATCATTGGTATATCATTTGCCATACCCTGAAATGGGTTTTCCGAATAATCACCAATGACTTCCATCATCACATAGATCCAGCCGACAAGCGCTGTGATAGGAATAGAAATCCAAAGACCCAACTCTCCCAGGTGCATCAATTCGGGGATCATACTGAATGGAAGCAACATAATAAAAATACTCACAAAGTACCGGCTCATATTGGCATACTGTCTCGGCAAGGGGAATTTTTTAATTCTTTCGTTCTGGCCCTGGAGGGTATAAAAATTCTTAAGCAGATTGGCTAATTCCATATGTCGGAAATCATCGATCAAGTTTTGTTCCCTGAGTTTCGTGAGCTCTCGTGATTGCTCGTTTATGATTTGCGTGGCGGTATTGACATGCCCAATCAATTTATCGTATTCTTCAGATGGAAGGAAAGTTTTTAATCCGGATTTTGTCAACTCATCATCCAGCAATCCAATACCAAATTTATTCTGTTGATATTTTGCATGTCTGGCCATAAGCCCCCCTTGACTTACATGTTCCCATGGCGTCGGAATTAATAATTGACTTCTGTGTGCATAGAGCCACGCAATATGTCTGTATATAAGTCTCTTTTTTATTTGTTGAACTTCTTCGCTGGAGTGTTTTTGATTGCTGGAAAG
This sequence comes from Saprospiraceae bacterium, assembly GCA_037968695.1. Taxonomy (GTDB): domain Bacteria; phylum Bacteroidota; class Bacteroidia; order Chitinophagales; family Saprospiraceae; genus Opimibacter. The sequence goes on from JBBKWA010000251.1 coordinate 1,535, forward strand.
GTTTGTAACAAAGCCATCCACCATCATGCCCCAGGAACGGCTATCATTTACAATTCCACCCCAGATTTTCCTTGCTTCCCACATTCGATCATAGGCTTGATTGTTTTTAAAGCCTACATAAAAAGCTACAGCTGTACCAACGACAGACACTGGTAGCCAAGGGATGACTACACTAATAATATTAAAATAATAGAGTGCTGCAATGCCGCCCATGAAGCACAATAGCCAAAGGATATGATGCGCTGACCATTTAATAATCTTTGGAAGACTGATGACCTTTGTGATAATCATATATGGTCTTGAAAGTATGACTTTTTCAAATAAACGATATTTATGCTCCTTACCTTAAAACTGGACCCCATATTCTACAGGAAACTGATCAGGGATATCTTTTTTATCCTCGCCCAGATTTTGACGGAGATCTATTTCTATAGCGCGCGAGATGTTGGATATCGGAACATCGTTCGCAGTACCTTCAAATGGGTTTTCCCCTGTTCGGCCAATCCGCTCCATGGTATGGAACATCCAGGCAACAGCAACATAAATAGGAATGCAAAACCAAACGAATAAATCAGCGATGAAAGGGTAGTTGTCCGAAAAGCTTGCACCAATTTCCATAAACTGTGGTATCATCGCCATAGGTAGTAAAAGTAGAAGCAACCACATGAAGTAATGATTTAAAGTTGCATACTGTCTTGGGTAAGGAAAGTTTTTTATACGCTCCGTTTGCCCTTGTAAAGTAAATAGATCTTTAATGACCCCTTCAAGTTCTAAAAATGAAAACTCCCATATAATGCCCTTTTCTTTGAGGGCTTTGATATGATGAGATTGTAAATACAGAATCGCCGTTTGGTGATTGTCAATACCCATGACATGCTTTAGTTCTTCTTCTGAGAGGTAAGGTTTTAGATTTTCTTCTAATCCTGATTTCCACTCCGGAGGATCAAAGCCCCATTCCCGATTGGTTAGATGAGCGCCTGTGGTTTCCCATGGCTTTTGACTACGCATAGCATATCTTAAGGCCGTCATCCAGGCGATGTGTCGATAGGTGATGGTTTTGACCAATTGCTTCAAAGTGTCTTCAGATACTTTTTCAATGGCATGTTCATTCGTGACCATGTCTTGTACAAATACGCCCAGGGTACGTGACGTGTTCACGATGCCACCCCAAATCTTCCGTGCTTCCCATATTCGACCATATACAGCATTGTTTTGAAAACCAATGACAAAAGCAACGGCGGTACCAATTAGTGCC
>JBBKWA010000252.1:0-12760 GCA_037968695.1 Saprospiraceae bacterium
TTTCGCGATACCATGCGCGGTGGTAAGTTCCTAAACGTATGGCGTATGGCAGAACTTCATGCCAAACTTGCCCCTGAACGTGTACGCTTACTTGAAGAATGGGGTGCAGTCTTTGATCGCACTAAAAAGGGATTGATCAATCAAAGAAATTTTGGTGGTCATCGTTATCCTCGTCTTGCGCACGTTGGGGACCGAACAGGACTTGAGATGATTCGTACGCTACAAGATCATGGCATTCACCAGGGCATTGAAGCGTACATGGAATGTACGGCGCTTGATTTACTTAAAAATGAAAATGGTGACGTATGCGGCATCGTCTGTATGTGGCGCGAAACAGGAAGCTTCGTCATCTTCAAGGCCAAGTCAATCATCTTTGCAACAGGTGGCGGGGGGAAAGCCTGGGATGTCACTTCCAACTCCTGGGAATATACCGGCGATGGATATGCTATGGCTTACGAAGCAGGAGCAGATCTGATGGATTTGGAATTCAACCAGTTCCACCCTACCGGAATGGTTTGGCCGCTTTCTGTCAAAGGAATACTGGTCACAGAAAGTGTGCGTGGCGAAGGTGGTATCCTTCTCAACAATGAAGGCACGCGTTTTATGTTCAATTATATCCCTGATCGCTTTCGCTCTGAAACTGCAGATACTGAGGAAGAAGCTGCAAGATGGCTTGCCGGTGATCAGAGCGCGAGGCGTCCACCGGAATTATTAACCAGGGATGTAGTCGCCAGAGCAATCAATGCAGAAGTCAAAGCAGGAAGAGGGTCACCACATGGCGGTGCTTTCCTGAATATCGCCACTCAGCGATCTGCCGAAGACATTAAAAAGAAATTACCGTCGATGTATCACCAATTCAAAGTATTGGCGGAATTGGATATTACTAAAGAGCCCATGGAAGTAGGGCCAACCTGTCATTATTTTATGGGCGGCATCAAAGTAGATTCAGATACGACTATGAGTTCTGTCCCCGGACTTTTTGCCTGTGGCGAATGTGCGGCAGGAATGCACGGTGCAAACCGACTCGGTGGGAATTCACTGTCTGATCTACTAGTCTTTGGGTATCTGGCCGGAAAAAATGCTGCTGATTATGCCAAAACAAAACCAAGTCATTCCGCAATAAACGAAGCAAGTGCCAGAGCTATCATCCAAAATGCAACCGGTATTTTAAATCGCGAAGAAGGGGCGAATCCATATCTCTTGCATGAAGCGTTGGAGAAAAACATGCAAAGTAAGGTGGGTATCATCAGAGTAAATGATGAACTATTGGAGGGTATTAATGAAATTGAAAACTTAAAAGAAAAATACAAAACCGTAAAAGCTAAAGGCACCAGTCAATTCAATCCGGGTTGGCATGAAGCGCTTGGCATGCGCAATTTATTAATCACCGCGGAAGCTGTCGCTCGTGCTGCCCTGCTGCGTGAAGAAAGTCGGGGAGCTCATACACGGGCAGATTTTCCAGGAGAAAAGGAAGAATGGCTGAAGTACAATATCATCACCACAAAGGGCGCTGATGGAAAGATGCATTTGAAAAAAGTAGAAAGGCCATCGCCTGATGCAGAATTAGTGCGCATCGCGCAATCTAGTATTGAAGCGCTTGAAGAAGAAATCGCAATAGAAAGAAAACAAGGTTAAAGGCTATCAGTGTCTACAATCTAAAACAAAACAGCAAAGAAATTGAATCCATCCAAACCAATATTTAATTCAAAATAAATGGCTACACGAAAATTTCAAATCTATAGAGGCGACAATGAAAGCGGGGCGCTAGTAAATTTTGAAACCGAAGTTTCGGAAGGCATGGTTGTGCTAGATGTAGTTCATAGAATTCAGGCAGAGCAGGCTAATGATCTCGCCATACGATGGAATTGCAAAGCTGGAAAGTGCGGTTCGTGTAGCGTTGAGATCAATGGCAAGCCAAAATTATCCTGCATGACGCGTATGAACGAATACGGCCCTGAGGAAACCATTACGATTACGCCGCTAAAGTCCTTCCCTATCCTAAAAGATTTGGTCACCGATGTGTCATGGAATTACGAGCAAAACAAGCGAATCAAACCCGTCAAATTAGCCCCTCAATCCAAAACTGCGAAAGGCTATATCATGTATCAGGAGGATATAGAACGAACGCAAGAATTTAGGAAATGTATTGAATGTTATTTATGTCAGAATGTGTGTCATATCCTTCGCGATCATGACAAGAAAGATAAGTTTATTGGACCTCGTTTTATGATTCGCGCAGCGAGTCTGGAAATGCATCCGCTGGATATAGAGGACAGGATTCCGGAAATCAAAAATGATTATGGCTCAGGGATGTGCAATATCACCCGATGTTGTACAGATGTTTGTCCTGAACATATCAATCTCACGGACAATGCGATCATCCCTTTAAAGGAGCGTGTCATCGATCGGTATTATGATCCGGTGACCATCATCCGACGAAAGCTTTTTGGACCAAGAAAAAAGCAACTTCCGCCGTTAGAGAAATAAAAGGAAATAGGTTATTGGTTAATGGTTAATGGTTAATGGAAAATAGGGTACAAAAAAGGATTAGAACAATTCTGCTGAATTTTCTTCTGGTGCCGGTTCTAATTTGAATTCTCTGATCCCTCGCACACAGGCATTCCATCTTAAGACAGCATCCTGATTATCTTTTGGACTTAGCTTTTCTGCTTTCTCAAAATAAGCTATGGCTGTTTGGTAGTATTCATATGCGATATAATTTGAACGAGGAGAAGTCCGTTTGGCCATTGTCTTAGCCATTCGCTCTTCCACTAAACCGCGAAAATAAAACTGTTGATAATCATATAACAGCTTTTCACATAATTCTTTTGCCATGGGATAGGACGATGTTTTTCCTAAAGCAAATTGATCTGTAATCGCCAAAACCAAAAACAGGAGTGCTTCCTGATGTTCGGGTTCGACACGCAATATATCTCTACAGATGCTTTCCGATTCCCATGGCTCACCGAGCAAACGATAATGCTTTGCTTTTACAAGTGCACTGGGAATGGATTCAGGAGATAGTGGTTTGAGTTCCAGCATTGTCAATGGTATTGGACGCTAAACAAATATTGTATCGTGATGAATGTACAAATTTTTTGTAAATTGGAGAAAGTCTTATTTCGTTTTTTTCGTCGAAATCCCCGTCATCATAAGCCTTCGAATGGAAGAACAATATATTAGGCAATTGAATACCCCTTCCTTCCGTCGTTGGTATAAAAACCTATGACTATGAAAAAACTTAGCTTTATTCCTATTCTATTGATTTCTTTATACTTTGCCTCATGTGAAAAAGATGAGGACCAACAAACCGAAACCGTTAACCTGCAGATTGATGGTTATGTAGAGCAGGGTAACAGAACATTTGTAGCAACAATGACTGCCGGTGAAGAGGTCGCCATTACGCTTGGGCCAGTCGTCAATACGTTTCAGGTGACCTATATTACTTTCCTTTTTGGGGGTACGGGGCAAACGGTGGTCAACAGAGACGTCATTCTAAAAATCTACAAAGACAATGGCTCTGTCAATCCAGGCGATCTGCTTTATTCCGGCAATTATACCCTGTCTTCCTCCAATACATTATTGCAACAATTAGATATCCGCAATGAAAATGTAACCTACAATGGTGGTGGCAGTATTCGTGTTTCTTTTGAATTTGTAGACGGTACGGGTTTCCCTGCTTTTGCACAGGAATTTGTTGGCCTATATGATCCGAATAAAAACTGGATCAAAGATTCGGGTGGCACATGGATGACGAATGATGGCATTGGCTTGAATGGGAATTGGGTGATACGGGCTACAGTGGAAGAAAATATTTGACTTTTTATTTATCCACTACTACAGAAACCTTCGACCTTAGTTGTAACATGCTATCAATTAGCTTTTGTTGTTTTTCTAATAATTCTCGCAACTCATCAATCTCTCTTTGCTGCTCTTGCATGGCGTTAACCATTACAGCATTTAACAAACCATAGGCTATTCCCATTTCGCCGTCTACCCCACTCACGACTTCCGGAATAATTTCTTTCATTTCCTGAGCGATGAAACCTATCGACTGAGAATCATCTGTTCTATACTGATAACTTCTTGGTTGCATGCGCATGACTTCTTTCAAACCATAGCGGAGATCCTGGATATCTTTTTTCTTGGCGCGATCGGAGGCATTGGTCCATACACCGCCGGCGGTGACGTGTGCACCTGAGCCCATATGGAGCGGATGAACCGGATTTGTCGTACCAAAGCCGAAATTTCCACCGCCGTTATACCAGCTCTGTTGGTTTTCAAGGCCGAATTTTACAGTTGGGAGCGTGCCATTACTTGATGTAGTATCTTTATACAAAGCAAAGACTGCATTGGTCTGATCATCATTGGCATCAATCAGAAAGTACATAAAATCGCGATCTGTCACAAGAAAATCAAAGTGATGACGTAATCGCACTTTGCCATTATCCAGGGTTATCCCGTCCGTATTATCCGTCCCTGCAATTTCAAGATCACTGGAAGGAATTCCTGTCCCAATGCCGATATTTCCGGTAGCTCCATCAACAAAAAGTTGATTGGCATTATTATCAGACTCTACTCTGAAATCGTAATCGCCTCCATCTTCATTGACCGCTACGTTTCCTGCCGCAAATACAGCTGCAAAATTTCCCGGTCCAGGAGCCTTAAAATAACCGCCTACATGTAATCCAGAACCTGCAGTAGTCACATCATTATAAGTGCCGTAGTGATCGCCCGATCCACTTCCCTGAAGTAAATTAAAGTTGCCATAGTGCGTACCATTGCCGGAATTATAAATCCAGTAAAACGCTCCATACTGAGTTCCTGCCCCGCTTCCAGAAATATTGCTTAAAAATCCATAATGATCACCAAAACCGGACCCTGATAAGCCTGACAAAACTCCGTAATGCGTGTAATCCCCTGTATTATTTATGCTTTGATAGATGCCCGTCTGCTGCCCAGTCCCTGGTCCTGAAAGGGAACTTCTGTATCCATAATGTGAACCTGAACCTGAACCCGATAAGTCGATTTCAATACCATAATGGTCCCCTTCGCCATTATTTGAAATCGATTGATAAAGACCTGTCTGTTGGCTAGCCCCATCACCTTCAAGGGAGTGATATGCACCATAATGGGATCCATTTCCACCCGAGAGTTTTGTATACGTTCCGTAGTGCGAACTGTTATTTGTATTATCAATTTCCTGATATAAACCATACTGATCACCCGTTCCTGCACCACTTAAAGTGTTCTTCAAACCTGTGTGATCACCCGACCCGGATCCCTGAAGTAAATTATTAACTCCATAGTGATCACCCGACCCGGCTCCCTGAAGTAAATTATTTACACCGTAGTGGCTAGCATTGCCATTATTACTTATTTCATGAAACGACCCATACTGGGGACCCGATCCATTTCCATAATTTCGATTATACGATCCATAATGCGCCCCCGATCCAACACCCCAAAGTGCATTGTATACGCCATAATGAATTGCATTGCCAGAATTACTTACATAGTTACCTAAGCCATATTGAACGCCTGATCCACTACCAGACAGGAAATTTGATGATCCAAAATGTACCCCGGTACCGGTCCCATCAAGGTGATTGTAGGACCCATATTGCGTACCCGTGCCACGTCCACCTATTGAAGCATAAACGCCGTAATGATTACTTCCTCCAGAATTAGCTATCAAAAAAAATCCTCCGTATTGCAACCCTTCACCGCTTCCTGTTAGTCGACCGAATAGGCCGTAATGTTCACCTGATCCTGATCCTGACAAATCAGAACGAACGCCATAATGTGGGGCATCTCCAGAATTGCTTATGGATTGATTTAGTCCATATTGTGTCCCTGTCCCGTTACCAAAAAGAGTCCCATTGTATCCATACCGCGTGCCGGATCCTGCTCCTGTCAAATGGTTTTCTATTCCATACTGAATCCCATCGCCAGTGTTTGTAATAGATTGATAAATACCAGTCTGCTGGCCAGTTCCATTCCCTTCTAGTAAATGGTAAGCGCCATAATGTGCCCCATCTCCTCCTGAAAGCTTTGTATACGTACCATAATGAGCGCCATCCCCTGAATTATCAATAACCTGATTCAAGCCATACTGATCCCCAGTACCATTTCCGCTAAGCAAATTCGACACGCCATAGTGACTGGCATTTCCAGTATTACTAATTTCATGAAACGCCCCATATTGAGGGCCTGTCCCATTTCCATAATTTCGATTATACGATCCATAATGCGCCCCCGATCCAACACCCCAAAGTGCGTTGTATACGCCATAATGAATTGCATTGCCAGAATTACTTACATAGTTACCTAAGCCATATTGAACGCCTGATCCACTACCAGACAGGAAATTTGATGACCCAAAATGCACCCCTGTACCGGTCCCATCAAGACTATTGTAAGACCCGTATTGCGTACCTGTGCCGCTTCCACCTATTGAAGCATAAACGCCGTAATGATTACTTCCTCCAGAATTAGCAATTAAAAAAAATCCTCCGTATTGCGATCCTTCACCACTTCCTGTTAGTCGGCCGAACACGCCGTAATGCTCACCTAATCCTGATCCTGATAAATCAGAACGAACACCATAATGTGGAGCATCTCCAGAATTGCTTATGGATTGATTTAGTCCATACTGGGTCCCTGTCCCGTTACCAAAAAGAGAACCATTATATCCATACTGCGCACCGGCACCTGATCCAAACAAGTTACTTACTACACCATAATGTGAACCCATTCCGGACCCACTGACGCCAATAGAAAATCCTGTACGAGAACCATCACCATCGCCATTCAAATCAATCAAAGCGCCAGTGATATTTTCCATTGAACTATTATCGTTAGCTACCTTTAAAGATATTTCATCATCACTGAGTATATCAAGTGCGTAATCTGCACTATCCTTTCCAATGGCCACATGACCTAAATGATAAATATCATCATTGATGTTTGTGGATTCATCCAATGTACCCTCTTTGTACCATCCGGAATTTGTCAATTCCTGCCAACCGAGGGCACTGCGAAACCAAAATGATTCTGAATCGGTATCAAATACGAGTAGACCGATAGCAGGCGTACTTATACCGATACGTTGCGTAGAATCCATACGCGGTATTAGCAAACCTTTATCTGTACTCTTGATATCCAATATGGCACTTGCGTCAGGCATCGAACCATCTGCATTAATACCTATGGATTGGGCCATCAGCTCAAATCCAAAAACAACGCACAAAAGCATCAAAAAATGCTTTATCGAAAAAAATCTTAATGGTGCATACATCATCGTACCTTTTTTTATAAAGGTCGGTCATAGACAACATGTAAACTTCACCCTAAAGGGTGAGGTTTATTTAAAGTATTCTGGATATGATTGGCTGGGAATGGCTAAATTCCAGATAGGAATAATAAAAAAGTAGAATTTCAATTCCGCGGAGCGGAGTGTCCAGGAAGACACCAAAATTCATTTCAGGAAATCATCAACTCTCCTCTTCGCCTCTTTTTTTGATTTCGTCGCGAATTTTTGCTGCCTTTTCATAATCCTCTTCGCCGATCACTTTTTCCAGCATGGCTTTAAGATCTTCGATCGAATATTCAGCATATCCACGACGATGACGCTTAGGCTTTATCTCTTCCTTTTCGCCTTCCCCTTCTTCTGAGGGTGTATCTTCTATTCGCACACCCGCAGCATCTAATATAAAGTCGTAGGTAAATATCGGGCAGCTATACCGGACTGCCATAGCAATGGCATCAGAAGTCCTCGAATCAATTTCAAATTCACGTCCATTTTGTGTGCAGACGATTCGGGCATGGAACACCCCTTCGATGAGGTTGTTGATCAAAATCTCAGACACTTCAATTTCAAATGTATCCAATGTATTCTTTAACAGGTCGTGGGTTAAAGGCCTGGAAGGCACCATTCCTTCCATAGCTACGGCAATCGCCTGTGCTTCGAAACCTCCGATGACAATTGGCAATCTTCGATTACCATCTACTTCGCCCATCACCACAGCATAATTGCTTGACTGGGTTACGCTGTGCGTTAAAGTAACAATATAGAGTTCAATCTTTTCCACGTAATCTATCTAGTATCTGGAAATATAAATATATAAATGCTTCGTGCCTTAAGTATGTTTAGTCGAACAGCTAAAAACAACTGATTAAAGCCGATTTCGTTAGCTGGCTGATTTCATTTTCTTGATCGCTGCCGTAAGTTTTGGAACAACCTCAAATAAATCGCCAACAACACCATAATCTGCAGCCTTAAAAAATGGTGCTTCCGGATCCTTATTGATGACGACAATAACTTTTGAGCTATTGACACCTGCCAGATGCTGTATCGCACCGGAAATCCCGATAGCAAAATAAAGATTTGGTCGAATGGCAATTCCTGTTTGTCCGACATGCTCATGATGTGGCCTCCATCCACTATCTGCAACAGGTCTTGAGCAAGCAGTGGTGGCGCCTAAAACTTCAGCGAGTTCTTCAATGATTCCCCAGTTGGAAGGATCTTTCATCCCCCGTCCTGCAGATACCACGATTTCGGCTTCCGGTAGTGGTACTACACCAACCGTCCGCTTCACATCAATCACTTTTGTTTTTGGTTGTGGTACGTCAACAGCTATTTCTGTTACGCCAACAGCCTCTCCCTCTGCTACCGGCTTAATTGAATTTCCTGCAAGCGAGAAAACTGCCACATCACTATTAATGGTGCATTTCGCAAAAGCCTTGCCTGAAAATAACGCGCGATCAACAACAAGTTTTCCTTCCGATTTCTCAGGAAGTTTATTCACACCACTGATTACCCCTGCTTTTAACAAAACGGCTGTCATGCCTAGCAAACTTTTCCCGTTTGCACTATCCGGCAGAATGAGCACACTCGCTTTTTTATCTGTTGCCACCTGTGCGATAACTTTAGCATAGGTCATGGTATCAAAAGAAGAAAGATTAGCATCTTTTACCTGCAAAACTTCTTTGGCCCCATAGGCGCCAAGCCTTCCACCATCCTCTGCTTCTCCAAGTAGCAAAGCAATACAGGAGGTACCGTTCAGTGAAGCCAGTTTAGCACCGAAATAAACGGTTTCCAACGCTGACTTTTTAACTTTACCATCTTGTGTTTCTGCATATACTAATATCATAAAAATTTGCTTTCAGTACGTTTGTTTGAATTAAATAGCCTTGGCTTCATCATGCAATAATCTCACGAGCTCATCCATATCCGCAGCATCCACTAATTTAACTGCTGATTTTGGAGGTGGAACGGCGTATGCGGTATGAGCGGCCAACGCCTCTACAGCAAGGGGTGCAATAACCTGAAGCGGTTTTGACTTAGCGGACATGATCCCCCTCATATTTGGGATACGCTGCTCGGCAAGTCCTTTTGAGGCACTTAATACAAAAGGAGCACTGACTTCAATTTCTTCCGTCCCTCCTTCAATATCCCTGGTCACCAACATCTTATCTCCACTGGCGGCCAACTTACTCGCATGTGAAATAAAGGGCTGGTCCAATAATCCGGCCACCATGCCACCGACCAATGCGCCATTATAATCTATCGTTTCTTTTCCCGTAAAAATGATGTCATACCCTTCACTTTTGGCATGGGCAGCAATTTGGGTTGCAACTGCAAAAGCAGAATTGGGTTCAATATCCACTCTGTAGGCATCATCTGCTCCGATCGCCAATGCTTTGCGTATGGTGACATCATTTGCGGCAGGACCACAATGGATGACTGAAACTGTCCCACCTAACTCTTCCTTCAATTCCAAAGCTCTGACGAGGGCATACCATTCATCATAAGGATTCATAATGAAATTGACTCCTGAGGCGTCAAATGCCTTATTATCATCTTTAAAGGCAATCCGGGCAGTAGTTTCCGGGGTTTGGCTAATCGCCACTAATAATTTCATACCAGGTTCTGATTATCGGTTGATCGCACAAAGGTATCTAAAATTGCCTTTTATACCCTTTAAAACTAAAGGAACTTAATACCAATATACCCCTTACATTTGCCCTATATGAGCAAAATAGCTGAATTGGAATCCCTTCTGGATGATCGTTCCGATGATCCCTTCCTAATTTATGCCCTGGCAAGGGAATATGAAAAATATAACAATCCCTTACAAGCTGTCCTTATGTACGAACATCTGGTGAATGATCATCCCACGTATATTGGGACCTACTACCATTATGCCAGGTTATTGTATGATCGAGGCAACAGGACAGAAGCCTTTAAATTGGTGCGTGCCGGCATAGAAAATGGAACTGCCGTCAAAGAAATGCATGCTGTCTCAGAGCTCCAAGGGCTTCTGGCATTGTGGATGGCTGAGCAAGAGGATAATTAAAGCGAAAGTTCTCCGCTAAAAACCTCCTCTGCAGGACCGGTCAAAAAGACTTTACAATATTCTTTCTTGTCAACTTGCTGAAAATCAACAGTTAAATCACCGCCTTTGGCATGAACAAGCCAGGAATTGGTCGTTTCCCCTGACAAATAGGTGGAAGCGATCGCTGCTGCAACGACACCTGTGCCACAGGCATACGTCTCATCTTCCACACCGCGCTCGTAGGTTCTGATGGACAATTCACCGGGAAGTGTAAATCGGATAAAATTTACGTTGATGCCTTCTTCCTGAAAAAGTGGGCTATTTCTAATGGATTTACCCTCTCTAAATACATCCAGCACATCAACATCATCGACTCTGCGGACAAAATGTGGAGATCCGGTGTCTAAGGTCAGCGTGGAAGCATCCAATTCATGTATTGCATGCACATCACTCATAGAAATCCTAACTAAACCATTGTCAAGCACTTCTCCGTGATGCCAACCATCATTCCCTAAAAACCGACATTTACCCTGATGTACATTCAATGATCTTGCAAAAGCAACAATGCACCTTGCCCCATTACCACAAAATGTACTCTCCCGTCCATCGGCATTGTAATATTTCATGTAAAAATCTGCTCCTTTTCCGCCTTTCTGTAAAAGAATAAGGCCATCTGCGCCTATTCCATAGCGACGGTGACAAGCCTGAGCAATCCAGGCTGTTCCCATATTACCCCCTCTCAATCCGTCCAGGTCATCGATCATGATAAAATCATTGCCTGCACCATGATATTTTACAAATGGAATAGAGTCCATGGACAAAAATTTTTACTTGGTAATCAGTATGTAAAGCTAAATAGAATCAATGAGTCAATTTTCATAATGATTTAGTCGATCAATAAAAGAAATTATTGCCATTTAGACTATTTTTAAGAAAACATTAAGGACTAAACCATCTACTCCATGAAATGTTTCTTGCCTCCGGACAGTTTTAAATATGGATTTACAATTGATATCAAAATATTCAGATGAAAAAATACACACCATTTTTAATCACAGGAATCCTAAGTGCAATATTTGCCTTAGGCTTGTTTTCATTGATCAACAGAAATGAAGTTGGTGCTGATTTAGCTTTGACCCATCCGGTGTTGACAAATTACTCCCCTACGCAATCTCCTTCAGCGATTACAAATCATACTTCCAGCCCTGATCTGGTGATGGCCGCCAATATGTCGAAACTTGCAGTTGTCTATATCGAATCCCGATCATCTACTGCTTCCAGCTACTTTGGCAGACGTAATTATAATACGAGTACAGGTTCTGGTGTATTCATTTCCGACAATGGCTATATTGCCACTAACCACCATGTCATTGATGGGAGTGATGATATCCGTGTCCTACTTGAAGATGGCCGCGAATTCGAAGCTGAACTCATTGGATCAGATCCATCAACAGATCTTGCACTATTAAAAGTCGATGCAAAGAAGTTACCACACCTTGTGTTTGGCAATAGTGATTCATTAATGATTGGTGAATGGGTATTGGCTGTTGGCAATCCCTTTAGATTGTATTCGACGGTCACGGCTGGAATCGTCAGTGCAAAATCAAGAAATATTAATATCCTCGATGAATCTGGTATTGAATCATTTATCCAGACCGATGCAGCCGTGAATCCAGGAAACAGTGGAGGTGCATTAGTGAATACCAACGGGCAGTTGATGGGAATCAATACGGCTATCATGACCTATAGTGGTCAGTATGAAGGATTTTCATTTGCTGTACCTTCAAATATTGCAAAAAAAGTATTGGAGGATATCCGTGAATTTGGCTCTACAAAACGTGGCTGGCTGGGGGTTGTCATTCGACCGGTGGATGCCTCTATTGCTAAAGCGTCAGGCTTGTCTGAGGTAGCAGGTGTCATCATAGAACGAGTCAATGATTCAAGTGCTGCAGATCAGGCTGGTTTGAAGCCGGGGGATGTCGTCACCTCGATTGATGGTCAAAAGATCGTAACGACGCCTGACTTTATGGGAAAAATAGGGCAGCACCGCCCCGGGGATGTGCTGCGATTTGAATTTATTAGAAATGAAAAAAGGAAAACCACCAACGTTACGCTTAGTGATTCCAGGACGAGTATCACGCCTAAGATAGCATCCTCAAAATCTCCGGAGGATATTCTTTCTTCACTTGGAATGAACGTTCGCAATTTTAATGAAAGCGAAAAATCAAGGTTGCCTAAGAATGGCATCATCGTGAAATCCATCACCGCAGGAAGTCCCATCGCCAAAGCGAATATGGAAGAACAGTTTATTATTACAAAAGTAAATGGGGTTGCAATTGCGTCAATAGAAGATTTTAATATCGAATTAAAAATGGCTGTTTCAGGCGTTTATCTGCAAGGGTACTACGAAGACTATGTAG
>JBBKWA010000253.1:0-40025 GCA_037968695.1 Saprospiraceae bacterium
GGATCAACATCATAATAAATGATTTTATTCACTAATTGAAGTGCCTCCTCTGCCGTACTGACCGGTAACCTGCCAACTGCAATATCAATCGCACCGATCAGGTCATCCCCTTCATCATCATCTAAGAGTGCATAATAATCATCGGAGGGAAAGGATCGAATTGGATCAAGAGAGCCTATTGTTTCAAATGCAGGAACAAAGTTGTGGTAAGGCAATTCCGTGAAGTAATTGAGATAATCATATGTTGCATCACCTACAAGGCATAAGTATTTAAATTCTGAATCGCGCTTGTATATCATCCGTGCAAAATCGCGGATAGCTGATGGATCTTTTGATCCTCCTGCAAACTCTTCATAGATCTTACTGACAGGAACTGCGATGACATCCAGTTGACTATATACCGTGCGATGATTCGCCAGTTTTAATGCAGCTTCTTCAAACTCATCAAAGTATACAATAACCATATCCATCTTCTGTATCCCATGAAGATTTTGTTTCGCGACTGCTCCTTCATACACCGGAGTTTTACTATCCATACCAGGGTGGAAGCAAATAAAATGGTTAGGCAAATCACCTGATACTGACCGAACAAAAGTAGTTTGAGCACCTACTGTAAACTGTTGGTTTAGGGGCACTAGGGGATTCGTAACATCCCATATCTGACTTCCAGCCGGAAGACCATCAACAGTATACTTTGGTGTCCGGATAGCTGAAGCACGGGTGTCCCTAATATTTAGCAACTTCCCTTGTCTGTATTGATTTTTTTTCCAAAAATTCAACTGGATATGATCGACCCAGGCTCTAGAATCCACCCCATTTGCATTTGGGTATCTAACCGCAATTTTCTCTATCCCATCTCCTGGCACGAACGTGCCATTCAAAAGACCATCATTGGCAAAGGATGATTCATAATTGCCAAGAACCACTCCCCCTACATTTCTGCCTGCTTCATACTCATCAAACTGAACATAAAATCGCGATAGAGAAGATGATCTTGCTGCAAATCTGACATCATAATTGACAGTATCATTCGTATCCATGTCCAGTAAATCAAATCGACTGGTATAATTCAATTCCTTCACTACGGCCATTTCATCACCATACCAAACCTGCCCTGAGCCGGGTGGCCTGAATCGACCGAGGAGATTTACTTTTTCATCTTCAAGACGCTGATACACCAGGGATGTACCCGAAGTGTAATCACCACCGGATTCATTGGGTTGGCTTTCAACTTTGGTTCTGGTAGCATTATTTATTACAATGTAGTAATGGTTTACTCTGTCATAGTTATTGAGCTCCATATGATACACCTTGTCACTGGCATCATAAGTCCACTGATCTGGTCCCTGTGCATACCATAACAAGTAATCTCCAGGATCAAACTTACCGTCTTCCAAACCAAATCCGAGCGATGCTGATTGTTCCAGATCATCAATTCTTGGCAAGGCATTCCATTGCGGTAATCGTCCGGCGCCATTTCCAAAAATGGCGATTTTGTCTGCCGGGAAACTGGAAGGATCAAGCTTTAATTTATCATTTATAAAATTGTAATCAATCTTATAGACTCCATCCTGCTGCACGGATACCCTATGCACGATACCTTGTGCTAAAATAGACTCATCCTTAAACTCGGGGCCGGATCGGCCTCCGAAACCGGAAGCAACAGGTTTTATTTTAATGGAAATATTCCCTAGAAGAATGCGCTTATAAACTCCGGGGGAAACCTCAGCCAATGGGAGCACCCAAACTTTGGCAAACCAAAGACCACGTTCTTGATGGATACTCGTTCCGGAAACAAAATCAGTGGAGATGCTTCCAATTTTCGCGGTATTCGGAAGGAAAACATCTTCCGTCTTTTGTGCTGTTAACTTTATATCAAGTACCGCGGGATACTCGAGTGGTAATATATAAGTGTAGACCGGAAGGGTTGGATTTGATTGGAATTGATCCGCATGATCGAAGGTCAGTGTACCATCAATCGCCCAATCGAGCTCAAAATCATGTGAAACGGCAACCTGTGCATGGACTGATCCTAAACAGAGCAAACCTAAGGAAAGGAACAAGGGTAATAGTCTAAACATACGATTTGACCTGAAGATAGGATTCAAAAAATCTAATATAAAACGGCAGGGATATATATCTATTGCTACTATCTAATAATAAATTGTGCATAATGTTGACAAATTTGCCAACTTTTTGAACAATAGGGGACGTTATGGTGGTCTTTAATCGTTTCATTCTTCAAAAGAAGTATTATTGTATTTCGACAATGGAACAATCTACCCATCACCACTTTATAAAGTTAGGACTTCTGTGGCCATTAAGGTACAGTCAAAGTCTAAAATGGCTGATAGCAGGCATTTTAATGATTGTTGTTATAAATCTCAAGGCGCAGGATCCCATTTTTTCACAGTTTTACCTGTCTCCTTTGCAATTAAATCCAGGTTTAACGGGTATCACCGATGGGCCAAGATTCTCAGTAAATTACAGGAATCAATTTCCAGGGTTCAATAACGCTTATCGAACTTATGCGCTCTCCTATGACCAGTTTTTTGACCAGATGAACAGTGGTGTAGGGTTCTGGTTATTGTCTGATGATGCCGGTGGTGGAATACTCAAAACCATCAAAGCAGCCGGTATTTACTCTTATCAAGTACGGGTCAGGAATGATGTGTATATGCGGATGGGTATTGAAGTCGGGGTTGTACAAACCACCTTAAATTGGGATAAACTTCGATTTGGGGATCAAATTGATGATTATTTAGGGGCTATCAGTCCAGGAGGAACACCTTTCCCTACTGAGGAGTTTGCTCCTGAAAAAAATTCCATTGTGTACCCGGACCTGGGGTTAGGTTTCTTGTTTAATAATAAAACATTTTACACCGGGTTATCTGTTAGACATATAAATACCCCAAAACCCGAGTTTTTGGGGGCCAATCCACACCTCACGGAAGGTATCCCTATGCGCTGGACTGCTCATGCCGGTGCTTCATTTCCTGTTTTTTCCAATTCTTCCAATAAGAAATCAGGGAAGGCATTCTTGCCCTCCATCATTTATGTGCTCCAGGGTCCGTTCCAGCAAATAAACGGGGGTGTTACATTTGATGCAGGGGTTGTAAGTTTTGGTGGCTATTATCGCCTTTCTTCTGGTCAATCTGAAGCCTTAATTGCCTCTATAGGGCTCAGAACCAATCAACTAAAGATTGGCTATAGTTACGATGTGACTTTATCGGGCTTTCCAACAAGTGGCGGTACGCATGAACTTGGACTAGTATATGCATTACAGGTAGATCACAGTAATTCCAAATACAGTGATTGTCTCAGACTCTTTAGGTAACTTGCCTTGTAGGTAAAGGCATACTTTTTGTTGTGCTATTTCACAGAAAAACAAAACAATATTTAGCGCTAGGTTCCGTTTCAGAAATGTATATTTGTGCCTCGTTTAACTAACATGTTCAGTTTAGTATGAAGAAATTTCTTTTATTTAGTGTAGGAGCTCTATTATTATTGAGTCTCGGGGCTTGCAAAAAGTCCGAACGTTCATCCGTAACAGGCTGGAAATACAATGACCAGGAATGGGGAGGATTTGAAAAAGGCTCTCATGGCGACCTCGAGGTGGGTCCCGGTCTTGTACCAATAGAAGGAGGAACCTTTACAATGGGTCTGACGGATCAGGATGTAACCTTTGATTGGAACAATGTACCAAGAAGAATCACGGTTTCTTCATTTATGATGGATGAAACTGAAGTTTCCAACTCTAATTACCGCGAATTTGAATATTGGACCAAAAGGGTTTTTGGCGATTCATATCCACAGGAGTGGTTGAGTATTCTTCCTGACACATTGGTTTGGAGAGAGGAGTTGGCTTTTAATGAGCCAATGGTTGAAACCTATTACAGACATCCAAGTTATGCAGACTACCCTGTGGTCGGCGTTAACTGGGAACAAGCCAATAAATTTTGCGTCTGGCGAACAGACCGGGTAAATGAAATGCTTTTGGTTGAAAAAGGGGTACTCAATCTGAATGTCGATCAAAAAGACGCAGACAACTTCAATACAGAATCCTACCTCGTAGGACAGTATCAAGGAAGTGTAAAGAAAAACTTACCTGACCTTAAGACCGGTGGGGAGCGTCCTGTTCGATTTGAAGATGGAATATTACTACCTGATTACAGACTTCCTACAGAAGCAGAATGGGAATATGCTGCTCTAGCCTTGCAAGGAAATAATCTTTCCAAAAAAGATGAATTGATTTCAGACAGAAGAATATATCCTTGGGATGGCGCAACAGCTCGTTACAAGATACATGACAAAAATCAAGGTAAAATGCTGGCCAACTTTAAAGAATCCCGAGGTAACTACATGGGAACTGCAGGCAAGCCAAATGATAATGCTCCTTTCCCTGCTCCGGTTAAAGCATTCTGGCCAAATGATTTTGGATTGTATAACATGGCCGGAAATGTGAGTGAGTGGGTAGGTGATCTTTATCGCCCCATGACCAGTACAACGCTTCGCGATGTTGAAAATCAAGATTTAAATCCATTTCGTGGAAATATTTTTCAACAGCGTGTACTTGATGAGAATGGAAGCCCTGTTGAAAAAGATAGCTTAGGACGGATTCGGTATACGATTGTTGACGATTCCACAGCTGCTTTACGCGAAAACTATCAGAAAGGAAGTGTATTAGATTATAGAGATGATGATGACGAAGCTGTTTATTACGCTTATGGAGAGTCCACACTGATCAATGATAGCTCACGTGTCATCAAAGGAGGTTCCTGGGCAGATCGTTTGTTCTGGTTGTCTCCAGCAGCAAGAAGATTTAAAAATCAAACACAGGGAGATAGAACGATCGGTTTCAGATGCGCCATGCACCAAATCGGTGGATCAGAACCAGGTGGTGAAATTGGCGGTAATGACTTTGGTGGTAAAACAAAAAAAGCTTCCAGAAGATATAAATAACAATTTTTCGATCTAGAAAAAATAAAAACGCCCATTCATTTTGTTTGGGCGTTTTTATTTGGTAAGCCACAATTCAGATTATCTTACCAGGCATAAATGAATATCCAGGAACTATATATTCTTTTTCTTGAATCTCGGCAGGTCTGCACAGATACCCGAAAAATCACTCCGGGCTGCATTTTCTTTGCATTAACAGGAGAGCATTTCGATGGTAATAAATTTGCACAACAAGCCATTGATAAAGGTGCTGCACATGCTGTGGTTTCTGATGCATCATTACAAGGACCTAAGTTCCATTATGCTCCTGATACCCTTAAAACACTTCAGGCCTTAGCCAATTGGCACAGAAAACAATTCAATATCCCCGTGCTCGCCATCACCGGGAGTAATGGAAAAACAACAACAAAAGAAATTGTCACGGAAGTTTTATCCACCACTTTTTCTGTCCATGCGACTACTGGTAATTTCAATAATCATATAGGTGTTCCTTTGACCCTTTTGAGTGTGCCAGATGGTACTGAACTCATTGTATGTGAAATGGGTGCAAACCATGCTCATGAAATAAAATCGCTTTGTGAAATTGCAGCACCTACGCATGGACTCATCACCAATATTGGAAGCGCTCACCTGGAAGGTTTTGGCTCTATAGAAGGGGTAAAACAGGCCAAGGGTGAATTGTTTGATTACTTATGCGAACATGAAGGCTTGGGATTTGTCAATGTCGATGACGCAAGCGTATTCGATCTCGGATTAAGATTGCATAAAAAAATAACTTTTGGGTTGACAAAAGCAAAGGATCCGAATGTTCATCTTGGCTATACAATGCAAAAAGGGGATCCGGGTTTTATGCTTTCCAATGATGCAAATACGATTACAATAAGATCAAAACTACCAGGCCAATACAACGCTTCTAATATGCTTGGAGCATGGGCTGTTGGTCTCCATTTTGGTGTAGCAGAAACGAAAATAATGGACACCTTGTCTCACTTTGTTTCCTCCGCCAACCGTTCAGAAAATGTAATGTACAAGGGTTGTCATTTTATGATGGACGCCTACAATGCTAATCCGTCCAGCATGGCGCTTGCAGTAAATGCATTTGCTGAATATCACCCCAATGGATGGGTCATCCTGGGGGACATGAAAGAGCTAGGCGCTATCACCAAGGATGCCCATAGACAAATAATTACCGAGGTTTCTACTATGGCGTTTGAACGTATTTATCTGATAGGAGAAGCATTTGCTGAAGCGCTTCATGCGCTTGAAAAAAAGGATCCCCGAATTCAATCTTATCCTCAAATTGAGGAGCTTACGAAAGCATGGGATTGGGATTCATGTTTAGGGAATTACATCTTTGTTAAAGGATCGCGATCTATGCAGTTAGAGTTGCTACTCAAAGCATAGCATCAAACTGTTTTTAACCTAAAACAGATTTGATAATACGATCACTAAACTCTTCTTCACAAGCTTTGCGATAATCCTGATAGGAACAAGGCACTTTTCGCCCTTCTTTATTTTCAATCCACCATCTTCCCGAAAATTCACTCTTGAAAAAGAGAAGAATATGATCATGATCTTTGGACTGGATATGATACTCAGTCAATGGATTTTTCTCAGGGTCTTCCCGTAGTGTTGTGCCTTCCAAAAAATACCATATCATCTGAGCAATGGCATTCACCATAAATAATGCCCCATCCTTTTCCGGCGTATAGTTATAAACACCAACGGATTTTAATATTTGGGCTGCTCCGGCATACCGAAACAACTGGCATGCCTCGGTTGCGGTCAAACCACTCCCTGACATGCCTGACATATAGCCAGCTTCTGCTGCACTCATACTATCACAATTGAAAATCAGTGCTTCTGAATCTCTGACACATGGTTCTGCCAGACTAAGATCCTCTCGCAAATCACTCAAACGTATATGTCCTTCAACATTCAAACGGGTCTCTGATACCAAATGGCGCTGGGTGCCGATATATTGAAATAGGGTTCCTGGCTTGGCTCCGCGAAAGTGAACATCATCATCAAGATTAGATTCTCTAACAATACTCGCCATCCGGATATTATCCACTTGATACCGCATAAACGCCAGTGGCATCCCGATGAAAAGCATTACGGCCCCACTGGCACTGATCTCTTCCAGAATAGGCATGATGTTTTCCGGTTCACCTTGTATAAGTGTCCCACAGTCAATGATGTCCAATGCCTGAGCGGGGGTAGAGCCAAATTGATACAGGATTTTCTTAACGCTGTGGGCAATTTGCTGATCAAAACTTATGACCAGCACATCTCCTGAATTGAACGTGATGTCCTCATCATGAAGGAATTTAACTTTATGCCATAGCGAGTTCTTGCTAATACGCTCTGGTCGGATGGACGATTTATCGTCTGGGACGAACCAATGGGAAATCATAGGGTAAATATATTAAAAAAAAACGCTATATGTAAGTGTCTTTTGAATTATACATTACTTCCCAATGGGGTAAATGTCATTTTTGGACTGAAAATTAAGGTTTTATAGGGTATATAACAAAAAAGAAATACATTTGTAATACACAAACTATCTTATTTTATTAAATCTGAACCTTATGACACGAGCACACCTTGTCCTGCTGTTTAGTTTTCCTTTGCTATTATTGAATACCCTGCAAGCTCAAAATGAAAGCGGAAGCTTCATGTCTCCTGTCATTGAGGATGAAATGACGCAGGATCCAGAGCAAAATCAATTATGGAAAACCGGACAGTCTAAATATTCTGCCAAACCAAAAAACATGTGGGAATTTGGACTCCACGGTGGTATGGCCTTCATTAGTGGTGATGTAGAAGCCAGCGTTCCTTCAGGATATGGTTTTGGGATACACCTTCGCAAAGCGATTAACTATACACTTTCCTGGAGATTGGATGCCACCTACCAAACTTCAAAGGGCTATGATGCCCGAAATTTCAATTACTTGGGGGTAGAAAAAACGTATGGCCAAAATGTAGGCACTACACCTATTCTTGTTGGCTATACTGATCAAACAACCAACGACGATAATATTCAAAGAAATTATAAAACGGATATTGTTTCTATTACCCTTGAAGGGATTCTTAATATCGGAAACATTCTTTTTCATGGTCCCTCTAATAAATGGAACTTATATACAGCGATTGGGCTAGGTGTAAACCTTCCTGAAGTTGGTGTCGACTTATTGGATGCGAATGGCGGTCTATATGATTTTATAAGTATTACGGAGGGTCTCGACTTGAATACCGCAGAAGGAAGAAAAGAGTCTATTGCTAATCTAAAAGATTTACTGGATGGTGATTACGAAACACCTGGTGGTGTTGCATCAGATGTTGTTTCTTTTGGTGATGAAAAAAACGTCATCCCTCATTTGAGCATATCGCTTGGTATATCAAGAAAACTATCAAAGCGTATTAATCTTGGTATTGAGCATCGCATCCTCTTAAGTGATAATGATTTACTGGACGGATTTGAAATGCTTTCACCTATATCAAAGACGCCTAGCAATGATATCGCCCACTACACTTCACTT
Organism: Saprospiraceae bacterium; assembly: GCA_037968695.1. Lineage (GTDB taxonomy): Bacteria > Bacteroidota > Bacteroidia > Chitinophagales > Saprospiraceae > Opimibacter. Next base: position 8,502 of record JBBKWA010000253.1, read on the forward strand.
CGCCTTGGTATCAATATCGGGTCAAAAGAAAAACGAATTGAGCCACTCTATTGGGTGAATCCACTGGATGCTTCTTTCAACGATATTGCAGAACTTAAGCAGCGTCCAAAATTTGATCTTACAGACAGTGATGGGGATGGTGTGATCGATATGACGGATCAAGAAATTAACACCCCTGCCGGATGCCCTGTCGATACCAGAGGAATTACACTGGACAGTGATGGTGATGGCGTTGTAGACTGTAAAGATGAAGAGCCTTACTCCCCGCCGGGATACGAAGTCAACAGAGAAGGTATTGCTCAAGTACCGCAGCAATATCTTAAAGAAGATGAAGTTGTAGCTTTGATTAATCAGCGAACTGATGCCATGGAATCAAACCTTAACTGGTTCTTGCCAATGATCCATTTTGATCTAAACAAATACTACATCAAGCCTGAATTTTATGGTGCTCTACATAACATTGCTTCAGTCATGCGTTCACATCCTGATGTAAAGGTTGTCGCCAATGGCTTTGCGGACAATCGCAGCCCAACTGATTACAATAATGTGTTATCTTATAACCGAGCTAAAGAAGCGATTAATTTTCTCGTGACGAATTATAACATTCCACGCAACCGCTTTGTACTCAATTTTGGTGGAGAAGAATCTCCGTTAGTTGCTAATTTAAAAGATGGTTATAACACATCGACTAATGATGAGTTAAAACATTATATGAATCGCCGTGTGGAATTTCATGTGGCGACTTCGACTAATACCGACATGGAACGTCCGGAAGGACCGGAAGCTGGAAAAAACACCCCTGGCTCAGCCAGATCAGGTTCTAAATTTTCTGGCAATTACAACTCAGGGTATTAGTCTTATTAATTGTATAGGGTTATTTGAGATAGATTTTTTGTGTATTCAAGAGCTCCAAACCATTTATGGTTCGGGGCTTTTGATTTTTTACACCTTCTAATTCACTAGCTACAATAGTATATCCGTAAATTTACCCATAAACTATAATAAAGATAATGGCAGAGATAATCAGAATGCCCCGATTAAGTGACACAATGGAAGAGGGCAATATCATTGGGTGGCTAAAAAAAGTTGGCGATAAGATTTCTTCAGGAGATATTCTGGCAGAAGTAGAAACTGATAAGGCGACCATGGAGCTGGAGAGTTTTCATGATGGCTACTTATTATATATCAGCGTCGCAGAAGGCATGGTTCCCGTCAATGATGTACTCGCGATCATTGGAGAGAAAGGAGAGGATTATAAGGAAATCCTGGCCAAAGAGTCCGTTGTTGAAAAAAATAGCGATCCTACTCCACCCCAACCAAAAGAGCCCACCACGAATGAATCAACAGATAGCAAGATCACCCAGCCAGCGATGGCGGAGTCCGGTGAAACGCGAATCAAATCTTCTCCTTTGGCAAAGTCCATTGCTTCAATATCGGGAATAGATCTATCCATGGTTACCGGAACAGGAGATGGCGGCAGAATCGTCAAAAAAGATGTTGAAAATTATGCTTCCGATGCAACTGCAAAGCCGATGGCTGCAAATACCCCTCCGGCTGCACCACAATATGGCGAAATACCTGTGTCGCAGATGCGAAAGACAATTGCTCGAAGACTTGCTGAAAGCAAGTATTCCGCTCCCCATTTTTATCTCACAATGAAGATAAATATGGATAAACTGAGTGAAGCGCGTAAGCTAATTAATGCACAGCCTGATACTAAAATTTCATTTAATGATTTCATCATTAAGGCATGTAGTGCTGCTCTTCGCCAACACCCTGCAATAAATTCTTCCTGGTTGGGAGATAAGATCAGGGTAAATAAAGATATCAACATTGGCGTCGCTGTTGCTGTTGATGAGGGCTTATTAGTACCTGTTCTTTTTGCTGCAGATCAAATGGGGCTAAAAGATATTAATCGCAATGTTGCCACGCTGGCAGAAAAAGCGCGCAATAAAAAACTTCAGCCTCAGGAAATGCAGGGTAATACATTTACTGTTTCTAATCTAGGGATGTTTGGTATTGAAGAATTTACAGGAATAATAAATCTTCCGGATGCTGCTATCCTCGCTGTTGGCGCTATTACGGATGAGTTGAAACTTGTAGAGGGTGTAGTCAGTAATACAAAAGTGATGAAAGTGACCCTTTCCTGTGATCATCGGGTTATTGACGGAGCTACAGGTGCTAAGTTTTTATCTACCTTACAACAATTCCTTGAAAATCCGGTAGCCATGCTACTTTAGTCAGGCGTTACAGATTAAAAATAGTGTTTTTAACAAATTTGAAGCTTACATGTCACAGAGCTCCTCCCGTCATCTCGAATATGCCATTAAGACTATTGGGCAGCTGCCTGGTATAGGGCGCAAGAGCGCCTTGCGTATCGCTTTGTTTTTACTTAAAAACAAGCACACCATCCTGCCTGATTTAATGGAAGGATTAAATGGCATTCGTGAGCATATTCAAAACTGCAAAACCTGTCACAACTTATCTGATACAGATCTCTGTGGGATATGTAGTGATCAATCCCGCCATCAACATACCTTATGTATCGTCGAATCTGAGCGGGATATAATGGCTATTGAGGATACAGGACAATATCACGGTTTGTATCACGTCCTGGGAGGAATCATTTCTCCTATTGACAATATCGGACCTCAGGATTTAAAGATCCCTGATCTGATCGAGCGGATTGCCATAGGGGAGGTAACAGAGGTTATCATGGCCATCAGTCCCACCATAGAAGGTGAAACCACTATTTTTTATCTCAGCAAACTCCTCAAAACATACCCGGTAAGAATCAGTCTAATCGCCAGAGGCGTTTCCTTTGGGGGCGAACTGGAATATGCTGATGGGTTGACCCTCGGACGCTCTATCGTTGCAAGAACAAATATTGAATTGACTGAGAATGCCTAATCTACCCTATTATTGAGACTCTCTGTAATCATCGTCAGTTATAATGTTTATCCTTTTTTAGATAACTGCCTTCGGTCTATCCGGCAAGCTATGAAAGGTCTTGACGGTGAAATAATAGTGGTCGACAATGCTTCCGTAGATGGCACGCCTGTACTTCTAAAAACGCACTATCCTGATGTCAGATTAATTGCCAATGATGACAACCGAGGCTTTGCCAAAGCGAATAATCAGGGAATACATATTTCAAATGGTTCGTTTGTCCTCCTTCTCAATCCAGACACCGTCGTGTCTGAAGACACCTTCTCTACTTGTCTTACGTTTATGGAGAATAACCCAAAGGCTGGCGCTATTGGTGTAAAGATGTTGGATGGCACAGGTCGCTTTTTACCTGAATCAAAAAGAGGGTTACCCACCCTCAGCACCTCATTCATGAAAATGACGGGGCTATATAGGTTGTTTCCAAAATCAAAAATCTGGAATAAATATTACCAAGGGCATGTCGGTGAAAATGAAACAGCTGAAGTAGAAGTTTTGTGTGGCGCATTTATGTTTATGCGAAAAGAAGCACTTGATCAGTCAGGCTATCTGGATGAAGATTTTTTTATGTATGGAGAGGATATTGACCTCTCCTATCGAATTACTAAAGCTGGCTATTCTATTTACTATCTACCTACAACGAGTATCATTCACTACAAAGGGGAATCAACGAAAAAATCAACACTCAACTATGTATTGACCTTCTATCAGGCTATGCTGATTTTTACTCAAAAACATCCTGCGTTTAGCGGTCAAAAATATTTAATTAAAACGGCGATTTATTTTCATGGCGTTTTACAACTTGTTCGGCAAAATTTGACGCGATGGTGGCCTGTTGTGCTTGATAGTATACTCCTTTTTAGTTCATTTTTTGTGGTCAGCAAAATTTGGACCTGGTATTATTTTGAGACATTTAATTATTTTAAACCAACAACTTATTACTTTAATATTCCGGTCTATACGCTCATTATAATTTTGGCCATGTACTTGAATGGAGCTTACGATAAACCGTTAAAGCAAAAGGACTCCTGGCTTGGCTTTTTTTCAGGCTCATTGATGGTGCTTGTTTTATACGCGATCCTTCCTACAGAACTTCGAAGCTCAAGAATGGTTATTATTCTTGGGTCTATAGTATTTGGCGTAATACTCCTGATCACACGATCCAGATTGAATCCATGGAATAGCAAAGATTTGACGAACCAATCAAATCGTAAAGCCATTATTGTTGCTGGAGTAGATGAAACCGCCAGAATCAAAGAACTAATCAACCGCTCAAAAGATCATATCGATATACTTGGTATTGTAGCGCCTTCTACCGATGCTTCAAATCCTCCCGATCGATTGCTTGGCCATATAGGCCAGCTTGAAGAATTAGTCAGGGTGTACCAGGCAAAGGAAATAATATTTTCAGCGCAGGATGTTCCCTTTTCTGTGTTTACAGGAACGATGTCTCGATTGGGCCCATCCTTAAGATATATGCTAGCCGCATCCACCACGATGAATATAGTTGGCAGCATGGGCAAAGATATTGCTGGAGAATCGTATGCGGTCCAAATTCACTTTAACCTTTCTGATCCAGCTTCAAGACGCACGAAGCGCATTTTTGATGTATTCTCTTCCTTATCACTGCTCATTGGATTTCCTATACTTATATTTTTCGTTCCTAATCCAGGCGCATGCATAAAACATAGCTTTCAGGTTCTAGTCGGAAAACGCACATGGGTCTCCTATTATCCAAAGGAGCCGATGATAAAATCACTTCCTCCCTTATTACCGGGTATTTTATGCCCCGCCTACCCCGAAGAAAAAACAGATTTAAATAGAAGGCTTCAACACATTCATTATGTTTATGCTCGTGATTATCATTGGACGACTGATCTCTCCATACTATTATCGCAGTTAAAGCAGACAGGACAAACCTTTTAGCGTCATGGCCACAGAACTTATCACCCAAGTAAAAAGCGCAGCAAAAAACCTATTCCCTGAAATAGTCGCCATCCGGCAAGACCTGCATCAGCATCCGGAGCTTTCCTTTAAAGAAAAACGGACCAGTGGAAAAGTGGCTGAATTTCTAACTAAACATGGAATACCTTTCACGACCGATTGGGCCGGATTTGGTATCGTGGCAACAATACAAGGAGGGCATGCTGGCCCTGCTGTTATGCTGCGGGCAGATATGGATGCATTACCTATAGAAGAGCATAACGAGGTTGCTTATAAATCAATTCATCCGGGTGTCATGCATGCATGTGGCCACGATGTACATACCAGTAGTCTTCTTGGCGCTGCAGCCATCTTACAGCAGCACAAGCATGCGATTTATGGGTCCATTAAACTAATCTTTCAACCTGGTGAAGAAAAACTGCCAGGAGGGGCCTCGATCATGATCGAAGAGGGTTTATTTAAGGAGGGGGTGCCGGATTGGATTATTGGTCAACATGTTCATCCCCCACTCGATGCCGGACATGTTGGATTTAGGAGTGGCTTATACATGGCCTCTGCAGACGAGATTTATATCACTGTCAAGGGCAAAGGGGGGCATGCCGCAACGCCGCATCTATGTATAGATCCTATTGTAACCGCTGCGAAAGTGATCACTGCCTTACAAGAAATTATAAGCCGTAGCATCGACCCTTTTCTGCCAGGTGTTTTGACCATTGGAAAAATAAATACGGAAGGTGGCGCGACCAATGTTATACCAGATAAAGTACATCTTGAGGGAACATTTCGCGCAATGGATGAAAACTGGCGAACTGAAACCCATAAGCGTATCCGCACTATAGTAGAAAAAACATGTGAAGCTTCCGGGTGTACTGCTGAAGTAAAAATAATTATCGGCTATCCGTGCCTGATCAATAATGATCAAATCACTACTCAATGCAGGCTTGCTGCGATCGATTATCTTGGGGAAGACAAAGTACATGAGCTTCCGCTAAGAATGACTTCAGAGGATTTTGCATTTTATTCTCAAAAAGCGCCAGCGTCATTCTATCGCTTAGGAACCGGCTGGGGGGATCCGAAAAAGAACTTCCCTGTCCATTCTAATCGATTCGACATCAATGAGGTAGCATTGGAATCCGGGATGGGTTTGATGGCCTATATCACACTTTCCAACCTTTCTAAGCCTCAGCCCTAGTTCCACCGCCATAGAGCCTCATCAGCTTATATGGATTCAATCCTTCGAATCTACAGTGGTAAAACACTATTAAAATGCTGTGTCCCGATGTGTATTGACCTCAAATGGCAAGATAAATGGGTAAAAACATATATTATTTTTCATAAAGTATAAACTATTTTCTATCAATGTTATATATTTGATAATAAATCCTTATATATTTTACAACTAACACACACAGCAAATGTCAAAAGTTCTTATTGTTGATGACGAACGAAGTATCCGTCATACGCTCCGTGACATCCTTGAATTCGAAAAATACCAGGTTGATGAGGCCTCAGATGGTATGGAAGCGCTGGTCAAGGTCAAGCAGAACAGTTATGACGTGATCATTCTGGACATTAAAATGCCAAAACTCGATGGCATGGATGCACTCGACAGAATACAGGAAATCGCCAGAGAGACACCCGTTGTGATGATCTCTGGTCATGCGTCCATTGACACAGCTGTTGAAGCCGTAAAAAAAGGTGCATTTGATTTTATATCCAAGCCGCCTGATCTCAACAGATTGTTGATTACGCTGCGAAATGCAATGGATAAGTCAGAATTAATTACTGAACGCAAAGTACTTCAGACAAAAGTAACCAATTCACGATCTCAACCTATGGTTGGCAAATCAAAGTGTATTGGACAAATCCTGGATACTATTGACCTTGTAGCACCTACAGAAGCAAGGGTGTTGGTGACAGGACCAAACGGAACTGGTAAAGAATTAGTAGCCCACTGGATCCACCAAAAGAGCAACAGAAACGAGCATCCGCTCATCGAAGTAAACTGTGCTGCAATTCCATCCGAGCTTATTGAAAGCGAATTATTTGGCCATGAAAAAGGCGCCTTTACCTCAGCCATAAAGCAACGTACAGGAAAATTTGAAATGGCTAATGGAGGCACTATCTTTCTCGATGAAATTGGGGATATGAGCCTTTCAGCGCAAGCCAAAGTATTGCGTGCCCTGCAGGAAAACAAAATCGTTCGTGTTGGGGGCGAAAAGCAAATACGGGTGGATGTGCGCGTCATTGCCGCAACCAATAAGGATTTACGTAAACTGATTAACGCAGGTCGTTTTAGAGAAGATTTATATCATCGATTGGCTGTCATCATCATTGATGTCCCCCCTTTAAAGGACAGGGTAGAAGATATCCCGCAATTGATTAATCATTTCTGTGAGGAGATTTGCAAAGATTACGGCATACCTGAAAAACAGTTTGATAGCAAATCAATCAAGAAATTACAGTCCCTACCCTGGACTGGAAATATTCGCGAATTAAAAAATGTAGTAGAGCGCCTAATTATTCTTGGCGGAAAAACAATTTCTTCGCAGGATGTGGAAAAATTTGTGTTGCCTACTGCGCAATCTGCCCTTGAAATGAAGGAGGTCCTTTCCAGATTTACTGATCTTAAAGACTTACAGAAATATATAGAAGAAGAATATACCAACTACCAATCTTCTGTTGGTTAACAGTGTACTTTTTTTAAGCGTAAAGTTTATTCAAACAATTAAATAAAGATGTCCGAAGGAATTCCTCCACGTCTAATGAAGCAATGGACAAAACTGAAGGGTGAAAATGCCTGGACGATGTTCAAGGTAATCGCTGAATTTGTCGATGGATTTGAATCACTCAACCGCATTGGTCCATGCATCTCCATATTCGGAAGTGCACGAACAAAGCCAGATTCCCCACACTATCAAAAAGCAGTGACCATTGCCAAGAAATTGACGGATGCCGGTTTTGGCATTATCACAGGAGGTGGGCCGGGCATCATGGAGGCCGGTAACAAAGGAGCAAGCATTCAAGGCGGTGTCTCTGTCGGCTTAAATATTGACCTTCCATTTGAACAATCACATAATCCGTATATCGATTATGATAAAAACTTAAGTCACAGGTACTTTTTTGTACGTAAAGTTATGTTTGTAAAATATGCCCAGGGATTTGTAGTCTTACCGGGAGGATTTGGCACCTTAGATGAAGCTTTTGAAGTTTTGACCCTCATTCAAACAAAAAAAATATCCCGTGTCCCTGTGATCCTTGTTGGAACAGAATTTTGGTCGGGGTTGAAAGCGTGGATCCTTGAAGTCATGCTCGAAAAAGAAAACAATATCAATCGTGCAGATTTGGATTTGATTCCGATCATGGACGATCCGGATGAGATAGTAGAATATATTAATGATTTCTATGCTCAGGCGGATGAGCAACTCAGTCCAAATTACACGCTGTAATTCATCCTTTTATTTCATGTTTTGTTTTGACAAAAGAGGCATTGCCCTCTTCATCTTTCATGGACACCACCATGGATAAAAACAAGACCAATAAAAGTAATCTATAAGGGTAATTAGTTGAGCTTGATTTGAAGATTATCCCAGGAAAGCGAAATAGTATTTTCCTCAATGGATAAAGTCAATTGCTCGTGGAAAACTGGAGAGAATTCTGGCGTGCTTTTTACGCGAAGTACGTCACTACTTTCATTATACTTAAAAGCCCCCCACTGATCCCAAACTTCATTAAAAATCCAGGTCCATTCCGTTTCACCCGGAATGGAAAACAAAGCATATTTTCCGGCAGGCAGAAGTTCTCCCTGAATCAGGCAATCTTCGGATACCTCAAAAGTAGTTGCTTCATTGGCACCCGTCCGCCATACTTTATCATAGGGCACTAAACTCCCCCAAATGGTCCGTCCTTTTACGGCAGGAGCAGAATATTGAATCACGACCACCGCTTGATCAATGGTTCCTTCGATTTGCACAAAAGGACTGGGGCGATTGGCTTTGTCTGCCTGAGCAGCACTTGATTCCGACCAAAGGCTTAAGGCCAAAATAAGGGAAATAGAAAGGAAATACTTATTCATTAGAAGGGTGTTGTTCCTAAAATTAAGCAAAATAATTCGTTGATATAAACTAATACAAAAAGAAAAGGTTGCGGTCAATACGCCATGACCGAAAATTTTAGATCAATTAAAGAAAGAGGCTTCCACACCAATTCTGAAATACCCTCGGTAGTGTGGATAAATTTCCGCCTGATACAGCACGCGCTTATCAAATAATCCAACGAAATCCTCTATGCGAACGAACACCTTGATGAACTTAATCTGCAATCCCATACCCACATCAAGGCGGAAATAGTTCGGAATACGTGCCCCATCCGTTAACTTAAATTGACCATTTACAGGGAAATAGGAAATACCTGTAAAACCATCATTATACGTCACATCGATTCCTGGTATCAAGGTCACTTTTCGGTCTAAAATTTTAATCTTACCATATACACTAGCGGTATACCAAAGTTTAGGCAATGCCAATTTTTCAGGAGGGTCTGGCTGCCAAAATAAACTTCCTTTTATACCAAAGGAATTAAAATCAAAAGTTTTGGTTAGCGCAAATCGACGTAAGGAAAAAGATTCGTCTACTTGTTGAGGAAAGGAAACAGAATCAAAGTATATGTAGTTATCATACACAATCCAATGTGCGCCTACCTGTAATCCCTCCTTTTCATAATCCCAGGTTACGCCCAAATCACTCATCAAGGGGTTCTGGAATTCTTCGTTATAAACATTTTGCTGGTTGATGTAAAAAGTGGATTCTATTAATGAAGGTTTTCTTGACGATAATACCCAGTTTCCCCGCATATACCCTAAAGGACCTACATTAAGATCCCCTCGTGCATTAAAGGAAAACACCCCTTCTGCCTGTCCAAGGCCGATCGTAAATCCTCCTTGGAGCACCAATGGTTTAATCCAATTGAATAACCCATTGGCTGCCAAATAAAACTCCGTAATTTTTTTCTTTGTTGGCTCTTGCTGGAGATCGATGCCTCTGTATCGAATCGATCCATTTAACGTTGAATTTGCCTTTCGCCATGGCAGACTGACACCAAACGTCCATTCATTTTCCCGGAGGAAAGTGTATTGTCGAATGCCCCGTTCATCAAAATAATATTCAGGGCCATAATATGCCGCTGCATTTTTAGCTGACTCATCCACATACTTGAATAGCCCTGTAGAAAATGAACCTCTTAACCAAAGATCGAAACCAAAATCTGATGAATCAGGAGTCAGGTGAAGTATCTGTTTAGTCAGGAATGTTCTGTGTTTGTGATTTGTTGTTCCTGTAAGGATATTCACTGGAATAGACATATCCGGCCAATTAGGTAGCCCTATCGAATCTGTCTCTGTTACTCCGCCATTTTCTTCTACTACGGCCGCATTGGACGTGTAATTATAAAAGGCATCGTATTTGCCGGATGGTGCATCATGCCAGACGCCTACGCCAAACGCTGTATCCTTTTGTCGCTGATTATTAAAAATCCCGATTTGATTAATGCGGTTGTAGACTACACTTAAACTTAATCCATCTGCAAATCGTCTCCCAAAGTCCAGCGTGAGAAATGTGTTTTCCTGACCCGCTTGCGAATATTTGGCTTTACTGACAGGCACTTCCTGATTGTAATACCTAAACTGGTCCTGATTGATATAGTATTGTTCGTATTGATTCCACCCTGTAGAAAAACCACTTTGAGAAAAAATAATGGGGGCCATTGATCTGGCTGCTGAACCATAGTTGCCAAGGTGAGCATAATAGCCGGGTAATGGATAATGTCTGATATCCTCCCAATTGAGTGTATCTGAAGCAATATAAATTTTATTGGGGTCGCCTATATGAACATAGGTAAAAGCTACCGCTGTGTCCAAAGGCAGTATTCCGGATGGAATAGTGTCTTCTCTTGTATTTCCAATTGGACTTTCAGGTTGGGGTTGCTGTGCGTGGACGACTGGTATGAGCAGTATCCAAGCCAGAATTTGTAAAAGATAAAAACGGCACCAAGTGTTCATGCACAATGAATAACGCACTTTTGGTGAAGATATGTTATTCTTTATTGAGCAGACCAGGATTCACCCCCATGGAGCTAAATCCACCATCGTGATATAAATTCTGCATGGTGACTGCTTTGGTATAATCTGAAAAAAGACTTGCACAGTATTTAGCACAATCTTCTGCACTGGCATTTCCCAATGGAGACATTGTTTCGGCATAAGAAAAGAAGTCATCAAACCCTTTTACGCCACTACCTGCAGTGGTTCGTGTTGGTGATTGAGAAATCGTATTTACTCTTACGCCTTTTTTGACGCCAAAATGATATCCGAAACTTCTGGCAAATGATTCGAGCAATGCTTTTGCGTCAGCCATTTCACTATAATCCGGAAAGACGCGTTGTGCTGCGATGTAGGATAAGGAAAGAATCGAACCACCATCTGCCATCGCATCCGTATTGAAGAGCACCTGCATCATTCTGTGAAATGACATAGCACTTATATCAAGTGTTTTGTGCATCCAATCATGATTCAGGTCAGTATAAGTCTTCCCTTTGCGCACGTTTAATGACATGCCTATAGAATGCAAAACAAAATCAATAGGCCCGCCTAAAGTTTCAACCGACTGCTGAAACAAAGCCGTCAAATCTTCAGTAGAAGTTGCATCCGCAGAAATCACTTCAGCCTTCAATTCTTCTCCTAATTTTTGAATCGTACCAAACCGCATCGCTACCGGTGCATTTGTTAAGGTGATTTTCGCACCTTCAGCAACACATTGTTTGGCTACATACCAAGCTATTGAGCTTTCGTCTAACGCGCCAAAAACGACTCCGCGCTTACCGGCTAATAATTGATGTTGAATCATAATGGAATGAGTCTGTTAATAAAAGATTGAGGTTTGGAATTGGTTTTCTCAGCATTTACTAATTGGCTAGCACTTTGGCCATCATTGCGCCAATCTGTGCAGGAGATTCCACAACATGCACACCGCATGCGGCAAGGATTTCCATCTTCGCTGCAGCAGTATCTGCCTTTCCTCCAACGATTGCTCCCGCATGGCCCATCGTCCGGCCTGCCGGAGCAGTTTTGCCAGCGATAAAACCTACGACCGGCTTAGTGCCATTTTCTTTAATCCAATGTGCAGCATCCGCTTCCATACTTCCCCCAATCTCCCCTATCATGATGATTCCATCCGTATCCGGATCTTCCATCAGTAGCTGAACAGCCTCTAGCGTTGTTGTGCCGCAAATAGGATCACCACCTATACCAATGCATGTGGATTGTCCCATACCAGCCTTAGTCACCTGATCAACGGCTTCGTACGTCAAGGTACCAGACCGTGACACGATGCCAATTCTTCCGGCTTTATGGATAAATCCGGGCATGATACCAATTTTTGCTTCTCCTGGTGTAATGATTCCCGGGCAATTAGGTCCAATAAGGCGGCTTCCCGTTTTATTTAAGTAGTCTTTGACCTTTATCATATCCTGCACCGGAATACCTTCTGTAATGCATATGATCACCTTAATACCTGCTTCTGCAGCTTCCAAAATAGCGTCTGGAGCAAATGCTGGGGGAACAAATATTATGGAGACATTCGCCTGCTTCTTTTCTACTGCTTCCTGCACAGTATTAAAAACAGGGCGGTCCAAATGAACCTGGCCACCTTTGCCGGGCGTTACGCCTCCGACAACATTAGTTCCATATTCAATCATCTGACCAGCATGAAATGTCCCTTCCGTGCCTGTAAACCCTTGTACAATTACACGACTATCCTTTCCAACGAGTACACTCATAAATCCTATAAATTCTACTAATAGTTATTGAAACAAGTAAATATCTTCATCAGACTTATGCATGAGATACTTTTCCCTGGCAAATTTCTCCTTGTTGTTCATCAGGTCTTTGTGCGCAGCCTCAGCAGCAGCCAATTGCTCTTCGTAAGTTTCAATGGATCTCTCCAAATTGTAAACTGAGCGTTTTAAACTCAACTGCGTAAAGAAGTTATGTTTATCAAAGAAAAACATCCAAACGATAAACAGTCCGGCAGCAACGGAATATTTGTTTAGCCATCCGGATGTCACTAGATTAGCCACCACCTGCTTTAGATGAAGAAGTCTTTTCATGTAGTTTGAGCCCTTATGTGAAGTCCGAAAGATAATCCATTAAAACGATCTGTCCAAACATAACCCCTTGAGAAAAAGCAGGTAATCCAGAGAAGAATAATCTAATCTGGTCTTTTATCCTGGGCAACCTCTCGCGAATGGTAGCCGAATAAGATAGGTTTCAGTTAATTATTTACCCAAAAGAGACTTTCCCGGATAAAAAGCGGAATCCCCGAGTAAATCAGCAATTCTCAATAATTGATTGTACTTGGCCACTCTGTCTGTTCTTGACAAAGAACCTGTTTTAATCTGACCTGTATTGAGTGCAACTGCTAAATCTGCAATCGTGACATCTTCAGTCTCCCCACTACGATGGCTGATAATCGATGTGAATCCGTTTCGCGTTGCGAGATGGACTGTATCAATAGTTTCCGATAGCGTCCCAATTTGATTAAGTTTCACCAGAATACTGTTTGCAGATTGCCTTTCAATCCCTAAACTCAATCGATCCACGTTGGTAACAAACAGATCATCCCCAACGATTTGGACGCGATGACCGAGTTCTGCAGTAAGTTTACTCCAACCGTTCCAATCATCTTCATGCAGTCCATCTTCAATGGAGAATATGGGGTACTTCGCACACCATTTTGCCCAATAGTCCACCATCTCTTCAGATGATTTTTTATCCCCGGAAGATTTTTTAAAAATGTACATTTTTTCTTCCTCACTATAAAATTCTGATGCTGCTGCATCCAGTGCGATCACCATATCTTCTCCCGGCCGATAGCCAGCATTCTCAATTGCTTTCAGAACAATTTCAATAGCCTCTTCATTTGACTTTATATTGGGCGCAAAACCTCCTTCGTCACCAACATTGGTGGAATAACCTGCCTGTTGTAACACTTTTTTTAAATGATGAAACACTTCAGTCCCCATGCGTAAGGCATCACTAAACTGATCCGCCCCTACCGGCATAATCATAAATTCCTGAAAGTCTATACTGTTATCTGCATGTGATCCTCCATTCAGTATGTTCATCATAGGGACAGGAAGAATATGGGCGTTTACACCCCCTATATATCTGAACAAAGGCTGGCCATGTACAGCTGCTGCGGCTTTGGCAACGGCAAGACTGACGCCTAGCATTGCATTAGCCCCTATTTCAGACTTATTCAAATTTGGATCAATATCGATGATTGCCTGATCTATTTCCAGTTGTTCTGAAACATCCATTCCAATCACCTGCTCCGCTATTTTCTCCTCTACATTTCGGCAGGCATTTAAAACTCCTTTCCCAAGATATCGGTTAGGATCACCATCCCTTAACTCAACAGCTTCATGCTTTCCCGTAGATGCTCCCGAGGGCACTGCTGCTCTTCCACTGTGCCCGGATTCTGTCATGACTTCAACTTCAACCGTTGGATTGCCTCTGCTATCCAAAATTTCTCTTGCGAGGATATCTATAATAATACTCATGGTAGAATGATATTAACCGTCAGTGGACGAAAAAAAATATATAATTAATGGTCGTGAACCTTAATACACTTAAAGATAATCAGGAATAAATGATCAATTCCCTGTGGACATCAACTGAATAAAATCGTCGAACAAATATCTTGAATCATGTGGCCCCGGCGATGCCTCGGGATGATATTGAACTGAAAATGCAGGCTTCCCTTTGATTCGCAATCCTTCTACTGTTTGATCATTTAGGTTTAAGTGTGTGACCTCAATTCGATCACTTTGGGAATGGATTGATTCTTCACTTACGCCAAAGCCATGATTTTGACTGGTTATCTCTGCTTTGCCTGATAGGGTGTTCAGCACAGGATGATTAATGCCTCGATGTCCATGATGCATTTTATAGGTCGAAATACCCTGAGATAAAGCCAGGATTTGATGTCCCAGACAAATACCAAACATTGGACGATCATCCTCCACCAATTTTTTAATCACATCATGTGTATACGTCATTGCAGCAGGATCTCCGGGACCGTTTGACAGAAATACCCCATGGGGATTAAAGCCAACGACATCTTCATAGGTCGCCGTCGCCGGAAAGACTTTCACCTTACACCCTCTTTCAACCAGACAATTAAGGATGTTTGTTTTTATACCGTAATCCAATGCAGAAACTCTAATTTTTGCATCCGGATGGCCTACTTCATAGGGCTCTTTTGTTGAAACCTTAGAACTCAACTCAAGTCCATCCATGGAGGGAACGGCAGCCAGTTGTTTTTTTAGCACCTCTAAATTGAGCTCTTCGCTTGAGATTATAGCATTCATCGCCCCTTTCGATCGAATATGTCTCACAATAGCTCTGGTATCAACTCCATAAATACACAGCTTCTTCTGCTGCTCAAAGAAAGCCTGAATGGATTGATCTGCGAGTACTCTGCTGTAATCAACAACAAAGGATTTGCAAATCAATGCATTGATTTGCATTTGCCCGCTTTCGATCTCTGCATCTTTCGCACCATAATTTCCAATGTGAACATGGGTAGATACGAGGATCTGGCCAAAATAGGAGGGGTCTGTGAAGATCTCCTGGTAGCCTGTCATACCTGTATTGAAGCAGATTTCACCCGTAGCGGTCCCGGGGAGACCAGCAGCAAAACCTTCAAAATGTGTTCCGTCTTCTAAGAGGAGTATGGCCTTTTTGGCCGCTGAATCAGATAGCATGTGTTAACACTTTCATTCAGGGGGTCAAATATATAGGAAAAAATAGTATTAGTCTTTATTTAATGTCAAACCTCCGCATAATCTTATGCTCATCAACTGTTTTACGCTCTATCCTACCCTATAAATCGGACTTCGGTTATGGCCCCTAAGGTGAAATTCATAAATTGGTATGGACACAAAAAAAGGCCCGGAAAAATCCAGGCCCAATATTTTAATAATAGGAAGTTTCTATTCTTCTTCGTTTGAAGCAGTTTTAGCTGCTTTTTTAGTGGTTGGAGCAGCAGCATCGGTGGCCACCTTGCTCTTCCCTCTACGCGTACGGCGAGCTGTTGGCTTCGTTGCCTCTTTTTCGCTTCTTTTACTTTTCGGATTGGTATAAATCTCATTAAAGTCAACCATTTCAATCATCGCCATGTCTGCACCATCTCCTTTTCTAAATCCAGTCTTGATGACTCGGGTATACCCTCCCGGACGATCAGCTACTTTTTCTGCGACTGTCGAAAAGAGCTCCGTCACGGCTTCCTTATTGTTCAAATAAGAAAAAACAACCCTTCGGTTATGCGTGGTATTAGTTTTGGCCTTAGTGATTAAAGGTTCAATATAATTTCTGAGGGCCTTTGCTTTAGCCACTGTTGTAAATATTCGCTTATGCGCAATTAGTGCAAGGCTCATATTCATCATCAACGCTGCGCGGTGACTTTTAGTCCGACTAAGGTGTTTAATTTTCTTTCCGTGATTCATAATCGAGTTGAAAAATGGTTAACAATAAAATGACTCCGCAGCACAGGGAAAAAATCCTCTTTGTAACTGCAATTTGGTGACGCGATTTTACTCTTCGTCCAGTTTATATTTCGCGAGGTCCATTCCAAAGGTCAATCCTTTGATCTGAAGCAACTCTTCAATTTCCACTAATGATTTCTTACCAAAATTTCTAAACTTCAATAATTCGTGTGTATCGAACTTTACCAACTCTGCTAAGGAATTAATTTTAGCTGCTTTGAGACAGTTATACGCTCTTACAGAAAGATCGAGATCTTCAAGAGAGGTCTTTAGCAATTTACGCATACTTAAGATATGCTCGTTGACGATGCCATCTTCCTTACCGACCTTATCATCAAATGTGATGTGCTCATCTGTAATCAACATCAAGTGTTGAATCATGATGCGACTTGCTTCCTTAATGGCCTCTTCAGGATGAATGGTACCATCCGTTTCAAGCTCGATGCTTAATTTTTCATAATCCGTACGCTGTCCAACACGTGTATTCGAAATATGGTAGGATACCTTCTTCAAAGGTGTATAAATAGCGTCTACTGGTATAACACCGATAGGGGCATTCTCTGGCATATTTTCTTCAGCTGGAACATAGCCTCTTCCTTTTGTAATGGTCATCTCCAATTCGAGATTGACTGAAGGTTCCATACGGCAGATAAGCAATTCAGGATTCATTACTTCAAAAACGGTTGTTTTTGACTCAATGTCTTTTGCCCGAAACTCTTCCTGTCCGCTGATGGTGATATAGATCTGATGTTCAGTTGCTTTATCTTCCTCGCTGGTGCATTTTAATCGAATCTGCTTAATATTTAGGATTATGTCTACGACATCTTCCACAATGCCAGGGATAGAAGAAAATTCATGATCCACTCCGGCAATTCGAATAGCAGAAATAGCATATCCTTCTAATGAAGAAAGTAGTATTCTGCGGAGTGAATTCCCTATAGTCTGACCAAATCCTGGCTCTAACGGTTTAAATTCAAATTGTCCATGAAAGTCAGTCGCTTTCTGGAGTAAAATTTTATCCGGCTTTTGAAAGTTCAAGATACTCATACAAGGAAATTACGGAATGAATGATATAATTGAATACGTTTGCATGGCCCTAAAAACAGGACTCGCGTGATCGTATCATTATGTTTACTTAGAATATAATTCGACGATTAACTGTTCGTTGATTTTTTCTGGAATTTCATCACGTTCAGGAAAAGTAAGAAATTTACCTTCCATGCGATCTGAATTCCACTCTAGCCAAGGGAATTTTCTGATATCCGCTTTTGCACCAATATTGTCGGTGATGATTTCCAGGTGTTGTGATTTTCCTCGAACAGAAACAACATCTCCCGGCTTTAAACGGCGAGATGGAATATTGGATAATTCACCATTGACAAGAACATGTTTGTGCGAGACCAATTGTCTGGCAGATCTACGTGTTTTGGCGATACCCAGTCTAAAGATGGTATTGTCCAATCGCGCTTCCAAAAACTGGAGTAACACGGTACCGGTAACACCACTCTTAGATGAAGCCTTTTCAAAAATATTGCGAAACTGGCGTTCTAAAACACCATAGGTATATTTTGCTTTTTGCTTTTCAAGTAGTTGAAGAGCGTATTCAGACTTTTGGCGACGGCGCTTTGAGTTACCATGTTGGCCCGGGCGATATTTTTTACGCTCGAAGCTCTTATCGTAACCGAAGATCATCTCTCCTAACGCTCTTGCTTTTTTAGTTGTTGGTCCAGTATATCTTGCCATAATTATTTCGAATAGATAGAATAAAAACTATATGAGCCATAAAATGGCATTTTAGACTCTTCTTCTTTTAGGTGGACGGCATCCGTTGTGCGGTACCGGTGTAAGGTCTTGGATTCTTGAAATGCGAACGCCGGTACCATCAATGGCACGGATAGCTGCTTCGCGACCAGAACCAGGTCCTTTTACAAAAACTTCTGCTGAGCGCATCCCTGCATCATAAGCTTCCTGTGCAGCACTTGAGGCGGCAATCTGGGCAGCATAAGGGGTGTTCTTCTTTGATCCTCTAAAGCCAGCTTTACCTGCAGAAGCCCATGAAATCACATGTCCTGCACGATTAGTAAGCGTAATAATGATATTATTAAAAGTAGCCTGGATGAATACCTTTCCATCTGCTTCTACTTTAACTTTCCGCTTTTTAGCTGTTTTCTTAAGTGTCTTAGCCATAGTATACTATAGAATATGAAATCTAATTATTTCGTTACTTTCTTCTTGTTTGCTACTGTCTTACGTTTTCCTTTCCTTGTTCGTGCATTTGTCTTTGTGCGTTGTCCACGAACAGGAAGACCTCTACGGTGACGCAATCCACGATAACAAGCGATATCCATCAATCGCTTGATTTGATGCTGTACCTCTGAGCGGAGCTCTCCTTCTACTTTATACGTGTCCTGAATGATTCGTGCAATGTTCATCACATTGTCGTCAGTCCAGTCTTGCACTTTTACCTGCTCACTGATGGACGCTGTTTCAAGAATCTTTTTAGCACGTGTTGCTCCAATACCATATATGTATTGAAGGCTAATAACACCTCTTTTATTCCTTGGAAGATCTATACCTGATATCCGAGCCATACGATTATTCGATTTTTATCAGCCTTGACGCTGTTTGAATTTTGGATTCTTCTTGTTAATAATATAGATTCTCCCCTTCCTGCGCACAATCTTGCAGTCTACGGATCTTTTCTTTACTGAAGTTCTTACTTTCATCTTAATACAGTTTTAATGACCTCAGGATCATTTATTTATACCTATAAGTAATTCTACCCCTGGACAAATCATAAGGTGACATTTCTACTGAAACCTTATCTCCTGGTAATATTCTTATATAATTCATTCTCATTTTGCCGGAAATTGTGGCTATGAGCATATGATCGTTTTCTAACCTCACTCTGAACATGGCATTGGATAAGGCCTCTTCAATTATTCCGTCTTGTTTGATGACCTGTTGTTTTGCCATTTTTTGATTTTGGAGTGCAAATATCTATCTTTTTATCCGTATTTCGGACAAATTGGCATTATTTTTTATCGCCTCATCGATTACTTTATGGTCTGAAAGAACGTCTGCCTGCCCCTTTTGAACTGCTATTGTATGCTCATAATGGGCAGAAGGCTTAAGATCCTTTGTCACCAATGTCCACCCATCTTTCCTGAGCATCACATTTCGGCTACCCAAATTGATCATGGGTTCAATGGCAATCGTCAATCCTTCCTTTAAAATCGGGCCTTTTCCTCTTTTTCCATAATTCGGCACCTCAGGAGGTTCATGCAGGTTTTTTCCTATACCGTGTCCTACCATTTCCCTTATAACACCATAGTCGTGATTTACCTCGGCATGCTGTTGTACCGCATGCCCTATATCACCAAGTCTATTACCGGAAACCGCCTGCGAAATAGCAAGATCCAGGCATTCCCTCGTGGTTACAAGAAGCTCCATCACTTCAGGGGCTATCTCCCCGATCGCAAAAGTAAATGCCGCATCCCCAAAAAATCCATTCATATCAACCCCACAATCAATAGAGATGATATCCCCATCCTTGATTTCTGTCTGATCAGGGATACCATGGACAATCACCTCATTAAAGGAAATACAAAGGGTACCAGGAAAGTCAAAAATAGCACCGGGATATCCTTTGAATGCCGGTTTAGCATGGTGATCTCTTAAATATGTCTCGGCGATGGTATCCAGTTGCAATCCTGTAACCCCTGGCTTGATATGTGAGGCTACTTCTGCAAGTGTTGATGTCACCAGAAGACAATTCTTCCTAATCAATTCAATTTCTTCCTGTGTCTTTAAGTGGAATCGTGATCCTATTTGCATAATATCGGGATCAAAAGGAAAAAGAATGAAAATTAAAAAACTGCATAAAGGCGAATTAGATTACATACTGGCGCCAATCTGCATACCACTTCCACCACTACGACCTTTTAATCTTCCGCCTTTTACAAGGCCATCATACTTCCGCATCAACAAATAGCTCTCAATCTGCTGAAGCGTATCTAATACAACCCCAACTAAAATCAAAAGAGACGTTCCACCAAAGAATATAGCAAATCCCTGATTGACCCCTAATTTGTAAGCGAACATTGGAAGAATTGTAATCGCACCAAGGAACAAGGCCCCTGGCAAGGTTACTCTAGTAGTGATATTATCTATAAAATCTGCAGTATCCTTTCCTGGTTTTACGCCAGGGATAAACGCATTCTGGCGTTTAAGGTGTTCTGCATATTGTTGTGGATTGACTATCAGTGCTGTGTATATGTAGGTAAAGACAACAACGAGAATAAAAGAAAAAATTGCTGTCGCTGTTGAAAATGGGTCATTGAGCTGTCTCAAAAAACCTCCGGCAATTCCTCCGCCACCATCACCTTCAGTAAAATACTGGGCTACTGTCATTGGCAAAAAGAGAATGGCTTGCGCGAAAATGATCGGCATTACACCAGAAGCATTCACTTTCAATGGAATATAATCTCTCGCCCCTGACTGCGGAATATTTGCATTTCCCCGACCTACCATTCGCTTGGCGAAGTTGATCGGAATCTTTCTAACACCCTGCACTATCAGGATACACAACATCGTCACACCAAAGAAGGCTGCTAATTCGAATACAAACGTTAACAAGCCACCCTGATTGATCTGGGAAGTAAATTCAAATATCAACGCTTGTGGAAGAGAAGCAATGATACCAATCATAATCAATATTGAGATACCATTTCCAATTCCTTTGTCCGTGATTCTTTCACCCAGCCACATGGCCAGAATAGTACCGGTAGATAATATGATAATGCTTGAGAACCAGAAAATGCCTACCGGAATATTAGGAGAAATAGCGCCTACACTTTTAATATAGGTCAAATAAGCACCACCCTGCACAAGCGTAATCGCCAGCGTCAGCAGTCGTGTCAATTGAGTAATTTTCTTTCTACCTGACTCTCCTTCTTTTTGTTGTAATCGCTGGAAATAAGGCACTGCAAATCCAAGTAACTGAATAATAATGGATGCAGTGATATAAGGCATAATTCCCAACGCAAAGACTGCTGCATTGTTGAACGCTCCTCCGGTGAACATATTAATCAGCCCTAGCAGGTCATTTGTGCCTCGATTGCTATTGAATGCGTCCAGGACTGAAGGCACCACACCTGGTAATACTATCCGTGCACCAAGGCGGTAAATACCAATCATCAAAAGCGTAAAAATAATACGGTCACGCAATTCTTTAATTGTCCAAATATGCTTGAGGGTGGTGATAAAGTTTTTCATTCTTAATGCCTAATATGCTTACACAATAGTTATAGTTCCGCCAGCAGCTTCAACTGCTTTCTTTGCTGCTTCGCTTGCTGCGTGCGCGGTTAAATTAACTTTGGCGCTAAGTTCGCCTCTCGCAAGGAGTTTAACTTTTTCTGAGCGAGAAAGGAAATTGTGCTCCCGAAGTGCTTCAAGCGTCCAGTCCGTCACTTTGAACTTATCTGACATTTCCTGGAGTTGATCAAGATTAAGTGCTGTAAATGGATCGCGGTTTGGATTCTTAAATCCTCTTTTTGGCAAACGCATTTGCAAAGGCATTTGACCTCCTTCATGACCTCTCTTTTGCTTGTAACCAGATCTTGATTTAGCCCCTTTATGTCCTTTGGTAGACGTACCGCCTCTTCCGGATCCTTGTCCGCGACCTTTTCTCTTATTGTCCCGTACTGATCCTGGTGCCGGGGTTAAATTATGGAGTTCCATATGCTTATTCGATTAATGCTTAATCAATATTTTCTACAGTCAGTAAATGTGCCACTTTCGCAATCATACCCATTATCTGGGGATTCACGTTGTGTACCTTTGTCCTGTTTATTTTTCCTAGTCCTAATGCTATAATCGTATCCTTCTGGCTTTTTGGCCGATCGATAAAACTCTTGACTTGTGTTATTTTTACTTGAGCCATGTCCAGTTATATTATCCGTTTAATTCAGATTTTTCATTTACAGGCTGGCCGAAAACAGTTTCAACACTTACCTTTCTTTGTTTTGCAATTTGTTGTGGGCTTCGCAATAAAGTCAATGCATTAATTGTAGCTTTTACAACGTTGTGTGGGTTTGAAGACCCCATTGACTTGGCTAATACATTGTGTATACCAGCACTCTCCAGAACAGCACGCATCGCTCCTCCGGCAATTACACCGGTACCATCCGAAGCTGGCTTGATCAGTACTCTTCCAGCACCGTATTTACCTAATTGCTCATGCGGGATAGTTCCTTTATGAATAGGCACTTTAACCAGATTCTTCTTTGCATCATCCACCGCTTTGGCTATCGCCTCACTGACATCACGTGCTTTACCAAGTCCCTGGCCAACGGTACCCTGACCGTCACCCACCACGACGATGGCTGCAAATGAAAATGTACGTCCCCCTTTAGTAACTTTCGCTACTCTGTTTAGGGACACCATTTTGTCTTTAAGTTCGGTTTCTGATGCTTTTACTCTGCCTGTTGATTCTTTCACGATAGATCCTTATTGAAATTTGGATTAGAATTTAAGTCCTGCACTTCTTGCGCCATCAGCCAAAGCTTTCACTCTTCCGTGAAACAAGTAGCCACCGCGGTCAAATACGACCTTGGAAACGTTGATGGACTGTGCTCTTGAGCCAATTAATTCACCAACTTTTTTGGCTATATCAGCTTTGTTGTCACCAGCTATTCCTTCATCATTAGAAGAAGCTGATACCAATGTGACTCCACTGTGATCGTCGATCAATTGGCAGTAAATCTGCTTGTTGCTGCGATACACAGAAAGGCGTGGTGTGGAACTAGTGCCTTCCATTTTTTTGCGAATGCGCATATGAATACGCTTACGTCTTGCTGTTTTTGATAGTGCCATAATCTAGGAGCTATTTTGCTCTGTTTATTATTTACCGGATGTTTTACCAGCTTTTCTTCTTATTAATTCATTAACATATCGAATACCTTTTCCTTTGTAAGGCTCAGGTTTTCTGTAGGCTCTGATTTTCGCAGCTACTTGTCCTATCAACTGCTTGTCTGTAGAACTCAGGAGAATCTTTGGATTAGATCCTTTCTCTGATTTTGTTTCTACTTTGATTTCATCAGGAACATAGAAATAGATCGGGTGAGAATAGCCAATGATTATTTCAAGCAAGTTGCCTGTATTCGTAACCCTGTAACCAACACCCACGAGTTCAAGCTCTCTAGTGAAACCATCCGTTACCCCAACAACCATATTGTTGATAAGGGCTCTTGACAATCCATGAAGGGCCTTATGTCTATTGTGATCAGATGGTCGGCTGAAACTGACCTGTCCATCTTCCAGTTTTACTGAAATATCCTTATCAATTTGCTCTACAAGGGATCCTTTAGGACCTTTTACTGTCACCAAATTATTTTTGGCAATATTGATGTCCACTCCACTTGGCAAACTAACTGGTAAATTACCTACTCTTGACACGGTCTAAAATTTTAAGTGTTTAGGTCTAAATGGTCAATTCAATTAATATACGAAACACAAACATTCTCCACCCAGGTTTTGCTTACGGGCTTCTTTGTCGGTCATCAATCCATGAGATGTCGATATAATCGCAATACCCAATCCGTTGATAATTCTCGGCAGTTCAGTATGCGATACAAACATTCTCAAACCTGGCTTACTGAGTCTTCCGAGCTTGCGAATCACCGGAAGCTTGGTTTCGTCATCATACTTTATCGCTATAGAAATTACAGCTTCTTTGCCTTCGCCCTGGAAAGCATATTTATGAATATACCCTTGCTCATAAAGGATTTCTGTAATCCCGCGTTTAAGCTTTGAGTTTGGTATACTAACCACCCTGTGACGCGCTTGTTGCGCATTCCTAATTCGGGTGAGATAATCTGCGATTGGATCTGTAACTGCCATGAATATATTATTCTGTTCTGTTCTTTCTTATTTAATTACCAACTTGCTTTGGTGATACCTGGAAGCATTCCGTTTAGTGCCATCTCTCTGAATTTCACTCTACACAAACCAAATTTCCGCATGTACCCTTTAGGTCTTCCTGTCAATTTACATCTGTTGTGCAAGCGCTTTTTTGAAGAATTACGAGGTAGCTTATCTAATGCATCCCAGTTACCTTCTTCTTTCAGTTGCTTACGCAAATCAGCGTATTTCTCAACCAGTTTAACTCTTTTGGCTTCTCTTGCGATTAATGATTCCCTTGCCATATTGGTATTATTGTGTTTTTTGATTTTTAAAAGGCATTCCCATTTCCTTCAACAAGGCAAATGCTTCAGCATCTGTCTTGGCAGAAGTAACAATTGTAATGTCCATTCCATTGATCTTCGTAATCTTATCCAGGTCTATTTCCGGGAAAATTATTTGTTCGGTGACGCCCATTGAAAAATTACCTCTTCCATCAAAGCTCTTGTCATTGATACCTTGAAAGTCACGTACCCTTGGTAGGGTCACGGTAATCAGACGGTCAAGAAACTCATACATTTTTTCACGACGCAATGTCACGCGAACACCAATTGGCATACCCTCTCTTAGTTTGAAGTTAGAGACGGATTTCTTTGCAATTGTAGCAACTGCTTTCTGACCGACAATGGTTGTTAATTCAGCCTGATAGATATCGACCAACTTCTTGTCCTGCGTAGCATCACCAATACCTTGATTGATACAAACCTTAAGCACTCTTGGTATCTGCATCACTGAGGTATACCCAAACTGTTCGTTTAGTTTCGGGGCCACGGTGGCATCATAAAATTGTTTTAATCTCGGTGTATAACTCATCACTTAATGATTTCTCCTGATTTTTTAGAATAGCGAACACTTTTACCATCAACTTCCTTTCTTCCTATTCTGGTTGGCTCGCCAGATTTAGGATCGATCAACATCACATTAGAAACGTGGATACCTGCTGGAATTTCAACAATTCCTCCTGGCTCTGTTTGTGTTGGCTTACGGTGTTTCTTAACGATATTAACGTCTTCAACGATCACTCTTTGTTTATCGCGAAGCACTTCAACGACAGCTCCCTTTTTGCCTTTATCTGATCCGGCGACAACGATTACTTTGTCTCCTTTTCGAAGAAATGGTTTTGGTGTTTTTTTGTCGATATTTTTTTTTCTTGTACTCATGTCTTTAGCTTAAGCTATACTAGGTCAATCAAATTACTTCCGGGGCCAGAGATATAATCCGCATATAATCGCGCTCTCTTAGTTCACGGGCCACAGGGCCAAAAATCCTGGTTCCTCTTGGCTCATCATTGGGTGTCAATAAGACCACTGCATTATCATCAAATCGAATATATGATCCATCCTTGCGTCTGATCTCCTTTTTCGTTCTAACCACAACAGCGGTAGATACCAAACCTTTTTTTATTCCTCCAGGAGTGGCGTCCTTGACGCTTACGACAATCTTATCACCTACTGAGGCATATCGTCTTCCTGATCCGCCTAATACGCGGATGCAAAGTACTTGTTTCGCTCCGCTATTGTCGGCAACATTGAGTCTTGATTCTTGCTGTATCATGTTATTTGTCTATCACTGTTATGTTAAGCGAATAAATTGATTACTTCGCTTTCTCTAATATTTCTACAAGGCGCCATCGCTTTCTTGCACTCAATGGTCGCGATTCCACGATCCGTACAAGATCCCCAACACCACATGCATTTTTTTCGTCATGCGCCATAAACTTCTTATTGCGCTTTACAAATTTGCTGTACATCGGGTGTCTCAGCTTACGTTCGACCTCAACCGTAATGGTCTTATCGTTTTTATTGGAGGTCACCAGACCAACCCTTTGCTTCTTTAATGATTGTTCGTTAGTACTCATAACTTCGTTAAGCATTTTTGCGACGTAATCTGATTTTTGATCTTTTAGCAGTTTGTTCCGGCGTCAGCGCGGATACCTCCCGGCGACGAAGCTCGGTTTGAATACGTGCTATATCCCTTCTGGTTTCCTTTAGCGTCACTGGATTGTCCAAACCTTTGATGGTATGATCAAAACGCAACTTTTGATATTGCGTATTAATTTGGGTTAATTCAGCTTTCAAGTCGTCTTCTGACATCTCGCCTAATTCGATAAACTTCTTTGTTGCCATTGGTATTCCTTGATTAATTTTCTATAAAATCGTGTCTTACGACAGTTACTGTTTGTACCGGGAGTTTTTGTGCCGCTAAAGCAAGTGCTTGTCTTGCTACTTCTGGTGTAACTCCGTCTATTTCGAACATGATACGTCCTGGTTGTACTAAAGCTACCCAATGATCATGGGCTCCTTTTCCCTTACCCATACGCACCTCTTGTGGCTTCTTTGTCACAGGTTTGTCCGGGAAAATCCGAATCCAAACCATCCCCTCTCTCTTCATATGACGGGTCATGGCAATCCTCGCAGACTCTATCTGGCGGCTAGTAATTCTGCCTAAGTCCAGTGTTTTAAGGCCATAACTACCGAAAGAAATATCACTTCCTCTCCCGGCTATGCCTCGATTCCGGCCTTTTTGCTGCTTCCTGTACTTTGTACGTTTTGGCTGTAACATGATTCTTTAATTATTTCCCAATTGGGTCACTTTTCAGAAAAGTGGGGCAAAGGTACAACTATTACCAACTTTTCTGTGACGTTATTTAATACTATTTTTTCCTTGGACCGCCTGCAGCGCCTCCGGAACGACCTGCTCCAGCACCACCGCCTCTGTTAGATCCGCCTCTACCAGCACCGCCTCTACCGGCGCCGCCCTTTCTATCTCCTCTATCGCCTCTATCTCTGCCTCCACCATCACGGCCATAGCCTCTGTCTCGTCCGCCGCCACTGCCTCCTCGGCCTTTTGGTCCCTGATCCGCCCCATGATTTAGGGTCAACTCCCGCTTTCCATAAACTTCACCTTTGCAAATCCAGCACTTGATGCCTATTTTTCCATAAACGGTTTGTGCTTCACGCAGGGAGTAATCAATATCTGCACGGAACGTATGCAACGGTGTTCTTCCATCCTTATACTCTTCCGATCTGGCCATCTCAGCCCCATTCAATCGTCCACTGATTCTTACTTTAATTCCTTCAGCTCCTGATCGCATCGTCGATTGAATCGCCATTTTGATAGCACGACGGTAATTAATACGTGCCTCAAGCTGCTTTGCGATAGACTCTGCTACGATATTCGCATCCAATTCTGGCTTACGGATCTCCATGATATTAATCTGAACATCCATCTTCGTCAGCTTCTTCAACTCTTCTCTGATGCGGTCTACTTCAGATCCACCTTTTCCAATGATGATTCCTGGTCTTGACGTTTGGATCGTCACTGTCACACGCTTCAAGGTGCGCTCGATAACGATATGGGCAATACCGCCCTTTTCAATTCTAGCATTAAGGTAGACCCGGATTTTTTCATCCTGGATTACTTTAACAGCATAGTCATGACCTCCATACCAGTTAGACTCCCATCCTCGGATGATGCCTAGTCTATTACCTATCGGATTTGTTTTTTGACCCATTAGAATCTTGAATTATAATTATTCATCTGATTGTTTCGATTGTGCTTGTTTATTCTTCTTCTTCGCCGGCATTATCACCGTCAAATGGTATTCTGTTTTCTATGACCAGTGTCACATGATTCAGGTGCTTGCGAATACGGTGTGCTCTACCTTGTGGCGCAGGACGTATTCTTTTTAGATGTCCTGCATCATCGACCATAAGGGATTTGATGTACAGACCATATTCATCTACATCTCTTGCACCCTCTGTCTTGTTTTCCCAATTGGTCACGGCAGACAGCACAAGTTTTTCCATCCATCCTGCAGCTTCCTTCTTAGTAAATCTGAGAAGGTTTACTGCATCTTCTACTTTCTTCCCTCTAACCAAATCCGCCACCAGTCGCATCTTTCGAGCAGACATCGGACAATTTCTGAGTTTAGCAACAGCTTCCATTTATAATATTTGTTTAATACGTCTTCTAATGTTACTATTTCCTGTTTCCGCCATGCCCACGGTAGGTTCGCGTTGGAGAAAACTCCCCAAGTTTGTGTCCTACCATGTTTTCTGTAACAAACACAGGAATAAAAGTTTTTCCGTTATGTACGGCGATGGTATGCCCTACCATGTCCGGGATAATCATTGATGCCCGTGACCATGTTTTGATTACAGATTTACGACTTGCTGCATTGGCTTTTTCAATCTTAGCCATCAGCTTATTAAATACGTAAGGTCCTTTTTTTATTGATCTTGCCATGATGAATTACTGCTTATGACTTGTTTTTAGTTTTTCTACGAGAGATGATCAGGTTTGATGATTTGGCATGTCGATTTCTCGTCTTCTGTCCTTTTGCCATTATTCCTGTTCTTGACACCGGATGACCACCAGAAGATTTACCTTCTCCACCACCCATCGGGTGATCAACAGGGTTCATCGCTACACCTCTAACTCGTGGACGACGTCCTGTCCATCGTTTTCTTCCGGCTTTACCGAAAACAGTCAGTGCGTGATCAGGGTTTGAAACGGTCCCCATGGTTGCTTTGCAGGTCAATAAGATTCTTCTTACTTCTCCTGAAGGCAATTTGATGACGGCGTACTTTTCTTCACGGCCCATCATGGTCGCTGATGCACCCGCACTTCGGACGATCGCACCACCCTGTCCCGGATGCATTTCAATATTGTGAATGGAGGATCCTAGCGGTACATCTTTAAGGCCCAGCGTATGGCCAACATTTGGTATCGCCTGGCTACCAGATAATACCGTATCATCTATCTTAAGTCCTTGAGGAGCAAGAATATATCTTTTCTCACCATCCGTGTACTTAATCAAAGCGATAAAGGCCGTACGATTTGGATCGTATTCTATAGACACCACCGTCCCCGTTACATTTTCCTTATCCCGCTTCCAGTCTATCACTCTGTAACGCCTTTTGTGTCCTCCACCTTTGTGACGCATTGTCATCTTACCATCAGCATTTCGACCACCACTCTTCTTGATAGGTTCAAGAAGGGATTTCTCTGGCTTATTGGTCGTCACTTCGGCATAGCTGTTTCCAACTCTAAAGCGAGTACCGGGACTAATGGGTTTAAATTTCTTTACGGCCATGATCTACCTAATTCTATAATTCTAAATAAATTATCGTCTGTTATATATCACCAAAAAAGTCAATAGTCTCTCCTGCTGCAAGGGTCACAACGGCTTTTTTGTAGGTAGCTGTTCTTCCATGCAACACCCCTTTTTTGGTATTTCTTGATTTACGCTTTCCAGCAATAATCATTGTATTGACAGCTTCCACACTTACGGTATAAAGTTCTTCTACTGCCTTTCTGATTTCAATCTTATTCGCCCCTTTATCAACCACAAAAGTGTATTGGCTTTTAGTTTCCGCCAGTGCATCGGCTTTCTCGGTAATCAGTGGCTTGACGAGTATAATCTTGTTGCTCATTTTTTTCTACGCTTTATGGTTACAGCGAAATTTTTTAACTCAATGATTTTGTAATCAGATCTACGGATTGCTCTGACAATACAAGTTTTTGTGAACGAAGGATATCATATGTATTGAGATCCTGTGCTCTAACCAATCTTGTATTCTGCAGGTTTCTTCCAGAGAGATAGAGATTGGTATTTGCTTCAGAGGTTACAAAAAGTGCTTTGTTATTGTCAATCGAAAGATTTTTTAGCACGGCTAAAAAGTCCCTTGTTCTTGGTGTTTCCAATTGAATTTCTTCGACAACGATAAGGTTACCATCCTTTGCTTTTGAAGAGAGGGCAGAACGTCGTGCTAACAAGCTTACCTTCTTATTCACCTTCAAGTTATACTCATGTGGTTTTGGACCAAATGTGCGACCACCACCTCTGAACATAGGGTTTTTCAAAGAACCAACACGGGCACCACCGGTCCCTTTCTGCTTTTTAAATTTCTTTGTTGTACGATTTACTTCCCAACGCTCCTTTGTCTTGTGCGTTCCCTGTCGTTGATTCGCCAGGTATGCTTTCACTGCGAGGTAAACGACATGCTCATTTGGTTCAATAGCAAAGACATTGTCCGCCAGTTCAATACTGCGGCCTGTCTTTTCCCCTTTAGCATTTAATATATCTAGCTTCATGTCTGCCTTACTTTTCGATAATGATAAATGACCCGTTATGTCCGGGAATAGCCCCCTTAATCAAAATCAGATTCTGATCAGGTAGTAACTTTTGAACGCGGAGGTTTTTCACCTTAACACGTTCTCCACCCATACGACCGCCCATCCGCATACCTTTGAAAACCTTTGAAGGATACGATGATGCGCCTATTGAACCTGGAGCTCTTAATCTGTTATGCTGACCGTGTGTGGCCTGCCCTACTCCAGCAAATTTGTGGCGTTTTACAACCCCCTGAAATCCTTTTCCTTTACTTGTTCCGATAGCGGAGATTTTTTCGCCTTCAGCAAAAATTTCATCCATCGTCACCAGGTCCCCAAGATTTTTGGCCAGGTCACAGTCTCTAAACTCTACGAGTTTTCTCTTCGGGGCTGTCTTGGCCTTTTCAAAATGGCCTTGCATCCCTTGTGGTGTGTTTTTGACTTTTGCCTCTCCATATGCTAGCTGGATGGCATCATAACCGTCAGAATCCATGGTCTTAACCTGTGTCACCACATTAGGATGTGCATGAACAACGGTACATGCTATTGACCGCCCATTCTGGTCAAATATGCTAGTCATGCCGACTTTTTTCCCTATAATTCCTTTCACCGTAAGATGATTTGATTGATTTATAATTAAGCCTTCACCCTGCCAGTGGCAAGATGAAAATCCAATAATTCGTCTCTTCTATTCGCAGGTATTCCTGCGAAAAATTACTACGTAAGCTTGACCTGGATATCTACTCCACTCGGCAATTCGAGTTTTGAGAGGGCGTCTACCGTCTTAGGAGTAGGTGTGTAAATCTCGATCAAACGTTTGTGGGTACGCAATTGGAACTGCTCTCGAGATTTCTTATTTACGTGCGGTGAACGCAAGACGGTAAATATTTCTTTCTCGGTGGGCAGCGGAATCGGACCCGTAACTACGGCTCCACTATTGCGGACAGTTTTAAC
>JBBKWA010000254.1:0-3904 GCA_037968695.1 Saprospiraceae bacterium
TGATAAGGTGAAAATGGATAGCGGGAAACATAAGGAGTAGCATGATATGAAGAGAACCCGTTATCTGCAAGCAAAAGAAACAAACAGCATAAACCAATAAATAGTTACAAAATGGAAAATAATCACGGAATGAATCAATACGAGAAAGGTAAAAACCACTACACGAAATTTGTATTGATGTTGCTCGCATCCTCTGTAGCAATGTATATAACAATGTACTTTAATACTTACGAAATAGACCACGTTTATTTTAGTCTTACACGATTTTATATGACTTGCTTAGGTATTTCCGCAATGGCGGTAATTATGCTACTGTTTATGATAAAGATGTACAAGGACAAGAGAAATAATATTGCCATACTTTTAGGTAGTTTAATTCTTTTTGTAAGTGCTTTAACTTTGGTCAGAACACAAACTCCAATTGGTGATTTATTGTATATGAAGGCAATGATTCCACATCACTCAATAGCTATACTCACAAGTAAAAGGGCAGACATAAAAGACCCAGAAGTAAGAAAGTTGGCAGATGCAATCATAAAGGCACAAGAAAAGGAAATTGCCGAAATGAAAGAATATATTAAAAGGTTGCAGTCCGACAAATAATTTTGTGAGACGACAACTTTTGCAATAAGTGCCCTAAACAACAGAAGTCAGAATGCCAGCAGATAACAGCACCTACCCTCAAGTGGCGGTTCATTGGCTAAATCAAGCTTTGTGCTTCTATCAAAGTTTGTGCTTGGTTGACAGTGAAGTGCTTCGAAATCCCGCACTACGTATAGCCGAGACGTTGTATCCAATTAAACTAAAAATAAACAAAAATGAAATCTAAATTGAAAATATCAGGATTCTCTATCCCCTGGATAGCATCCTTGGCCATAGTACTGTTTTCGGTAGTATCTTGTGTGAGTTTGAAGCGGGTAATTGATGAGCCTGTTTTTATCGTTGGAGGCGACACGAATAGAGCCTCTATAAATTGTAGCTCTGAATTCGAAGCTGTTCCTTCGGCTGTTCTATTTCCAAGAGGGGATATCGCGTGGTTCGCCGGATTGGGTTTTAACCGATTTACCTATGCGAAAGGAACCTGGGACAATTGGTCAATAGGTGAACCCACGAATGCAAGTCCTGGATTTACGGTGCCCGTCAACACAAATGACCAATTGAATATTGCATCCCTTGGAGGTGATGCTTGGACCACTTATTCGAAATCGAAGAATCTCGCTTACTTTTATTTTATTGGACGCAAGCCCGATAATTCATCTTGTATTGCCGTTGCTGCGACAACGCCCGAAAAGTTGGAAACAAATGAATGGGATTTTCCCGCAGTATGCGTGATGGAAGAAAGAGCCGATCAAGGTGCTATTCTAAATATCGATGCGACCAATACCTTTTATACAGTTAGCAAATTTGATAATCTAATAAAAGTTAGAGCCTTCGATAACTGTTCTGGGGCTCCAGGCCCCACTTATGGTTGCCCCTTTACAGCGGAAGATATAATTTCAGGGGCGAATGGATTGCAGTTTTCTATTTCAGAAAATCCTTGTACCAACAATCTCATTTTGGCGTATCGCAAGAACAAGGAAATTCGCTTACGGTTTTATGATGAAAATCTAACGGTTATAAATGAATATCGTGTGAGGGAAAATCAACCTTTTGAAAATGGCCAAACGAATGTGAATTGTTATAGAGGTACAATCCGACGTTGCGGAATGGGAACAGACGATTGCTGCAACTCCCCGGACTGCAATGATCCTGATGATGGAAACGATACTTGTTTAAGAGTCAATGGAAGGCCATCTATTGATACCTATATGAAGGATAACGTCGGAACAAAAATGTGTGGTGCCGTCGTTGCCTATGATGCCCTTATTAAAGGTGAAGATGGTAATGACTGGGCGAAGTCCCGACTTGACATTATAGATATTTCTGATGAATCCAACCCTTCCAGCATCGCAAAATGGAATTCCACTGATGATAAGTTCACGTGGAACCAATATATGTCATATGCTGTCGTATCCGATTCTAAACCCAATGAAAAAAGTCCGAAAATAGCTTGGTTCTGGTTAACCGATATACGGGGAGCATGTAATGTTATTGCTGAAGGAGCAACTTCGATTAATCTTGGTAACAGTATGCAGGCAACGGGGATCATTAGCGGACCATTTCCTGCACCTGCATTAAGTGCCAATGGAATTGGAGACTACTTTAGGGGCGTCAAAGGCGGCGATAAGGATGGTGCCCTTTTAGTTTCCTGGGGTGAGCCGATTCGTACTTCTGCCAATTGTAGGGAATGTAAAGGCCAATCCTATAATTTGTCTACCAAAATTACACGTATACATTGGGAAAAAAACAAAGTAAAAAACCCAGGACCTTTTGACAATACGGCCATCGGACCTGTTGAGCTTAAAGCTTCAAGAGATTAAAATGAATCTAGTATCAAAAAAGGGCATTGTGATTGTTAACAACCTAATAGTATTTTTTCATTTCTTCTTATTTAAGACCTATGGAATGATGAAGGTTGATGCCAAATCTAAACTCGGAATGAAAAAAGCGCACGATTTTTACATTCATAGGTTCCCAGACAACTTTAATTCGCTGTACTGGGTCCTGAGACAAAAAGCGATTGATTTTTAATGAAAATAAAAAACTGGCCGCAACAACGTGTATAAAATCATAGTGGCTAAACGCCACAACGCTTCATACACCACCCGTTATGGAAGAACAGTAAACAAAACCGAAATTCATTATCTTACTAATAAATAATAGAAGTCTGCCAAAATCAAACGAACATTATTATGAAAACTTTAGGATTAATACTCGGGGTTATTGCTGCCATCGGAATGCTAATTGCGTTTATACCTCTTTTTGGGTGGTTAAATTGGATTAATATTCCAATTGCAATTATAGGATTAATCATTAGTGCTGTCGGAAAATCAAATGGCGGCATGGTCCTTTGCGGTATAGCTGTAATGTTTGGAATAATCAGATTAATTCTTGGCGGTGGAATTTTATAGCAAGGGATTATCAGGGAAGCTTACATCTTCATATTGAAGTTCTTGATAAATAAGCCCCTATCCTACTAATTTAGGCCAAAGTGGGTCCTTCCGGGACAATATCAGACCTATTGAATCTCAGAATATTAGGCGTCCTTGACAATTGATTCGGCTGGAAAGCTATTCTCCCCTTCCGGAGTTTGGAGTTTTTGATTAATTTGTTGTGATTCTAGCACAACTAATTAAACACCACCATGCCCCTAGCCGATGTCATAATAGCCCTTTCCGGCATTCTGGTAACCTCGATACCTATTGTATTTGTCAACGTCAATTTCAAACATTTCAATGATGGGAGTAACGAGTTTATTCAATTGATGCTAGTTTCCGTCTGTTTCATTATTCAGATTCAATTCTGGATGATTCTTTTCTATGGTTTGGAAGCCTATAAGGAGGACAATGTACTTCGCAATTGGTGGCCTCTGATAGCAGCAATTGTCTATGTGGTGCTCGTTTTAAAGCCGATTAGGA
Organism: Saprospiraceae bacterium; assembly: GCA_037968695.1. GTDB lineage: Bacteria > Bacteroidota > Bacteroidia > Chitinophagales > Saprospiraceae > Opimibacter. The sequence continues at coordinate 3,519 of JBBKWA010000254.1, forward strand.
AGAAGGTGTATCCACAGAGTGGGAGGAGTTTGTTTGGGTCGGGGAAAAAAGACGAAAGTGATGTGGGAAGTGACTCGTTATAATAGAGCAAGTTTAAAATAGTTGACTGTAATAAAATAAATAAAATGGAAAATAATCACGTTGATAAATCTGCTAAAAAAGTCGGCATAGGAATTCTTTTGACTCTTTTGTTTGGCCCGTTTGGATTATTCTATGCGTCAAAGCGTGGCGGAATTATTATGACCAGCATCCTTGTTTTAATGGCAATTATTTTCGTTTGTGTATTTTTTTTGGAGAATGTATTGCTCGCAGGAATTGTCTTTTTATTATATATATGGCTCATCCCAATTTTGTGGTTGATTTGTATAATTTGGTCAGTAAATGCT
>JBBKWA010000255.1:0-4452 GCA_037968695.1 Saprospiraceae bacterium
TGCATCGGGACAAGCTTCTCGCCTGTTCCCTTTTGAATTCACTTGTGATCCCGCTGGGGCTCGAACCCAGGACCCATACATTAAAAGTGTATTGCTCTACCAGCTGAGCTACAGAATCATATTATTTTAATGGTGAATCGTTATTCACACCGTGTTATCAACTTTGGCTTAATCCCAGCACCCTCCCGATAAATCGGGATGCTCTACCAGCTGAGCTACTGAATCTTATAAATCCAATATTTTTTCAGAAAATTTAACCACTCTTTAGCGGTCAAAACCATTCAAATTGGCTCCCTAGGCTTGCTTTTTGCCAGATCATTACCGTTATTGGACTGCAAAAATAAGCGACTCAAATTTAAATGCCAAACCTGAAATCAATCTTTCTCGCAAAACTTTTGATATTTTTCACTCTCTGTTTACAAAGCTTTAATTGTCAGGCAGATGTATCTGACCTTTCTATTGCCGATTCTTTGTTTAATCAGCGGAGTTATAAGGAAGCGATGGAAATCTATCGTTTCAATTACCAATCAGGGATATATTCGAGCTCCATGTTGTTGAAGATGGCTTTCATTGAGGAGGGGATTGGAGATAACGAGCAAGCCACTATCTACCTGAGTAAATACTATGATTTATCTCCCAATTCCCAAGCGATTACTAAGATAAAAAGCTTGACAGGTCAGGATGTACTTGTAGGTTATGAAGTTTCTGATTTTCAAAGATTCCTAATTTTTCTAGCTGAGTACAAAGAATATATTGTCGGAGTATTGTCCATCTTTTTGCTTATCTCAGTAGTTTCAAATTGGTGGACTGGGAGAAAAATTGATACTCGAGAGTCTTATTGGCCAACCGTATTATTAATCATTGTGATTTTTGTTGCAAATAATTTTTTAGATGGATCCAGAACGGGTTTGATTACGAGTAGTCCAACTTTTATTGTTTCAAAACCTACTGCGGGCGGTGAATTAGTAGAGTTGGTCGAACCTGGTCATCGTGTTAGAATAAAGTCCAGTAAAGACAATTGGTATGAAATCGAATGGAAGGAAAAGCTGGCATATATCAAAAAAGAAAATGTGACCAGATTTTAAAAATTCGCATCATAGAAATGCCCCCATTAAGTGTATAGCTTTATGGGGGCATATCATTAAAGGTGGCTTTTACCTTACCTTTTTTCAATCATCACATTTTTGAAGTATACAAGATTACGAGGCAGGTACTCTATGAACTGTCTCGTAGTTTTTCTACCTATAATTCTTGATCCGCTTTGTAGCCAGCCTTTTCGACAGCGACTTTTATTTGAGAGGCTTCAATTTGTCCTTTTACCGTTAGCGTCTTTGACGGGTTATTGAGGTCCACTTCCCAATTGTCTTTTCCCACAGCTTGGTCAAGAAACGGTGTAACGTTGGCCACGCAACCAGAGCACTTTATTGTTGTTTTGAATTTTAATGTTTCCATTTTTTTGTCATTTTAATTTTGTGAAATAATGTTTACAATGACTCAATTAACGGTGATGTTGGCTTTTAGCTTTGCATTTATCCCGGGGTTATTTATATAATTATTTTGTTCTTTATTAAGATGAAACCCTCCTGTAATTAATAAAAAAACACCGCCATAACTTCTGTCGTGGCGGTGTATCTTGGTTGAATTGCTATTAGTATTGCAAAGGTTTTCTGCACTTATAAAGTCAGTATTCCCAGTGCTTTGTCCAATTCCAATTTGGTGATCTTAATATCGTACACTGCACGCGTATAATTCAATTTGGCTTCACTCAATGCAATTTCTGCGTCACTTAATTCCAATCGAGAACTTAATCCATTTCCATACCGATTATGGATGATTTGAAAGTTTTGAAGCGCAGCATCTACAGTGCGCTCCTGTGAGTCAAGTCTTCGCATCGCTTCCATTAATTTATTTTGGATAGAAACAATTTCCACTTTTGCTTTCTCTGTTGCATCCGTTAATTGGGTTTCGGATTGCTTCATGTGGATAGATGCTTGACGGATCTGACTATTAATACGATTCCCGGAAAACACCGGAATAGAAGCTTGCAATCCTAAATAAGATGTACGTGGCCAGTTATAAGAACTAAACTTAAGATTATCAGTCTGTGCTTGTAATTGATAGGCTCCAACTACAGAAAGAACTGGCAATCGTTGAGCTTGGGTTTGCTTTACCAGACTTCTATTTAATTCGGTAATCATTTTTTGTCGCTGAATATCGGGGCGGTTTTCAAGCATGCCTTCATACAGATTGCCAACAGCTGAAAAGTACCTGGCCGAAGTGTCGTGTTGAAGGGAATCTGAAAGTTTGATTAGCTGATCTTCTGGTAAGCCAATCAGTTGCTTCAGGTTCAGCAATGCAACATCATGTTGACTTTCGAGATAAGAAGTACTGGTTTTTATATTTTCAACTGCGATGAAATTACTAAGCGTGTCCACCTTCAACGCTTTGCCTTGCTTAAATAAAGAACGTGAATCTTGTAAGGATCGAACATTTCGTTCCAAGCTTTGACGATTTAATCGTATGTTTTCATCAATCAGCAATACCATGTAATATCGAACCGATACCTCTAACACTAATTGTGCTTCCAACTCTTTGGTTGTTTGCGTTTGTACCCTTTCATTTATTTTGGATGATTTTATCTGGTTTCTTGCTACCTCGGAAATAATGGGTTGGTGCAGTGTGGCCATTGTGTTGAATGCATTTTTTCCTCCAACTGCCACATCCACCACAGGCTCTGAGGCATTACCTGCGAAAGCACCTGGCATAAAGATTACTTGGCGGTCAAGATAGTATGAATAATTCCCGCGCACATCAAGAGTGGGCAGCATTGCGCCTCTACTTTCGAGAGTCCGTTGGGTACTTACTTCCTCTGAAAATTTCTGAATCTGCAATGATTTATTATTTTCTTTAGCAATCCCAAGGGCTTCTACCAATGAGATATTCGTTTGGGCTTGTATTGAACCTGACAAGGAAGTCAAGAGAAGCCCGATCGCATAGATTTTATAGTTCGTTTTCATAAAATAATTAGTTAAGTGATTCTACATTCTCTTGCATAATTTCGGCTACTTCCTTCTTGCGTTTTGAAGAAGATAGATACGAATACACTGCAGGAATGATAAAGAGTGTAAGGATCCCTGCGAAGATTAATCCCCCCACGATGACGATACCCAATGATTGACGACTATTGTTGGTTAGCGCAATAGGAAGCGCTCCAAAGATCATCGCCAAGCTAGTCATCAGGATCGGACGGAATCTTTGCTCGGCAGCTTGCTTAGCGGCTTCGAATTTTGAAAGTCCGCTATCCTTCAAATGATTCGCGAACTCTACGATCAGAATTCCATTTTTGGTAATTAAGCCGACCAGCGTGATGATACCAATCTGACTAAATACATTTAAGCTTTGGTCAAACCAGTCCAGACTCAACAAGGCCCCGGTAACTGCCATGGGCACAGTAAGCATGATGATCAATGGATCACGTAAGCTTTCAAATTGCGCGGCAAGAATCATGTAGATCAAAAGCAAAGCAAGCATTAGCGTGAATGAGATATTTCCTTGGCTTTCCACAAAATCACGAGATTGGCCAGCCAAGGAGCTTTTAAAGCTTTCACCCAATACTTCTTGCTTTATCCGTTCCATCTCTTTGATACCTTCGTCCAGACTCACACCTGGAGCAAGACCTGCCGAAACAGTGGCGGAAGTAAACTGGTCGTATCGGTAAATTGCCGCAGGACTGATTCCTTCCTCGATGGTAACCAGATTGTCTAATGAAATCATTTTGCCATGGGTGGATCGTACGTGTATGGCGCGTAAATCACCGATGTCATTTCGATTGATGCGCTCCACTTGACCAATGACTTCGTATTGTCGATCATCTTTAAGAAAGTATCCATAGCGTTGTCCGGAAAGTGAAAGTTGCAATGCTCGAGCTACTTCCTGAATGGAAACACCCATCAAAGCAGCTTTTTCTCTGTTGATATTGATCATCAATTCTGGCTTGTTGATTTTCAAATCACTATCCACAAACATCAACTTGTCGCTCTGTCTTGCGGCTGCCAAAAATTTGGGTAGGACATTGGCCACGCTATCAAGACTTGGGCCTTGCAAAACATATTGCACAGGCTGACCACCACCATAGCGTGTTCCAATAGTAGGAGGCATATAAGGAAACAGTAAAATATTTCTGAATTGTCCCGACGCTGCACCATATTGATAATACAATTCTTGGGCACTCATCTTTCTCTCCTTAGGGTCTTTCAGGTAAATACTTTGGACGGCGACATTGACAGGTGCCGGTGCAGGGATAAATGAAATGGCTACCATGGAATAGGTCTGGTAAAGACCATCGGTATTGTCATTTACATAGTGTCCAACTTCCTCCATATTCTTCTTCATGAAGTCATAGGAAACACCTTCTGGTGCGATGGCGATCAACATCATATTGGAGCGATCTTC
>JBBKWA010000256.1:0-11407 GCA_037968695.1 Saprospiraceae bacterium
GCGTAGACCCTGATGTTAGCCGAAGGCGTATACAGCAGGGGTGAAAATCGGAGCGAAGCGTAGACCCTGATGTTAGCCGAAGGCGTATACAGCAGGGGTGAAAATCGGAGCGAAGCGAAGACCCTGCTTCCCGATTCCCGTCCCGATTGATCGGGATCGGGACGGGATCGGGACGGGAGCTGAGGCGGATACTCAGCGGGAGAGAATATCAGCGCTTAGTGTAGATCCTGCCCAGCACGGGCGACGGGAGAGCATAGAGTTCCGCTTAAGCGGAAAGCATAGAGCAAGAAAATCAAACGCTGCGCCATTGCTCCGCTCTGTGATCGTATTTTTGGCAGAAGGAAGAAAGGAGAAGGTTGAAGGTTTAGTGTTTAGTGTTTAGTGTTTAGCAAAAAAAAGGGGCTGGCGCTGCATCTTTGCGTAAAACAATACTTGGTTGGGCGCTGAATTTTGTTTGAGCTGAATAGAAGCAGGCTCATTGGCCAAGGCTATGGATAGCCAAGGGAAGGATGGAAAACCAAACTATTTCAGCGCTAGATAGATCTTCTTAATATAGATTATCTGGTCGTGCAATCCCGCTTTATAGTAGAGAAGAACAAGGCCTTTTCATATTTACGCTGCTCATCTGCAGGGTTGCAGTACTAAGCAGATCAATCAAAAACATACTTAAAATCATAAGCTACCTTCTGTTCATCCAAAAGGCTAATGTATTCCTTTTCAAAGCTAATTCCTTGATGATGTATTTCCTGATTTTCAATATACCTGATCAGGTTAGGCTTTGCCTCTTTCGAATAGGTAAAAGCACCATACCCCTTTTGCCAACACTTGAATTCAGGAAAGAAACTATTCCTCTTAATAAAGATATGACTCGACAACTTGATGTCCTTCACCAAAGAAGCAAGCGAAACAGAAGGATGCAAGTGCGTAAGGATATGCAAATGGTCTTCAATTCCATTGACGATAAAAGGAGTGCAGTTCTTTCGCTTAATTACGTTAAACATATATCCAAATACAACAGATCGGTTTTGCTTAATCATACACTTAGATCTGTATTTAGTAGAAAAGACGATCTGATATAAGATTTGTGTGTATTGCATGATACTGTTTTAATGATTGTGTCTTGGGGGTCGGTAAATTTTACTCTTAAGTGGGTGCGACCCACCCGGAAAGAAGGTCGACCCCTTCAGGGTCAGGCGCGGTGGGGTTTATCACCGCGGGTGCTACCCGCGGTGAGAGAAGGTTGACCCATTCTGGGTCGGCGACCTTGCATCCTGAAGGGATGCACTTTATTTTTTTGCTGCGCTTTGTATGCGCAGGAAAAAAAAAGGTCTGAGTTCTCACCTCAGACCATTAAACCAACCTCACGAATAGAGAAATCTATAAGTAATTCTTGTACTAATACGTTAGCAAGGCTTATCGTATAGATATGTATTTCCTTTGATGACATCATCCCCTTCTTCATCTGTCACAGTCAATCTTGACATCTTCATTTCAGACGAAGGCGTTACGTCATCTAATTGTATTTTTCTTCTGGCAAAAGCAGGGATCTTTGTCATTTCAGCAATCCACTCAGAATTCTGCATTCGACTAGGATTAACATTTAATCCTGGTGTATCAGACTCCTGGCGTGTACGCTTAGCCTCAATTTCTTTGAGGGAACGACGTATTTCATCTCTTTTCTCTACATCGTCTGTCCTCATATATGGATCATTGTAGGTGTGCTTTGGCTTTTCTTCCTTCACCTCGTCTGTCATGATTATAGGCTCTAAATCGACAGGACGTTCGTTCGTGATTTCGAATTCGTCTCCTTCTTCCTCGGACTTTGTTGTGATCCCCATATCCTCATCGATTCCTACGAGAATTTTTTGTGTTTCATTTTTCTTTCCATGCATCATATTCTGCTCAAAACCTGTTGCGATAATCGTAACAGAAAGCTGATCACCAAGTGCTTCATCATGACAGTTTCCCCAAATCAAATCAGTACCATACCCTGCTTCTGCCTGTACATATTCCGTTATCTCAAAAACCTCATCCATCGTTACTTCAACATTACCGGATGAAATATTCAACAGGATGTGTTGTGCACCACGAATATCATTGTCTTCCAGTAGTGGTGAATTGAGTGCGGCAACGACGGCTTTGCGTGCTCGCCCTTCCCCTTCATAACTAGCCGTACCCATAATGGCCACGCCACTATCCCTCATCACCGTATTGACATCTTCAAAGTCAACATTGACATAACCTTCCATGGTGATAATTTCTGCTATGCCACGAGCAGCCGTAGTCAGAATATCATCGGCGCGACTAAACGCATCTGAAAGCTTAAGATCCCCATGCAAATCACGCAGCTTATCATTTGAAATAACGATCAACGCATCAACATTCTGTTTCATTTCTTCTAATCCTTCCAACGCTTGTCGCTTTCTTCTACTTCCTTCAAAAGTAAAAGGAAGGGTGACGATACCCACTGTAAGGATATCTGCTTCTCTGGCGGCCTTCGCAATGATTGGTGCTGCACCTGTACCGGTGCCTCCACCCATGCCAGCCGTAACGAACAACATCTTTGTCCCATCCATGATAAAATCACGAATTTCATCAATGGATTCGATACAAGCCTGCTTTCCCATTTGTGGTCTTGAACCGGCACCACGTCCTCCGGTTAGTTCAGGACCAAGGTTAATCTTTACAGGAATGTTACTAGTCTCCATGGCTTGATTATCAGTATTGCAAATAGCGAAATCAACGCCCGTGATGCCTTGCTTAAACATATAGGTTACGGCGTTGCTTCCGCCACCGCCCACACCAAGGACTTTAATGATGCTCTTTTCTACTTTTGGTATATCAAATAACATGATGAGTGAATTTTTAAGTTTGGAATTATAATTTTTTCTGGTACGTAGTCTGCTTAATAGAAATCCTGATCCGGTGTTGCTTCAAAAAATGCTCTTGCTTTTTTAAAGGCACTTTCCACCCATTTAGGGCCGTTTTTATCCTCTGTATTCTCTACATCGGTTTCTGCATCAGCATTTGTCCTGGCACTTGTTTCAGATGATTCAGTAGTCTTGGCATTAATCATCTTATCTGTCTCATCGACTACTTCCGGTGTTGCCAACCCATGAATGATCAGGCCTATCGCTGTAGCATAAATCGGACTGGAGACATCATCGCGCTGACGAGAGGCGATGTGCTCAATTGGTAAGCCAACTCGTGCACTCATGCCTGTACGGTACTCTGCGAGCAAATCTACTTTGCTTAGGAGAGCACCTCCACCGGTCAATACAATACCGCCTATTAGCTTACGCTCGTACCCTGATTTTTTAATCTCGACGCGTACCAATTCCAGTATCTCTTCCATTCTTGCCTGAATAATCAGAGAAAGATTTTTTTCTGATATCTCCTTGTAATCTCTTCCATTAAAGCTTGGGATCGTTATTATCCTGTTGTCCACAATACATTCCGCCAATGCTGACCCAAATTTCTTTTTCAGCTTCTCCGCTTGCTCATGCATCACTGTGCATCCTTCTTTTATATCTGCAGTAATCACATCTCCTCCGAATGGGACTACAGCAGTATGGCGGATGATGCCTTCCTGGAATATGGTAATGTCCGTTGTGCCACCACCTATATCGACTAGTGCTACTCCAGCTTCCTTCTCTTCCTCACTAAGGACTGCAGCAGCAGAGGCGATAGGCTCAAGAACAAAATCAGATACTTTTAGTCCGGCTTTTTCAACACATCGTTCTATGTTTTTATGTGCAGACAATTGTCCTGTGACGACATGGAAATTTCCGATCAATCGATGACCACACATGCCTACCGGATCCAGTATTCCCTCTTCATCATCCACCGTATATTCCTGTGGAAGGATGTGAAGGATTTTATCTCCAGGCGGTAAGGCCAGTCTGTACATATCATCCAATAAGGTCTGCAAGTCAGATTTTGCAATTTCCTTGTCAGCATCAGCGAGTGTGAGAATCCCCTGGTGCTGCAGGCTTTTTATATGCTGTCCTGCGATTCCGGCATAGACCTCCATGATTTCCATTCCGGCACTTTTTTCTGCCTGAATCACAGCTTCTTCAATAGATCGCACGGTTTTATCAATATTGGCTACTACACCTCGTCGAACACCTTCCGATGCAACCTTTCCCACCCCGAGTATCTCGATGCTTCCATATTCGTTGCGACGACCGACCATAACGCAGATCTTAGTCGTACCGATATCAAGGGCGACGACTGTTTTTGATTGTTGAGTTTCTTTAAATCTCATGAGGAAAAATTTATTGGTTTAATCTTTTTTTGGCTACGATTTGCCCTGCAATTCGCGTATCTATATAGGTATATGTATCCCACCCTTTAAAAGGCAGTGCTTGTTTGTACAATCGTTGTATGCGGTCCGCTTTATCTTCAAGTGCCTCTGTATTTCCCACCAAAATCTTGGAAGGACCAAATCGGGGAATCAACCAAATCATCTCTTCCGATTCAACATAAATCTGATCAATGAGGGATCCCATAAATTCATTTTCCTGAAGCACTTTTGCTACTCGGAATAAATCTTCTACCGGCCAGCGCTTAACATCCGCAGTGGCTGGAAAATTTCCATTCACCAGGGGCACTCTTGCGGTAAAGTGACTGGAGACCGGCATCATGACCGTGTCTGTATCGATATACCAATGCCTTCCATTGTTGTCTACAAGGCGCATCAAAGGCATCCGTTGGTGCAAATTGAGCATTAACTTTCCTGAAGATCCGAGATACACATCAGCATCGCGCACGTAAGGATTTGTTTTCAAATATGCTTCCATCTCTCGCATGTCTACCAGGTCAACGGGTAATCCTGTCATGGGACCAAACTTTTTTGCCACCATTTCGACAAACTCCTCAGGAAGTATCAGATTGTTTCCTTTCTCCAGGAGCACCACCTCTGCTTCCACACCAGTAATCACCGCATCCGCCTGAAAACGCGCCGCCATTAAGGTCACGCCCATCAAGGAGGTCAATATGACCAACCACATGAATGTTTTAATACGATGTTTACTAATTTTCATTTTTACTATATAATCGCCTGATCAATTCAGGAATATGTTTATCAAGATCACCTGCTCCAAGTGTAATCAGTACACCAGGATTTTTTGCAACAACCCATGAAACCCAACTATCCCCTGCACAATATTTCTTATTCGGGTTTTTCATATGGTCTACTATTAATTGGGCGCTTACACCTTTAATTTGTTTTTCTCTTGCCGGATATATATCAATGAGCACAGGCGTATCGAGTAAGTCTAATGCCACTGCAAATTCTTTGGCAAAATCCCTCGTCCTGGTAAACAAGTGTGGTTGAAAAATCCCCATCACTGGTCCACCATACGTTTCCTTCATCGCGATAATCGCTGCTCTCAATTCTTCCGGATGATGCGCATAATCATCTACCAGAATATGCTCATGATCACTGTATCGTATTTCAAATCGCCGCCTGACACCTTTGTATTCAGGTAGAGCCCTTTTAATCTTTTCTTCATTGGCTCCATTTTCAAGTGCTACTGCACATGCTGCAGAAGCATTTTGGACGTTGTGTCGACCTGCCATCTGCAGGCTTAAGTTGTGAATCATTCCTTTGGGCGTTTTCATATCCCAAGACCATGATCCTCTATCTACTTTTAGATTAGTACTTAAATAATCTCCCTGTTCAAAACCGTATGATCGAACGGTCACTTTTTTATCCTTTAACTTCTTCATCACTGCTTCCCCAATCAAAGGCTGCAGACTTTCTTCATAAAGCAAAAAACCGCCCGGTTGAATCTGACTAATAAATTGCCTGTAACCATTTTTCATTTCTTCATACGTACCGTAGATATCCAAATGATCCGGATCCATTGCTGTGACTACTGCCCATTTTGGGTAAAGTCGCAAAAAAGACCTGTCGTACTCATCTGCTTCTACCACCATCAATTCAAGGCTTTCGGAATGAAAGTTGGATTGATAATTTACAGCCACACCGCCCAGCAATGCCGTATGCTGAATACCTGCCTCATGGAGTAAAAAACTAATCATCGAAGATGTTGTCGTTTTCCCATGCGTACCGGCAACGGCAATTGTATCTATTCCATTCGTCACCCATTCAAGTGCTTCTGATCGCTTCACTATTTGAATACCCTTCTCCTCAAAATATGCTTTCAGTTTGTTGTCCTTCGGTATCGCTGGTGTCATGACGATTAAGTCCGGCATCATTTGCACACTTTTCGGATCATCATCAAAAATGATCTCTGCTCCTTCGCTCTCAAGGCCGTTCGTTATCTCAGAAGCAGATCGATCGTATCCACTCACCTTGATGCGTTGCTGCAAACTACATCTTGCCAATGCGCTCATCCCGATGCCTCCGATGCCCAGAAAAAAAATATGACTGAAATCTCTTAACGCTGTCATTGATTCTTGTTTTTCCGCGCTTCAGAAAGGATGATCTCAGCAATTTCATCTGCTGCATCCGGCCGACCTAACTTTTTGATCTCCGTTTCCAATGCTTTCCGCTCATCATCATGATCAAGTAATCTGATGGCTTCCTGAAATGCCTTTATCGGCGCTTCCTTATCAGCGATCAAAACCGCCGCCCGAAGTTGCTTTAAAGCCATCGCATTGTGCGTCTGGTGATCCTCTGCTACGTATGGCGATGGCACCAGAATACATGCTTTGCCGGTTAGGCAAAGCTCACTTACAGTTATTGCTCCTGCTCTCGCAATCACAATATCCGCTAGCGCATAAGCCATATCCATCCGGTCGATAAAGACGTAAGGACGAACGCAATCCAATTTTGCCACTGATGTTTCTAAATACGTTGTGGCGTAAAGCTTCCCAATTTGCCAAAGAACTTGTATATCATTTCGATCCTTTATTTGATCAAATGATTGTTTTATTATTTCATTGATTGTACGTGCACCTAAGCTTCCTCCTACAGCAAGAATTGTTTTCTTTCCCGGATCCAATCCAAACAGCGCGGCAGCTTCTACTTTTGAAATGGCTGCACGCAATTGATTTCGCATTGGATTGCCGGTAAGGACAATCTTCTCTGCCGGAAAATATTTTTCCATCCCCGGATAAGCCACACAAATCTTTTTTACGCGCTTTGCCAGCAACTTATTCGTTATTCCGGGATAACTGTTTTGCTCTTGTATCACAGCGGGGATTCTCATCCGCGCAGCAACATTCACTAATGGCCCTGAAGCATATCCTCCTACACCAACTACAGCGTCCGGTTGAAATGAGCGCACAATTGATTTGCATCGAATTAAGCTATGGGCCACCTTTAAAGGGAAGGATAAGTTTTTGAGCGTTAGCTTTCGCTGCAACCCGCTAATCCATAATCCTCTAATTGGGTATCCTGCAGCTGGAACTTTTTCCATTTCCATTTTACCCTGAGCACCTACAAACAATATGTCAATGAGCGGTTCGCGCCGTTTAAGCGCATCGGCTATCGCTATAGCCGGATATACATGGCCTCCCGTGCCTCCACCACTAATGATGATCTTCATCGAGAGGTTTAATGACTACTTTACCAACATCCCCTGCCGATTGTTCAATAAATCGGCTAACACTTAATATCATCCCAAATGCCATACTTGTAATCAACATCGATGTCCCCCCTTTACTTACCATCGGCAATGTCAAGCCGGTCACGGGTACAAGGTTTATCGAAACAGCAATATTGGCAAAAGCCTGAATCACAATATTTAAACACAATCCCATCGCCAAAAGCGCCCCAAAAGTCTTTGGACTTCTTGTGACGATAGAGGTGCATTTGATAAAAAGCAGCAGGAATAAAAATATGATCAGCAAACCCCCTAAGAGCCCATACTCCTCACATATAATCGCATAAATAAAATCTGCATAAGAGTAGGGCAGGTAATTTCGCTGCGTACTTAATCCAGGTCCAACACCAAGCCAGCCTCCATCAGCAATGGCAATTTTTGCCTGTTGAATTTGGTAGCCGCCATCTCCGCCACTAAAAAACTCGCCAAAACGATTTGTCCAGGTAGCAACACGAACAGCCTCAGGAAAAACTATCCCAATAAGCATAAGTATCCCAAAAAATGCTGCACCTAAAACTATCAACAGAAAAATATACTTCAAATGCACGCGGCCGATAAACATCAGCGTCATGCAGGTTACAAACAACAATAAAGCAGTACTTAGATTGTTCGGGGCAATCAACCCACACACCAGAATAATTGGCATCATGAGTGGAAGAAACGCACTTTTGAAATCTTTAATCACCTCCTGCTTCATGGAAATCGACCTTGCGATATACATGATCAAGGCAATGGACGCGATGTCTGAAGTTTGAAAGCTCAATCCGATGCCCGGAATGGAAATCCATCGCCGTGCGTCATTTATTTCCGGACCAAAAGCCATGGTGTACAATAGCAGTGGGATAGAAACAATAAACAGAATTGGTGCAATTTTGGAATAAACAGTGTAGTGGGTGTTATAGCACAAGTAGGTTAAAAACAATCCTACCATGGCAATGACCACGTGTTTAATTAAATGAATTTCAGCATGTCCCCCATTGTATTTAAAGGCAATGGTGCCTGTGGAACTATATACGGCCAGAATAGAAGCCAGACAGAGCAAAGCCACGATGACCCAGATTCCTCTGTCACCTTTCAAATTTTTGGCTATATGTATGGCTTTATACATTTTCTAATTCAATTACTTCTTTTCTAAATTGATCCCCCCTATCCTCGTAGTTTTCAAACAAATCAAAACTTGCGCAGGCAGGAGAAAGCAATACAATGTCTCCGGGTGATGCATGCGAAGCAGCTCGACGGACTGCTTCGCGCATCGTTGTAGTTTCTGATATGTAGTTGACCTTTGTCGAAAAAGTTTCATTCAATTTTTTATTATCTAATCCAAGGCAAATCAATGCCTTTACTTTTTTACTGACGAGTTCTAAAATCGGCTCGTAATCATTTCCTTTATCTTGTCCACCGGCAATCCAGATCACCGGATTTTTTAGTGCTTCCAATGCATAGTAGACGGCATCAACATTTGTTGCTTTGCTGTCATTAATAAATTTCACTCCACTGGTTGTCTCAATGACTTCCATCCTATGCGGTTCGTTTTCAAAAGCAGTTAATGCTTCCTGCAATCCTTCTTTTGGGCACCCTGCCAAAATCGCTGCTCTTGCTGCTGCAATCACATTAATCTGATTGTGTCGCCCCATCAATCTTGACTTGGCGAGATCCAGCACTAAATCATCCGTCACATAAACCTTTTCATCGCCATACAGGTCTGTTTCCCTGATGGAAATCAATCGCGCATCCGTATCTGATCCGATTACTTTCGCAACCGTTACAGAATCCATTGCGTTGTAGATCATCGTATCTTCTTCCGTCATTCTCCGGGCGATCTTCATTTTTGCATCTGCATATCGATCCAGACTATTGCCATATCTGTCTAAATGGTCAGGTGTGATGTTGAGCAAAATCGCAACCTTCGGTTGGAATGATTCCACATCTTCCAATTGAAAACTGCTCAGCTCACATACATACCAGTCTGTTTCTTGCTCAGCGATAAATTGACAAAAGCTCTCTCCTACATTCCCCACTTTCGCTGCGCGAATACCCGAGCTCACCAGAAAATGATGGCACAGGCTTGTGGTCGTTGTCTTCCCGTTGCTTCCGGTGATCCCTATGATCTTTCCTTTAGCGTATCGATAAGCCCATTCAATTTCACCAATGATCTCTTTGTCCGCTTCCAGTAAAGTTTTGATAATCTTACTGGTGTTAGGAATACCCGGACTCTTCACAATGATGTCACATGCTACCAGCCTTTCAAGATCATGTCCCGATTCTTCAAAAGGGACCTTATGTACTATTAATATGCTTTTATAATCTGCTTTAATTTTTCCGCTATCACTCACCCACACTTCATGCCCTTTGGCCTGGGCCAGGATCGCTGCACCTACACCACTCATTCCGCCTCCCAGAACGCCCACACGGAAAACCATATCACCTTACTTTTAAAGTGATCAGTGTAATGACTGCCAGCATGACCCCAACAATCCAAAATCGAGTGACAATTTTGGATTCGTGCATACCCAGTTTTTGAAAATGATGATGCAGGGGGGCCATTTTAAATATTCTTTTCCCTTTACCATATTTTCGCTTCGTGTATTTGAAATAATACACTTGTATCATTACAGATAGTATCTCTATCAAAAAGATTCCACATAACACAGGAATCAATAATTCCTTCCTGAGCGCTATCGCCATGACCGCGATAATTGCCCCTATCGTCAAACTTCCGGTGTCCCCCATAAACACTTTGGCGGGGTAAGAATTATACCATAGGAAACCAATACAAGCCCCTAGAAAACAACTACTAAAAATCACCAGTTCTCCACTGTTGGGGAGATAAAGTATGTTGAGGTAATCTGCAATTATTGTATTCCCACTGATATACGCCAGTATCGCTAAAGTCAAGGCAATAATCGCTGAAACCCCAGTGGCTAATCCATCTACGCCATCAGTGAGATTCGACCCATTACTGACAGCCGTTACAATTAAAATACACAGCGGAATAAAAATAATCCACACCCACTTCTGTGCATTGTCCCCTAGAAAAGCAAGAAAGGATTTATAATCCATCTGGTTGCTCTTAAAAAATGGGACGTTGGTCACTGTTGATTTACAATAAACCATCTCTTTTTGTCCTCCTGCTACAGTCGCATCTTCAATATGCACAGTGCGCACTACTTCATAATTATTTTGCGCAGCCACTGCTGGTGTAACGCGAACAACAACATCGTGATGAAACAACATGATCAGTCCAATTATAAGCCCCAAGCCAATTTGGCCAAACAACTTAAACTTGGCTTTAAGTCCTTGCTTGTTTTTTTTGAAAACCTTAATGTAATCATCAATAAATCCAATTACGCCCATCCAAACAGTAGTCAGGACAAGCATCAGGATATATACATTATCCAGTCTTGCAAGCAAAAGGCAAGGCACAAGGATCGCCAGTAAAATAATCAGTCCACCCATGGTCGGTGTACCATCTTTTTCTTTCTGCCCTTTCAACCCGAGATCACGCACGATCTCTCCTATCTGCAAACGTTTCAAAGAACGAATTATCCTGCTTCCTAAAAGCAGCGAAATACCTAATGAAAGTATAATTGCCAGACCCGCCCTAAAAGATAAATACTTGAACATTCCTGCCCCCGGCAGATCAAATTCCATGTCCAAATATTGAAAAAGGTGGTACAGCATTTTTTTACACTTGTCTTTTTGTTCTAATAGCTCAGAAAAAACGCAGATGCGAGCGGGTGGTCTCATGATCTTTATCATGCAAGAATTCACCCGCTGCAACTGCTAAAACCAACCTGAGAATGATAATAGAACCTATCTTATATATCATT
>JBBKWA010000257.1:0-19708 GCA_037968695.1 Saprospiraceae bacterium
TCCTATTATTAGCTTTAACATTCATCACGCTTACATTCCTATCTTGCTCTAACAATGACGATGATCCTGATCCGACTCCTGATACCTCTCTTTATCAAGGCTCATGGAGTGGAACGTATTCTGGAGATTTCAATGGAACGTTTACCATGAATGTCAAAGATGATGGAACTTTCACCGTACAATTTGTAGGGATTCCAGCTGGGGGGTCAGTTGGGAGTGGAACTGTAACAGAGACTGGTACATTTAACATGACATTTTTAAACGGGGGAATGGGAACTGGCGCATTTAACGCAGAAACTGATATTGTTATCGGCGATTATTTAAATCCCCATCCAACTGAGGGTGGTAGTGGTTCTTTTGAGGGAACAAAAAACTAAGATGAATATTCAAATACTGAGCGGATCGTTCAAAGTAAAGAAAAACGCTGATCTTGTATCTTATTTGTACCCTCAAATCATAACTATCTGATCAATAGCGATTACTTTTTGTATTTGAAAGAAACTTGAATGAGTAATTTTTCGCAACGGGTTAACCACACCTACTTCGGAAACAAAACCTGCAGCCGCCCAATAAATTCTTCAGGTGTATCGTGGTATCCGATATTGCCCATCGGCTTTACTTTGAATCTATTGTTCTCCGGTTCATGGGCAATAGCGAGAACCCATGTGGTTGGATAGCTGGTGACTTTCAGTGACCGGCCCATAGCCGTATGCTGGTCATTAAGTTCTTGAGAAAGCTGGTTCTTCCCGGCGAAATCAATCTCCAGTAAGACCACACTGTTTTTCGCCCATTCGTTGAATACCACTGTATAAAAAACATTTGTTTTGAGTTGCTTGCACAAACCACAAGTATCGCTGTCAGTAAAATTGACCAGGATAGGTTTATTTTCTTTAATGGATTGCGCCTGCGCATCATTAAAATTATCGAACCATACGGCATTGCCTGAAGCATTAGCATTTAAGGTCGTTTGGCTTTCAGTAATAGTATCCTTCGAGGGTTGCGGTTTGCAAGACTGCAGCGTTAATACCCCTAATAAAATAATGTATAAATAGCTTGAATGTATCATTCGGGTCATGGTTATTCGATTAATGTATCACCCGTATCCGCACCGTTCGCGAGGCCAGCTGTACTTCACGCAGGAAATAGCTGAGTCCTACCACCAGACCAAAAGTGGACATAATAAATAGAACCCCTATGAGCCACTTAAGGTGTATATAAAATAAGGCTTCAAGAAATAACGCAACAATAACAAGGCATACCAATAAAGCCGCTACGGTAAACATGGTGATGGCATGACTGGTGATGCGCCTTCTCCGCTCCAACTTCAATAGTTCATCGCGAAGCTCATTCGGTTGATAGGTTGCTATGACATCCGATTTTTCTGTCAATGCCCTGCCCCGGTCGATAATACGAGACAACCGACCCGACATAACATTAAGCATACCCGCTATACCAGCCAGTAAGAACACCGGGCCCAACGCAAGTTGGATAGCTTTCGCCATTTCATTGATAATGTCAGTCGAATTCATGATATGAGCATAAATTTACGATGCGAAGATCGAAAAAGAAGCCGGATGTGTGGTCTTAGCAAAACGCCATCAGGAAACTTCCTGCATCAAGCGGATAAGGGATTAAAAAAAAGTATTCTTATCCCTGCTTTTTCGAATGAATAAACTGTTCAATAGTCTCTATAAACTGATCCGGGCTAGGGGTATATCCTGTTGTCCCCAATTTATTGATCTGGTATTTTCCGGTAGTCTCGTCTTTGTCGAGCGTAATGGCCCAGATGGTCGGAAAGCCTCTGATTTGCAAAGCTTGTTGCATGGCCGCATTCTGCTGACGGTTTTTCTCAGGAATCTGCATTCTTCTCGGGAAATCCAATTCCAGCAGCACAACATTTTTCTTTGCCCATGCCTGGAATTCAGGTTTTGAAAAAACATCCTTATCCAGTTTTTTACACCATCCACACCAATCGCTGCCGGTAAAATTGGCCAGGATGGGCTTATGCTCTTTAATGGATTGGGCATAGGCGTCATCAAGATCAACCAGCCATCCTTCCTTGTCGGAAGCATATACTGAAGTTGGAGGCACAACAGCCGGGGTTGATGATGGTGCATTAGGTGCAGCTTCTTTTCTATCTGCAGGCTGATTATTGCAGGCCTGGAGACACAGTATTCCCAGGAGAATAAAATATACATGCCTGTATTGTACTATTATTTTCATTTGTGTCCATTTTTGATAATGGGACCTGACTCGATCTAAAAGCCTTGATCGCCCATATCGTATTATAACCACGAAGCTACTTATATGTTTTCATGGGACATTACTCTAACGCGTATTAGCATCCTTACTACTACAACCACCCAAATGCTCCACTAACCAACCCATTCAGCAGGGTATTCTCCAAGCCATCAAACAAAATTTTCCATGTGGCACTCCAGTGCTTACTATCCCAGATGGCATCCTGAAACAATACCAGTCTGCTGAAATCCTGAAAAACAATCATAACCAACTAACTATAAGGATATTACAAATATATGGACTTTGTTTTTCTCGAAAAATAAATTATATCGTCAGGCTATATCCTTACTTTATTATTGTTTTTGTCAGGTTATTACCTTACTTTTGTGAAATCATTGTCAGGCTAAAACCTTACGTTATGAACAAAAGGAAATTACAATTACAACAATTAGACAGCAAGCTGAAGGTCTATTCTTCAGTAACAAACGTCACCATCCCACCTACAGGTTGGCTGAAAGCGGTACGTGTTTCTCTAGGGATGTCAATGCAACAACTAGCACATAAACTATCCATCACAAAGCAAAGTGTACAAGAAATAGAACTCCGCGAGAAAGAAGGCAGTATAACACTCAAAACATTAAGCGAAGCCGCTGAAGCACTTGATATGAAACTGGTATATGGTCTTGTCCCAAAAGATGGTTCTTTGGATGCACTGATCGATCGTAAAGCCCGGGAATTAGCAAAACGTATCGTTTCCAAAACCTCCAATACAATGAAATTAGAGGATCAGGAGAACTCAAAGCATCGACTAAAAAACGCCGTGGAGGAGCGAACCGAAATTCTTAAAAATGACCTGCCGAAAATGCTATGGGATTAGACCTAACGTATATAGATGGACAAACCCCTATCGCCGAAGAAGAGAAAGAGGGCTTGTTGATTGAAACCATTTCTACTAATAACGAGCTAAATGAATTTGAACAAAAGAACATTGAGGACGCAATACAATGGGTTATTGGTAAAAAATACACAGCGCAAACAGTTTTTACAGAAGCATTTATTTGCAATTTGCATAAACGAATGTTCGGAGATGTCTGGTCATAGGCAGGAAAATTTCGAAAGACAGAGAAGAACATGGGTATTGACAAATTTCAGATTCCGGAAGCCCTCAAAGTCTTGTGTGATGATGCGCTTTTTTGGGTTGATCATGATACGTACCCCCCGATCGAAATCGCCGTACGATTTAAACATCGTTTAGTGAGTATTCATTGCTTTTCAAATGGCAATGGAAGACATAGCCGTTTAATGGCAGACATCATAATAGAAAAGGTATTTGAACAAGAAGCCTTTTCATGGGGTGCAACAGATTTATCAAAAAAGGGAGATTCCAGAAGAAAATATATCCGGGCCGTACAAGCTGCTGACAAAGGAGATTACAACTCGCTGCTTAAGTTTGCCCGATCTTAATTACAATAACTTTTGGCCCAGAACATCCTAATCCATCAATCAAATAACTGGCACATTACTCCTTCTTTTCCTCCAACTCTTTTTGCTGTCTATCATAGTCCATTTTTAGGAACATCCTGTTACTGTCATCCTCCATAAATATAAATGGTTCTTTGGCAGGCCTATACCCCTCCGGATTTGTGATGATCACAGTATCTGCTTCGATAATAATCCCACCATAGTAATGATCATAATAATACTTGTATTCATCCTTTTCTGAAGTCATGTGACAGGGCACAATCTGTGCTGAGCCAAGGCAGTAACTAAGAAGTCGCTACCTAGTACAGCAACCGACCTAAACAGCAACAAACAAAAAGGGTGCGATACATCGCACCCTTTCGTATTCTAAATAAATTCTTAAGGCTCCTAAAAGGCTACCTGTAACCTTATTTTACAACCATTATTTTCTCCGACAACAGGCCTTGGCTTGTCACGACTTTCAACACATAAATACCCGATGCCCATCCCGACACATTCACCTGTTCTGTAAATTGAGGCGCATCAGCAGCAAGGTAATTTTTGTCGTACACTACTCTTCCGGACATATCCATCATCACCAAACGACTAACCACAGATGCAGCTGTCTGCGTATAGGTGACTTGCAAGATATCACTTGTCGGATTTGGTGATACGCGAAGAGCCGATGACGCATCTATTTGAACTGCACGCGTAACTACCGGTGCACTCAATTCGACACCATCATAAACAACATCAGGAGTACTATTAGGCGAATCAAAATTTGAAGATTCGTAATCGAAAACACAAATGCTAAAAGATCCTGTCGTACCCGCATATCCCCATATCCGCACCCAAATGGTTTCGTTCGGACTACCCGTGATGGAGATTACCGGCATAAATGATCCATTTGCCCACGTATTATCATCCTCGCAGAAGATATATTCCAAATCAGTACATCCACTGCCCCGATAGACTTCCATAATCGCATCTGTCAATGTACCCGCTGTCGTGCGAATCGTGACTACAGGATCAGGAACATCCGGCATCGTAAACGTATACCAAACATCATTGTATTCGTTTTGTGCACACCATCCCATCGGCCCCGGCACACTTTCCGTAGCACCCTCATTGGAGGTTGCTATGTTCTGACAACTGCTATTCACCGTGAGTGAAACGGCATCATCACATTCATCACTTCCACTATCGCTTACACCGGTCGTTGTGAAACTCAACAACGCCGTCCAAGAACTATGATCGCCATTACTGCAATTAGCCCGTACGCGCCATTCATAGGTTGTCCCTGGAATGAATCCTTCCACCGTCACGGAGGTTTCTGAAAACGGTCCACCAGGTGCTTCGATCCAAATACCATTTGGTACGCGCGCCTGTATCCTATACGAAACACCGCCCGGCACAGCTGTCCAATTAAATGTCACTCCGGTATCTGTTACGTCCGAAGTAAATGCGCCTGTTGGCACCGCGCAAGAAGGACCTAGTGTCTTGAAGTTGATAGCAAAAGACCAATCGCTTTCCAATCCGTTATTACAATTCGTGCGGACCCGCCACTCATATTGAGTCCCAGGCATCAATCCGGTTAAATTATATGTCGTCGCTGACTGCGGACCGGCCGCGAGGTCGATCCAGTCATCTGCCCCAAGCAATCGCCACTGAATATTATAACTTGATCCATTGTTGATGTCTGCCCAGAGCAATTTGCCGGAGGTCTCCGTGATATTATTTGTCACCAACCAATAAGGTGGATCACAAGTTGGTACGCTGAGAGTCGTAAATGAAACTGGCTTGGCCCAGAAGCTATACATATCATTATCACAAAGTGTTTTTACACGCCATTGATAGGTTGTAGCAGGCAAAAGCCCTGTGACTGATGTTGATAAAGTAGTAAATGGACTTCCCGGTACATCCATCCATGGTCCATTGACTTGCCGCATTTGAACAGCATAGCTCACGGCGCCCCATACAGAGGACCATTTCAAGGTCGCTGAAGTCGCCGTTATCTCATGTGTGGATAAATGCGAAGGCCTTTTACATGCATCATCACCTAAAGTAGTAAACCAAATACTGTGCGACCATTCACTAGTGGTCCAGTTGTGACAATTACTCCGCACACGCCATTCGTAAGTGGTGCCTGGCTGCAACCAGGATATCGATGCCCATGTACCGGTCCATGGACCGCCGGGCAGATATTGCCAATCGCCCCCGGATGGACGATACTGTATTGAATAACTCATTGCACCGTTGACAGGTTCCCAGTTGAGTACCGCCGAATTATGTGTAATGCTTGAGGTATGGAGCCAATAGGGTGCTTCACAATTATATCCACATTGCGTAGTGAAGGGTATTGGCGATGTCCAATAGCTGTAATTGCCATTTCCGCAATTAGCTCTCACCCTCCAGTGATAGGTTGTGCAAGGTGATAAATTAGTGGCAGTATACCAACTACTATATGTCGGACTACCGGGCAAGTCATACCAATCGCCATTAGGCAAACGCATCTGCACAGTATAACTATTAGCGCCCCATACTAAGGACCAACTAAATGTCGCCGTGGTGTGCGCTAAGCCATAAGTGGCCGGCCAGGTAGGGGTAGCACAGGAACTTCCAAAGGTCCAAAATGTCTGTGGATAAGACCACGAGCTATAACTCCAATTGGAACAATTCGATCTGACTCGCCACTCATAACATGTACCGGGCTCCAGCCCTTGGACAGTGTGCCAGGTACCCGACCATGGTCCGCCGGGTAAATCATACCAACCGCCTCCGCACTCCCGCATCTGGATAGAATAATTGATCGCTCCTGGTGCATATTCCCAGTTGAGTGTTGCTGAAGTTTGTGAAATATTGGAGGTGGTCAACCAATACGGATGGCTACAGCTATATCCAAAGGTTGTAAAAGCTGCGGGATACGACCAGGGGCTGTACATCCAATTTGCACAATTGCTACGTACTCTCCATTCGTAGGAAGTGGCAGGTTGTAAGCCGGTGATTGTATACCATGTATCTGTGAAAGGGCCTCCGGGGACATTGATCCATGGGCCCCCGATGAGTCTATATTGAAGAGAATAATTTAATGCGCCACTTACCGGTTCCCAATCAAATGTGGCAGTAGTTTGGGTAACGCCCGTGGTGTAGAGCCAGGCAGGCGCAAGGCAATATCCCCATCCAAGTGTGGTAAAGGTTACAGGAGATGTCCAGGGGCTGTATTCTCCACCAGAACAATTTGCTTTAACCCGCCATTCATAAGTGGTATTGGAAAGAAACCAGGTGACATTAATGGAGGTTGATGCTGTAGGACTGCCGGGGACGTTAAACCAAGGCCCATTTGGCACGCGGGTCTGAACGCTATAATTTAGCGCGCCCGGGACAGCATCCCAATTGAATGTCGCCGACGTCATCGTTATGTCGGAGGTCGTAGGCCATGTGGGCGTATAGCATGAAACCAGTGCTTCATCAAGCGCAGTAGCTTCTAAAGTCGAAGAATATTTTGTATCACTGAAATTAAAATCAAATGCATTGGTGTTGCCAACGAAAAATACACTTACCAGCATTAGTAAAAGCGAACGAAAAAATGGGAGGTTTTTCATAAAGTAGATATGGGAGGTTAAAAAAATAAAGCTACAGCGGCTGCTAATCTTCATACCAAAACGGCCATTATAGCATGGACCATAGTTTAGTGCATGGCTAACAGCAATTAATAATAAGAAAGCCTAATCTACCATTTTTTTGAAAGAAAATTGAATCTATCAGAACCTTATTAGAGGATTTTTTCAAATTCACTACCAAAAGCGAGCATAGATCACAGCGACCATCAATAAGATTATAATGATCATCGCCCAATGTTTGTTCGATACCTTAAACATGGACTTATCGACGATTATACCATTGGCCTTGGACCGACCTTTATGATCTAATAAACTTACTGTAATGATCAGTAATGTCGTAAAGAAAAACACCCAACCCATTTGAATTAAAAACGGAATTTCAAAACCACCGCTTACTGTAGGATAGGCTGTGTACAACCACGTTTCATTGCCAGCGATACCGGGAAGAAATTTATCAAAAAGTATGGCCAAAACAACTCCCCCTATAATCCCTGCAATAGCTGCATTTGAAGTTGTTTTTTTCCAAAAGAAGCCAAACAGAAAAACCGGGAAGATGGCCGGTGAGATATAGCCGGTATATTTCTGAATAAACTCAAAACCACCTTTGCCGCCAATACCCAGCGCATCATTCCAGTTGACCGCCACGGCAATTAGTAAAGAAGCGATGACCATAGCGCGTCCAATCCATACCAATTGCCGTTCTGTTGAAACTTTGTTAAAATGCTTTTTATAAATATCAAGCGTATAAATCGTGGCTATGCTATTTGCCTTTCCGGCAAGGGAAGCCACAATCGCAGCTGTCAAAGCAGCCATCGACAATCCACGTAATCCCGTGGGCAAAAAACCAAGCACAGCAGAATAGGCATTGTCTTCTCTGAATTCGCCATTGGTCAGCATCTCCGCTTGCAGATCACCGTTTTGGTATAAAACATAGGCTGCTATACCAGGCAGAACTACCAAAATGGGCATCAGCATTTTCAAAAAAGAAGCAAACAAAATTCCTGTTCGGGCTGTATTCAGATCAGCACCCAAAGCTCGTTGTGTGATGTACTGATTGCACCCCCAGTAATTTAGGTTGGCAATCCACATACCGGCAACGAGCATTGCCATACCCGGAAGACTTGCGTAATTACTGATTTCAGCCTGGCTAGCATCAGGGCCCGGCTTATCAAATATCATAACAAAATGACCCGGAGCAGATTCCAATAGTTGATTGAAGCCGGCCAGTGCATCAACACCCAATCCAAATTTCTGACTCACTACCGTTAAGGCAATATAAGTGGTGATGAAACCGCCAATGAGCAAAACAAAAACCTGAATAACATCAGTGTACCCGATCACCTTCATACCCCCAAGGGTTATAACGATGGCAAAAACCGCAAGCCCAATCATGATCAGGTGAAAGCCTCCCCCTCCGGTAAGGTTATTAATGGCGAGGGTCCCGAGGTATAAGATGGAGGTAAGGTTTACGAAAATATAGAGGAAGAGCCAGAAGATGGCCATGATCATCGCCACTGTTTCATTATATCGCGTTTTCAAAAATTGAGGCATGGTGAAAATGCGATTCTTTAAATACACGGGCATAAAAAATATAGCCACAATAATCAAGGACACAGCGGCCAGCCATTCATAACTGGCGATCGCCAAGCCAAGTCGAAACCCATTCCCACTCATCCCGATAAATTGCTCGGCAGAAATATTGGAGGCAATTAATGACGCCCCTATGGCCCACCAGGTGAGCTGGCCTTCTGCAAGGAAAAATTCAGTGGACGTTGTCTGCGCTTTTTTCTTATTATAGTACACCCAAAGGCCATACCCGGATACGGCCATAAAGTAGATGACAAAGACGATATAATCCTGAAGCTGAAGCGATCCGTTCATGTACTTTCTATTGAGGGTGAAAAAGTACGCAAATTAACTGCCCGGATCAAATAGTCAACGCCATAATCTCATCCAGGCGTATAAGAAATCCTACACCACAGGAGCCTGCGTGATTCTTTTTGGGCGTCTAAAGAATGGATAAAATATCATCCACAAACCGACCATAAGGGCAATACCGGAAAACAAAAAGACAATAAATATGGGCCTAAGCTGAAGCATCATTGAACTAAATGGAATTCTGGCAACATCCATTTGCCAGGAAGCTTTAAGCACCCCGGCCGTAATTAGGCTCAACCAAAATACGAGCAGTGCACCATTGGCAATGACCAGTCCCCAATGATCGCGCCTGGGTTCTTGCTGCTGCACTGTTCGTTTACTTCCAAGTATATCTGTAGCAAGCGCTAATAATAGAAATGTATTTATCCCAATCGTTGCTCCCATCGTATGGGCGACTGTAATGTGTGTGCCATGGGTATACAAATTGATTGCCGGAATTGACATTGCGATCGCGAGAATCAACGTTAAAAACACCCATAAATCTGCAGCTGTAAGTAACCGAAATGCCCCAATGTGAAAATGTTTTCTGGCTTCGCTGACAGTTGATCGCCATTGCCATATGATTCTTCCAAGAATCGCCAATTCTGTCATACTGACCGCATAGGCTATGTGCTTGATGTAGTCATGCGTTGGCAAAGTATATACGTGATGACCCCAATTAAACATCAAATTAAATAAGCCGGTAAAGTAAAGGGCAAAAGCAATTTTCGACTGACTCATTTTGTTGTTCCCACTAATCTTGGTCATCAGGAAAATACTACAACCGTAGATTAACATATTCCAAGCACCGACGATTGATCCATAAGACTTCCACTGGACCGTCATATCACTTACGATATTATTTCTAAAATAGGGAATCAACCATAAGTACGATTCGGTGTAGGTCAGGAGAAAGAATATAGCCCCTGTCATCCACATCCAGATGTAGACTGGTTGCCGCTTTAATGAGCCGATCGATTTAAAAAAATTGATTAAAAACAAAATCCAGCCAAATGCGATTGGAACAGCAAACCAAGGGTGGAATTCCCAATATTCTCTTCCACCAAAAATACCGAGCACATAGGAAAATAATATCGCCGAGATTGAAATGGCAAATACATAGAATTGAATTTGTGCCAGGCTAGCGGAATACAATCGTCGTCCGGTGTGTTCCTGAATAAATGTCAGCACACTCCCTACAGCAGCCAGAATAATCCAGAAAACAACGGAAGAAACGTGAAGCGGTCTTATCTGATCAAAGGAAAGATATGGTTTGAAAAATCCTTGAATGACGTATTGCAAACCGCCTATGATGCCAAACAACATACCGAAGGCTAATAAAAACAGCCCAAACAGAACAAATTTCTTTCCAGCCGGTGTCCTATTCTTGTTTGATAGTTCCATTCATTTTGATTGTAAATGATCGAGGATCAGCGATGCCGGTTTCATCAATATGTTTGAGGTAGGCCAGAAGCGACCGCGTTTCTCCTTCGGACAAATCATACGCTGGCATTGTCGGGTTTCCGATCTTGAGGAATGCTCTGATATTGCCTTCGCCTTTTTCTGAAAAAACATTTGTAAGATCAGGTCCGAGATATCCTCCTAACCCATAAACCTGATGACATGCCGTACAATTATGTTTTTGCCATAATGATTTTCCTTCATCCGCTTCAACGGACAATGTACCCTTTTGGTTTGGCAGTGCAGAGTAGATGTAGCCTGTGTAACAGACAAACCCTATTGATAAAATTAATGCCGCTATTACTTTATGTTTATCCGATGCCATAAGAATCAGAATTTAAATTATGCTTTTGATGATGACAACGCCTCTAGCAATCATGGTATGCATAGTGAAATAATGTTCTTATTGTCATACGTTTTTAACCTTGCCGTAAAATGACGAAGTGTTGGTGCTTCATAAATGATTTCCAGCCCATGTATATTTTTTCTATTTTTATATACTTCTATAATAACTTCAGCCGTATAATCTATATGGCTTTGGGTGTATACTCTCCGTGGAATAGCCATGCGGACCAGTTCCATCATCGAAGGGATCAAACGACCTGCATTATCATACTTTCCAAACATTAAAGAGCCTATTTCAACAGCCCGTATACCACCTTCAAGATAGAGTGCGACTACCAACGCCTGTCCCGGGTATTGCGCCGGTGGAATGTGCTCTAAAAAGGCTTTGGCATCGATATACACAGCGTGGCCGCCTGCAGGTTGCATCACAGGTACACCGGCAGCAGCCAGCTTTTCAGTAAAATATTCTATTGTCCGAATTCGATAATGGAGATACTGCTCTTTCATTACTTCACGAAGCCCAATTGCGACTGCCTCCATATCGCGCCCTGCCAGACCACCATAAGTTGGAAACCCTTCAGTAATGATTAATAAGTTTCTGCATTGTAAAGCCAATCCTTCATTCCTCAACGCCATAAATCCACCAATGTTGGCAAAGGCATCTTTTTTTGCACTCATGGTACACCCATCAGCATAAGAAAACATTTCAAGTGCAATTTCCTGAATGGATTTATTGGCAAATTCCTTTTCACGTATCTTGATAAAATAACTGTTCTCCGCAAAGCGGCAAGCATCTAAATACAGGGGAATTCCAAACCGGGCACAGACCGCTTTCACATCACGGATGTTTTGCATACTGACAGGTTGCCCGCCACCTGAGTTGTTGGTGATGGTAAGGAGGCAACCAGGAATATTACCAGCCCCCTTTTCCGAAATAAATTTTTCCAGTGCAACAACATCCATATTCCCTTTGAAATCGGCAGGGATGGTAGGCACTTTCCCTTCAGGGCACAAAAGGTCTACTCCAATAGCACCGCTTACTTCTATATTTGCTCGTGTGGTATCAAATAGCGTATTACTAACGATATACTTGCCCTCGCCACCTAGAATGGAAAATAAAATTTTCTCGGCTGCTCTTCCCTGATGGGTTGGAATGACTATCGGCATTCCGGTAATTTCTTTAACCGTGTTCTCAAAATGAAAAAAGCTGCTACTTCCTGCGTAGGACTCATCCCCTAACATTATTCCGGCCCATTGGGCACTACTCATTGCACTCGTCCCGCTATCCGTAAGTAAATCAATGATCACATCATCGGCCTTAATCAGAAAAGCATTAAAAAAAGCGTTATCTAAAATCGTCTTCCGCTCTTCCCGGGTGGTGAATGTGATGGGTTCAACAGACTTTATTTTGAACGGTTCAATGATTGTCGGCATGGTCGTATTTTACCAGTAAAATGTGTTTTATGGTGCTTTTTAGAATACCCCGGAATTCGATCTGCCTCAAACAAAGCCAGGCCATTATATCGAAAAGCAGTAATTCTGCACAAACATAGAAATAATAAAAGTATTTACATACTTTTATTTAATCAAATATCCTACCTTTGACCAAAATCCTGAAATTACTAATCCACCTCTGCCACCATGATGAGCCTAACCTGCAAAACAGCTATAAAAGCAGTCATTTACCTCGCTTCAAAACGCGATTCAGGTGAAAAGTCCAGCATTAAAGAAATCGCCGCGTTTATTGCTGCCAGTGAGCATACTGTTGGAAAACTGCTTCAAACGCTGGTGAAAAAGAAACTCATTAACAGCACAAAGGGACCATCCGGAGGATTTTATATTTCAAGGGCGCAGTATACAAAGCCAATCATCCGAATAGTTGAAGCCATTGATGGAAAAGAGATTTTTAAGGAATGTGGCTTAGGATTAAAAAAATGCTCTTCTGCTTTTCCATGCCCAATTCACGATGACTTTAAGGAAATTCGCGATCGATTTGAGTTGATGTGCCGAAAAAAAACACTTGATGATCTATGTGGTCCTATGAATATAGGCCTTACTTATCTAACCGTTTAAAAGAATCCAATACGATACCACCCCGCTGAAACATCGCTTCGTTTTTGTTGCGCTTGGAAACCAAAAAACATTTTTCGAAATAAATTATGAAAAAAGCAATCATCAAGCGATCCTGGGCCGAGCCCTATAAAATAAAAATGGTGGAATTGTTGAAAATAACCACCCTACCTCAGCGCAAAAAAGCTATTGCGCAAGCTGGGTTCAATACCTTCCTGCTTAAATCAGAAGACGTATATATTGACTTGCTGACGGATAGTGGCACCAATGCCATGAGTGACCAGCAGTGGTCAGGCATGATGGTTGGCGATGAAGCCTATGCCGGCAGCGCTAACTTTTATACGTTGGAAGAAACCATCCGGGAAATATATGGGTATGCACATATCATTCCAACGCATCAAGGGCGTGGAGCAGAAAATATTCTTTCTCAAGTGCTCATCAAGAAGGGGGATATCATTCCGGGCAACATGTACTTTACGACCACCCGACTGCATCAGGAACTTGCCGGCGGGCATTTTCACGACATCATCATTGATGAAGCTCATGAGGCTACAAATTTGCACCCCTTTAAAGGGAATATTGACCTTCAAAAGCTAGAGGTGCTGGTTAAAAAACATGGCGCTAAAAAGATACCTTATATATGCGTTGCAGTGACTGTCAACATGGCCGGTGGCCAACCAATTTCCATGGAAAATATGAAGGCACTTCGGGCTTATACGCGCAATCATGGCATAAAAATCATCCTGGACATGACCCGAATTGCTGAAAATGCTTACTTCATCCAACAACGTGAAGAAGGTTATGCTAAAAAGACCATTAAGTCCATCGTCAAGGAAATATGCAGTCACACCGATGGGGCTACAATGAGTGCCAAGAAAGATGCATTGGTCAACATTGGTGGCTTTCTTGCCCTGAATGATCCAAAGGCATATGAAGCGGCCTGCAATCTGGTGGTTGTCTATGAGGGACTGCATACCTATGGCGGATTGGCTGGAAGAGATATGGAAGCAATGGCCATTGGTATTAAGGAATCGGTTTCTGATGCGCACATGAAAGCCAGGATCGGGCAGGTCATTTACCTGGGAGAAAAATTAAAGCATTATGGTATCCCCATCACGACCCCCATTGGTGGCCATGGTATATTTCTAGATGCCTCCAGATTTCTGCCCCATCTACATCAAGACAAATTTCCTGCTCAGGCATTGGCAGCTGAGATATACATTGATAGTGGTGTCCGATCAATGGAACGCGGTGTTGTTTCTGCCGGCCGTAATCTTAAAACCGGAAAGAACCATTATCCAAAACTTGAACTTGTGCGTCTGACTATTCCGCGGCGGGTCTATACACAGGCCCATATGGATGTGATTGCTGAATCTGTATTTAACGTCTACGATAATTGCGAAAAAATAACCGGCTTAAAAATGGTCTATGAACCTAAATACCTCCGGTTTTTTCAGGCTAGATTTGAACGCATAGGAGGCAAAAGTATGTAGCTGCAAAGGTGAGGCCAATTCGGGCTTTCCCATGCTAAGTGTTTTAATCCTTAATTTAGCCCCATGGATATAATTCAACAAATAAAGTATGTCGTGATCTTCACCTGCCTTGCCACATTAATTTCCTGTGCCGGTGACAAGACAAAGACGATCAATCCGAATGGCGATAGTGAACTCGCACTTTTGATGCGTGATATGCATGATGATGGGATGCGCACCAAGCAACAAATACTAGATGGAAAACAACCCGACGTAAAAGTCAAATATCACGAGTTGAAC
Organism: Saprospiraceae bacterium; assembly: GCA_037968695.1. Taxonomy (GTDB): domain Bacteria; phylum Bacteroidota; class Bacteroidia; order Chitinophagales; family Saprospiraceae; genus Opimibacter. Next base: position 14,888 of record JBBKWA010000257.1, read on the forward strand.
ACAGCAGAAGCCACCGAACCTGCGAAGGCAGCTTCCCAGGCCTACAAATCCTTTGCTACTTATTATGAAGCAACCGTCAAATCTCTTTTGGAATCCAACGAAAGCAACAAAGCTGAATCATACCAAACTATGGTTGATGCCTGCATGAGTTGTCATCAGGAATTATGCCCGGGTCCAATGCGCAAAATCAAAAGACTCTATTTGTCAGATGCAGAATTAGCTTCACTCACTGGCGAATAAGAAAAGGTTGGCCTGAAAGCTTCCTTTTTACTTAGGACATATCTACATTCCTTCCATTAACTGAACATTCTTTAAACAGGATACAAGGGTTTCGATCGATTTCATCTATTTTAGGGTCTTCCTTTACCCTCTAAAATTGAACTAATGAATCGATTCTTACACTCATTGCTATTTGTATGTGCCTTGATATTCTCCTGTTCCCCTGTTTTTGCACAGTGGCAGAGACAATATCCAATGGAAAAGCTGGAAAATGTTTTGAATATTACCACCTACAGTGATGGCTATGGCTATGCTGCTGGAGATGGTGATTTGATTTTGAAGCTCGACCCCACGCTACAAATTTGGAACCCTATATCTGGTTTGGATATGAATCGGACTTTCAAGGCGGTTGATTATGTCGCTGGAACTAATGGAGCTGTAGTTGCTGCAGGTGGACAGGGACTTATTCTCTCCACTAATGGCGGAATGAACTGGATGGAAATAGCAGATGCTCCGGCCAATATTGTTGATCTTCGAATTACGTCTGCAGCTGACATATTGGTTGTTGCTGTTGGTGGAGTTTTTAATTGGGCCAACAATGCATGGACAGATCTTGGACTGCCCATTTCTTCAGGCGTAAAAGATGGATTCATTTTAGACAGTGACCATATATGGGTTTATAGCCAGGGAGCCACACCTACAATCTATAACACATCAAATGGTGGAAATAATTGGTCAATGAATACAGAGATACCAAGTCCTGATGTGGTTCGATTTTATGACGATCAATATGGTGTTGCTATCGATGGCCGAAAAGTTTATCACAGCACAAATGGTGGAAACGCCTGGACCGAAATCAGTGCAAATGAAATACATAATAATTCACAGGACTTTGCATTTGGTGCAAGTCCAGGTGTTATGCTATCCGCGACAAACAATGGCGAGCCATCCATCACACAAGATTCCGGAAAAACCTGGACGAAGTTTGATATGGGCACAATCAATACGAAAAACTATTCGGTTGCTTCGCTGGGTGATGCAACATTTTATGTCGGCAATGATGTCAGCAGTATTACCCATACAATGGACAGTGGATTGACATGGACAGAAACTTCCGGGCCAAAAAGAAGCATACTATATGACACGTATTTTATCAATCGCAATACAGGTTTTTCTGTAGGGTCTTTGGGCACCATACTCAGATCGCTGGATGGAGGCACCCATTGGGAAGAAATGGATTTTGATGAAACCAGAACCTGTTTTAGCATATTCGGGCTGGAAGAAAATGATGTTTGGATGGGCGCCAACCAAGGGATATTCCACTCAACGGATATGGGCGTGACATGGACAGAAAAATTAAGCTTACTCGGTGGCTCCGTCAATGATATAATTGCTCTTTCGACAAGTCAAATCCTCGCGACCACCACCACGGGACTTATCCTGAGATCGACCAATAGCGGCGCATCATGGGATACCACCTATATGGCTGGTAATCAAATGCGTTCCTTGACCAAAATTGACAACCAACGGCTCATGGCTACAGGCTATAGTGGATTGATCATCAAAAGTGTTGATCAGGGAGATACATGGACGACGATAACACCACCTGAAGCTAATCTACAATATGAACAAACCCAATTTTTAGGAGAAGAAGGTTGGATGGTGACCTCTAGTTTCAAAAAGGTTATGTGGCATTCTGATAATGCTGGAGATACCTGGGCACCGATAGATCTTCCGATTGAGCGCTTTTGGGAAGGAGTGTATTTTATTACGCCGGATACTGGCATTATAGCGGGTAGAAACAATCTGGAAGGGCGCGTCTATATCACCTACGATGGTGGTGTATCATGGCAGGGCGGACATATTACCTCCTTTCCTATTAATGGTGTAACCGGCTTACCAAATCCCAATGGAACAGCCTGGATTTATGGTTTTGGATCCAATATAGAGGTACTCCCTTATTGTAATGCACTTCCCATAATCCAAGATTTAGCTGGAGATTTTGCTCCTTGTGAAGGTGACACTGTTTTATATTCTGTAACCTCACAGGATGTTGCTCAATATTTCTGGCTATTTCCAAATGGATGGAATCCTATCGGTGTTACAAACAATGATTCTGTATGGGTTGTCATAGGAAATAACAAGGGAACGGTTTCAGTGACAGGATCGAATCCTTGTGGTATTTCAGAAACGATTAACAAAAATATAGACCCTAATTTACTTCCCACTGTTTCAAACTTTATGGGCGAAGGATCACCTTGTGAAGGCTCATCAGTCACATACAGCGTCACTGGCAACTTTGCGGATCAATATGTCTGGAGCTTTCCAATAGGCTGGAATGCGATCTCAGATCCCACCCTGGCATCGGTGATGGTTGATGTCAGCGAAATGTCCGGCGTTGTTTCTGTCCTGGCGATAAATACTTGCGGTGCTTCTCAACAATTGGTTCAATCGATTACAACTCAGCTTCTTCCCACTGTACTTTCTTTGGCTGGCGAATCTGCGCCTTGTCAAGGTACTGAGATAACCTATACGGCCGATGCACTAAATGCCGACGAAGTCGTTTGGAGCCTCCCGGGTGATTGGGATGTAGTTGGCCTTCAAAATCAATCTTCTATCCAATTGGTCGTAGGAGCAACAAATGGCATTATTGGCGCCATAGCGCAAAATGCTTGTGGTCTATCCGGGCAAGAGATAATCAATGTCGATCCGATGTTAGCACCCGAAGTGGCCATTATTCAAAACGGTAATAACTTATCACTTTCACAAACTGGCGAGTCCTATCAGTGGTATCTAAATGGTGAGATCATAGGGGGTGCCACAGGGAGTGAACATATCGCAACGGTAACGGGAACTTATCATGCCACTGTCGTCTACCCCAATGGATGTGAAGTGAGTAGTGATCCTGCAAATATTATTGTGACATCAATTTGGAATACTGAAAACATCCTTCCGCTTCAAACATTTCCTAATCCTGCAGACAATGAAATCTATATTCAAGGCATCGAAGGAGACTTTGACTATAAAATATTTGGCATTACCGGTAGCATGGCGCTTACAAGAAATTCTACTGCGCTTACGATACCTGTTGGCTCCTTAACCGAAGGCGTGTACGTACTCAGGATTCAGCAGGGAGTAAAAATTTATCAAACGAGATTTGTTATTATACGATAAGTAATTAATCCGTCTTCCATTTAAAAAGTCACTGTAGAAATAAGCTACTACAGTGACTTTTTTTATTCTTTCAAGCGTGCTTCGAAAAATACTGAAAATCACCTGCCTTGAATGATTTGCCTTAATTTTTCCGATTCTTCAGGTGTATTTGCATTTAACAAAACATCCTTATTCTTAATTCTTATCAAAGGCGTATTGTAATCTACCAATATACCACGCAAACTACTCCTGCCACGCTTTAGGTAATCCAATAATATAGGATAGATTTTAGGTTCAAGAATACTGATCCACGGCTCGGGCATCAACGCTCGTTCATCCAAAAAACTGACAGCATAAGATGTATCTCTTCTGGCATCAATTAACTGGGCAATAGCTTCGCTATTGACAAGCGGAAAATCGCATGCAATGACAAACCAGGCACATTCCGGATCCGATTGAAAAGCAGATAGGATACCACCAAACGGTCCCAGATCTGTATAGACATCCCTAATTACATTTTGATTGTCTTCCGCAAATTGATTACTTCTTTTTGAGATATAAGTTTGCACCGTGAAGGGCGCTAACAGTTGTACCAGATAGTCTTGTTGCGGCATGCCATGGTAATCAATAAGCCCTTTATCAACGCCCATTCTGGCGCTATCACCACCGGCCAGTACAAGTCCTTTCAAAACCGGCATTTTTATTTTTCCTTCTTTCACCATGTGCGCAGCCAAGATAATGGTTCTTCTGATTATATATCCGGCGACAATCATTCCATACTGGTTTTATTATATTGCGCGCTAATCGTAGCTCAAAATATCCTTGCTCAATGAAACATCTTACATCACTACTTTTTTTCATTATAATTTTACTAGGGCTAACCGCCTCAACCTTTAAAGCATCACCACTGGTTGGCAAATGGCGCGGAGAAGATGGTGGTGAAGTTGGCACCATCACTTTCGATAAAAAAGGGTACGTTTCTTTTTCAATTAACAATCAGGAAATCGGAGGAAAAGAATACCTATCCGAAGGTGTCCTCTATGATATGACCTATGCATATGATCATCGTCAAAATCCTAAAACGTTAGATTTTATTATTCAGAACAATGAGGACAAAATAGAAATCGCCAGAATGCGCGGCATCTATAAGCTGCTCGACAAGGACATATTAATTATTAATATGAAGTTCGATGGTTCAGAAAGGCCTATCATTTTCGATGACCAAAGCGATGATCAGATCGCATTGACAAGAATTAAATAACCTACAGGGAATGTGCAAGGTTCGTCTGCATCAGATCGCATCCTTCGCTTCCTCACCCCTGATTCTGGAACCATAATTAAACGACAGAGATTATGTTAAACTTCAATACACCCTTAATAAATATTGATCTCAGAAGTTAGTCTAATATTTGCGCAACAGCATCTTCTCCACTGTTAATAGCCCCCTCC
>JBBKWA010000258.1:0-30677 GCA_037968695.1 Saprospiraceae bacterium
TGTATTACGGCAAACCAATTCTCTGGTAATCCATCCAAACATCGCTGAAGCGTCCCGACGAAATTGTCATCATCCAATAGGTGCTTCCCTTCCTCCTTCCAATGCAGGGGGCGTTCCCCCGGTCTCCAGGTCCCTTCTGCATCAAAAAGTAAATTGATATCCATTTGATTGTTCGTTTGCGGCCGGCGATAAGCACTTCTGTAATAATCATTGATTTTGTTATTCAATATGCCAAATAGCCAGGTCTTGGCATTGCTTTCTCCTTTGAAATTGTGAAAAGAAGTTATAGCAGCAGAAAAAGTATCCTGAACAAGATCTTCCGCAGTTTCCTTATTAGTCGTTTTGTGCAGAGCCCAGGAGTACAAACTATCTGAGTGATCCGTTACCCATGTTCTAATGGTAGCCGATTTATCTAATGTTTTTGTCTCGCTCTTCACAAAGTCAAATTAATTTTGAATTCAATGTACTACGGAAACTGGTACAACTAATGCTGGACAAGAAAGGTACCTTTAATATGCAAGTTATTACCTGAAGATGTAATCGTAAAAGGGTAAAGCCCTGATGGTAATGATGCTGTATTGATCTCAAAAAACACATTCGGTGTATCCGATCTATACACTTCCTGTCCGCCAAAATCATATACGCGCAAGGCATTCACATCATTTCCAACCGCATCAAAAAATATCGTTGCCTGATCCACTATGGGATGTGGCCTAATGACATAGCTACCACCCGTTGCAGGAAATACATCAATGGATATAATATCAGAAGTCCCTACAGTACCAAGTTCGAGGTAGTAATAATTAATGGTATTTTCTATAGGCAGCTCATCTGTAAAATTGTAATTCACTGGCTCCGTCAAACTCCCACATATCCCTGCGATATAACCGATTCGTTGAAAATCTATAGAATCCGTAGATCTGTAAATTTGGATCCCGTTACAAGTGCTTCCTTCCACAATTTGCCAAAACAAAGAAACGCGACCATCATACTGGGATACCGAAAACTTGCCGAGTAGTGGGTTGCCCTGGGCATATCCCAAATGGATACCAGCGCTTATACAAACACAGAGCAAAATCAAGCGAATAACATGAGTCTTGTACACCATAATAGCAACGCAGTCCTTGTTAAAAGGAAAAACCTATATATTTTGTTGCAAATCTTTAGCAAAACTAACTCAAAAGCCTTTGAAAAGACTTATCAGTACCAGTACCAGCATAAAATCAAGCCCCTTGTGCTGCCATCAGATTACTCCGTCTTGACAATCCTTGCTACTTCGTTACCAATATTCAGCACATAAATGCCTGCGGGAAAAGCACTTATATCAATCCTTTGCTCCGCATCAATCAAAACACCTGATAGCACCGGCTGCCCTAAAATACTGGTCATAAAAAATGGAACTGCTCGATCAGAATACCTTTCTATAGTAATATAGGATCTCGTTGGATTTGGATACACTTTGATCGGGTCTGCAGAAACCACAGCTTTGCTTGCGGTGGTATTAATCAACCCGTTGATATCATAGGCAGAAAAAAACCGCCAGATTTCGGCCGAAGCATTGAAATCATGATTCGTCCCGGAACTATTAAATGCTGTCCCAGGCCAGGTATGTGCGCCATTGAGCACCTTATAATGTTCTATCACTACATTATTATTTCCATCACCATAAAAGTGATGCTCTACTGTAGAACCATCATTCGGATCAATGTCATCAACAGCCGTGATTGTCGGGATCGCATCACATTCATTAAAACCGACCCAGTAATTAAGCCCGGATGGAATAGATTCAAATAAAATATTACCCGCATAAGGAACTGTAGCATCGGCAGTACCGTGAATCTCCATAATTGGTGTTGGATGTTGGGGATTGCAGCTGGCCGGAGTTCCTATTGTCATCGCGCCCGTCACAGAGGCAATGGCTGCAATTCTGCCGCTTAACTTACATGCCAAATGATAACTCATGAAACCGCCATTAGACATTCCGGTACTATAGACCCTATCCGGATTGATGCTATAAACAACAGAAAGCGAATCAATCAGTGCAGCCGTAAACCCTACATCGTTGACAGAACTACTTCCCCACCCTACATTCCAGTGCGTATTGCCCAACAAATCGACAGTACCCATCGGGTGAACAACCAAGAACCCTGCTGTATCTGCAATGGGCCTAAAATCTCCATAAAACATCTGCTCAAGGTTATTGGATGTATACCCATGAAAATTAAGCACCAAAGGAACCGGTATATCCGGGTTATAGCTTGCCGGCACGTAAAGAATATATTCACGTACTCTACTATCATGCATTATCGAACCCTCGATTGTTTGTTGGGCGAAACCCAGAAAAGGCACAAAAAGTAATGCGCATAATAGTCTTAGCTTATTCATCTTAGGCACTTGGTTTATATGAAAAATGAAAGTCAAAATAAATTAAAATTCCCTGGCTTTTAGGGCAGGTAAATAGAAGACAATAATAGGATAATAATCAGTATGTACTGTGGATATTTAATGTCTAACCTCAAAGAAACGAAATAATGCGATTGAATAATAATAAACTAAAGAGCCTATGACAGCAACTTGAGAATCAAGCGGTCAGCCCACTTTACGGGAAGCCAGTTTAGGATTCGGCGCGCTCTATGTCGTTTAATTGGAGGGTTTCATGCGTATTCCGGTTTGTCTATAATTGTGATGCAAATTCATTAACGCAATAATCTTATTTCCCATTATAGCATTTAACTACAAGATGTACGTGAATCCTAGATTTATCAAAAGACTATTATAAAATATTTTCAAACCAAAACAGATCAAATGGGCCAATATTTAAAACGGATAGCCAATAGCGAAATTGATTGCCGGTCTCCAAAAATTAATACGCTTTGTCCATCGTTCGCCGTTAGGCAGGTAGGGCGTACGAAGCGTGTAGCCAAAATCTAACCGGACAACAACAAACTCAAAATCCCATCGCAATCCCCAACCGGTACTTACAGCAATTTGATTGGCAAAAGTATTGAACTGAAACTGGCCTTCCGGCCGCGTAGGGTCTGCATTGAATAACCAAATATTTCCAGCATCTACAAAGAGGGCGCCTTTTAAAGGCCCGGATATCCCAAATCTGTACTCTACATTAGCCTCCATCCGGATATCCCCGGTCACATCATTATACCCTCCCGGCGGCACTTCACTTCCAGGCCCGATAGATCTGGCAACGAAAGAACGCAGGCTATTTGTACCGCCGACATAAAACTGCTTGATATAAGGCAGTATAGTCGAATTGCCAATAGGCACACCCACCCCTGCACTGAATCTCGCTACGAGATTGGACTGCCGACTCAAGCCAAAATCATTTCTAAATTCAAAGCGCGATCGAATATATTGCGAAAAGGGAACGCCAAATAATACATACCTGCCTAGCGAATCCCTATTCGCGTTGGACCCTGAATAGAAAAGGTCAAGCATATTCCCGGAGGCATCAATACCCCCTCTGAAAAAGAAACTGTTGCGTCGCCTGGTGGAAGATTGATAAGTAAACTCATATCCGGCACCCAATACAAACTGTTCATCAAAACTTCGCCGAACACCCGGATTATCATTAAGGTAATCGATAAACTTCTGTGACTTTGAATCCTCAGGAATACTGGTAAACACAATTTCCAAAGGAGTAAATACATGATTAATACGATCCGATCGACTCCACTTGTAGCCTAGGTTCATCATCACTGAATTCAGACGATAAAGATCTATTCTATTGAACAAATTATACCCGGCCGACAAGGTGGTCTTAGGCAGACTCTTTTCTACGGATTGAACAAATACTTGAGGGAAAAATCTCGGTAAAGTGTAGTCAATCCCAACACCTAGTTCATAGGCAAAATTGACATTCCGATCGACGATTTGCATTTCGAATGATCCCCTAAGATTAACTTTGAGCAATTCGGATCCATGATTTGCATTTCGGTCTGTATAACTAAATATCATGCCCGGTCCAAAATAGTTGGTCGATCGAAAGATCGTGTTCAACTCTGCCGTATAGGCAAACCGTTTTCGATGCGACAGATAAAGAAGAAGATCCAGATCACCCGTTTGCTCATCCGGTACAAACTTTATATTGGCATTCCGTATTATAGGCAAGTCATTAAAATATCGCAATGTGTGAAGGTAATTCGATCGCGAATACAGCTCTCCTGGCCTTAGGAACAGTCCATGTAAGAAAGTTTCAAACTTCAGCTCTTTTGCTTCAGAAATCAGATGGTAGTGATCCTGCTGAAGCGTATCAACATCAATATGCTCAAGTACATTATCATCATGAATGTAGACATCCCTGATTGTATAAGGTATTCTTGATTCCGGTGGCGTCAACTGATTTATTGTAATGACCGTATTCAATTTATGATTTCCACTGACTGAATCTGCCCGAAGTAAAACAAAATCCGGGCTAAAGAAAATGTATCCTATTTCTTTTAATTCTTTATCTATTCTGGCGCGCTCCCTCTTCACAATTTCAAGCGTATAAATATCGTCTTGCTTGATTAATGATTCCGGTTTCAATGCCCCTATTGCTCTGGCCAATTCAGAATCTGGCTTGGGAAACACAACAGATTCAAATCTGTAAGGCTCATATACAATAATGCTATACTTATACTTCGCCTTTCTATGCCCAATCCGAACCGTATCAAAACGCACATCGTTATTAAAATAGCCGTTATGAAACATTCGGTCTTTAATGGCTGCCACCACCTGATCCGGTGCCACTTGCGATAGTAAAACAGGATTATCAATTTTATTTTTCCAAAACTTTCGAGTGCGCGCAGAATCAGACAACATATTCATTCTGGCAACAGCAGGTCGCATCCACAGTGTTCTGTGATTTGGTTCCGGTTGAACTAAATCATTAACTATCTGCACGAGATTACCTTTATCCCCGGCACCACCTGATAGTTTCACTTCATGGCCTACGAACAGCGGATCTGATGATGTGATGTTTTTCATCCCTGTACATCCGGTCAAGAGGATGACAATTCCTAAAAAGAAGTGATATGGTGAAATACTGATCATTTCTTTTGCTTCTTTTTGTTTTCCCCTTTATTGAACTCCCGAATAAAAATTAAGGAGAGACCCGTATTGCGAATTTCCTGATAAATAATATCATAAGACTCATTATTAAACAACTTAAGAAGCTTATCACCATCACCGGTCAGATCATAAATGATGGCCACATCCCCTCGATAACTTTTGCCTTGATTGCCACCTGACTGGTCGGCTCCTATGTCAAAATCCCCTCCAATTTCAAAAACCAGACGTTCATCAAGCAAGCTTTTTGAAACACGGAAGTCCATCGATGTTTTTGTCTTCCCCCCATTAGTAGCATAGTCGCTGTACGTTTGAAGCCCTACATCTATATTGACGCCCTTTATATATTGTCCTGTAAATTTATTCAGTTGGCCAGCTAACAGACTATTTACACTATTGTATAATGCAGTAGTCGCCATATCTTCATGTCCACCATAAGCCCCTGATGTTTCCGGAAGGAAACTACCAAGTACCAGCAAACCAAAAACCTGCTTGTTTAATTCGGATTGAAACTCAGGAAGCCGGAGCCTACTGAGCTTACTTGCCAGCGCGGGATAGGTTATTTTATCCTCTGTGGGCAGATCTAAAGAAAAGGAAATCACAGGTTCTCGAATAGTTCCATTTATGTTTATACTCACTTCATAATTAAGTGTTTTTTTATAAACAGATTTTTCATTATCCCCTACTTCATGCCCCACAAGCCCTATTGAGTTGGATTGAAGGTTATACACCGCTTTGATGTCCAGCGCCCCATCTTGCGGCCCGCCTGTCCAACTAATAGATGATCCCTTGACTATTTTAAAATCCTTTTTAACAAGGTCATAAAAGGAAAGGCTATAGACACCATTTGTGACTTTATATGATCCATTTAATACCGGGTTGCCAGTCCTATCATAGGATAGATCAAGATTTGCTTTCCCTGTCACTTCAAAATAATCCCCGGATTGTGGATCGATATAGATGGTCAGACCGGCTTCTTCTTCAATATTTATAGTCGCGGTAAGTGTAAAGTCAGGCAAACCGGCTATGAGCGAATCGTATGTACTTTGACTTTGCACTTGCGTCGTAGAGTCAAACAGTATCGCAGGATCCACAAACTCAATGACACCTGCTGTGCTGAGCAGCTGGTTTTGCCTGTCAGGAAGTGTCAGCACCAATTTAGTCGTATCCTTAATTAGGATATCCGCTTTCACGTAGGTATCTTTTCCGTTTCCCTTAAGATCAATATCAGTGCCCAGGACAAGCAGGCCATTTAGATCATCTTTTGCATTCACGGGTCTGTTGATCAATGCATAATGATCTGTTTTAATATTCAGGTCATAGGAAAGCGATTTGTAATCTTCATTTTTTATATTGCCAGATACCCGAAGCGGGTTATCCAGGTTGTCAAATAGTGTGAAGCCTTTGAGCACCAGCCCCCTATTATTAAATGAGATGCTATCATCCTTGACATTAAAAGAAAGTTTGGGACTGATGGTTGAAAATTCAAAATCGCGAAATCTGATAAATCCATCTAAAACCGGTTGCTCGAGAGATCCCTTCACTTCCGCCTTCCCTTTAATTGCACCGGATACATCCTCCAGGTATTCATTGTAAAATATCCGAAACATTTCAATACTATCGATATCCATTAAAGCGATAGCATCTAGTTCATTTGTATGAATAGCATACACACCTATAATACTAACATCACTTCCCCCGTTCGTCATCATTACTTCAAATGGCACATTGTCTTCTTTTGTTTCGGCTCGAATTTCAATGGAAAGTGGATTTGCGTTTAGTAAAACGAGGCTGTCCACATTCGCTACAATATCGAGATGTTGGTTTTGAACAAAAGATATCTTACCTTCTAATCGACCACTTTGGATGACATTATCCTCAGGAAACAGAATCGGATCCAGGCGCTGTAAATTCAAGTTTTTTAAATCAAGATCGAATGCATTCAAATCTCCATCAAGCGAAATTTGCATTTCATCACGAGATATAGTCAAGCCACTAATCAAAATATTATCCCTCATAATTACCAGCGGATCGACAGCATTCATCTGATACTTCTGATCATAAACTATAAGCTTGTCAGGGTACACTGCAATTCCATCGTCACGTATAGAGACACGCGCATCAAAACTTAGCAAGGTTAATGAATCAAGGATCAATCGAAGGTTGGACGATGAACTATCTGCCTTCGTCACCAATTCAAAATTCAAATCGCCTAGTTTGGATGATTTATAAAACAAATTATCTGCCGCAAGAGAGGAAATAATTTTTACGCCGGCAGCATTAAGATTGATACCCATTGTGTCATATGAAATCTCATATGCAGAAATCTTCCCTGTGGTTGCTTTGAGGTCTGCTTTGTGATCTCTTTCCTCCCACGTGGCCTCCAGTTGTAAAGAGGAAAAATAATCAATATCCACCCCTGCAAGCAATAAGAGTCCGGGATCATTTAGATTGGCTTTTAACTTAAATTCTCGTGTTCCGTTTGATGGAAACGTGTAATCCTGATTTTGTAAGATTTGATCCGTCACAACATTCAGCACTTCTCGCATTTCACGCAAATTAAAATTGGCGTTAAAATCTACCTGTCCATCATCAGCCCGATACAAAAAATAACTTGAGTCCGGCGACATATAAACAGATCCTGATAAGGAGTCCAACGCATAAACTGCATCAGTACTGGAAATACTCAAATCCAAACCTTTGAGATCAGCTTGAAGCGTTTCCTGATCAATAGAAAAACTGGCCGTAAAATCTCCGGATATGCTTGATAAAGTATCTGATGGTATCAGATTTCCCAATTTAAAATGATCCAAATGCAACACACTTGAAAAATGCGTTGGTGTCTTCAAACTACCTGCGATGAATACCTGGCTTTGGTAATTTGAATCATGGATCGATACTGTAGTGATAAGACTGTCCTGGAAAAAATGCGATTCCATCTGAATTTGATGAAAAGTATTCTCATAAACTTCAATACTCGATATTAAACCATTAATCTGGAAATTCTGATAAGCACCCAAAGAACCTTTAACTGAAACAGCCAAATCGGCAGCCCCTAACCAAGGATAGTTTAAATATTCTCCAAGTTTGAGATTTCCGCTGGAAAGGTCCATATCCAGTTCAACGCCTGAATTAGCAGGCATCAGATTGCCTTTCATCGCAGCATTGCCCCACGTTGATTCTACCCGACCATCAACGCTCATCTTTTTCCTGTTTCCGCTGGAAATCATTTGAAGCCCTATTTTTCCTGGCGGCAGGTTCGATTCACCTATTATAGTTTGCAGAAGGCGCCTAAAATCATTCCCGACGGACGACCGAATGTCAATGCTATTCCATGATAACTTATTGGGATTTATTACATCGATTACTTCTCCTGCTATGGCTAAATGGCTATTGGTTGTCCGAACGTCTAAATCAATATTTTCAACTCCTGGACTAGATGATTTCGAATCAATTATAAAACTTACATCTTTCCATTCACCAATCATAGCATCAATACTATCAGGGAGAAAGAAAGAAAAATCGTCGATGGTCAATTGACCTGTAGATTTCAAATCAACGTTTGGACTGGATGCTGTATTGCTTATATAGCCCATTAGGATTTCGGCATGGAGAATACTATTTGCCGTGCGCAAGGACAAGTTTTTAACTCCCAGTGTTTGTTGATTCATGCGTATTTCAGCAGTTCCATTTTTCAAGGCAAACTCAGGGCGTTCTGCTCTGAATGAGCTTAAATTGAAGTTAAGCGTGTCCTGATGAAGAAGAAAATCTGAGACGTTGAGGAACACCTTATCCGCGTCAATATGTTTGGGGTCAAACTTCTGTGTAGTCATTACTGAATCCGAATGAAATGAGTACGTGTTGTCGCTCATTGAAAGTGCGGCAATCGTGACGCCTATTCCTATTTCCAGATCAAGACTCATTGATCTGGATTTCTCATCCTGCACGGCGTCTAAAACAGTCTCGTTAATGGACTCGGACAGGACAACTAAATGATGCTGATTGATGCGCAAGGTATCCATCTGCATCATAGGTGGCTCCGATGAAAAAAGAATATTGGTGCCTGTAAGAATCTCCAGTCTGGAATCAATTTTTATTTTGCTGCTTATGGAAGCAAACGAAAAATCAATATCCTCCAGAATCAAGCTATCACATTTTAGCTGAAAGTTATTAGATGAAAGAGCTGACTTTTCTGTACCTGAAAACGCGTCCAGAATAAACTGAATATTAAAGATTTCATTTTGCTCCTGGGTCATATATCCATAGACACCACGTAGTTTTACTTTTTTGAAATGAAAATCCCCGGATAGGATATCAAGAAAATTTGTCGTCAGGTCGAATGAATCTATGGAAAGAATCATTTCATCTTTAGGGTCCCAGATTTTAAGGCCATGCATCTGGACACATCCCAAAACTGAAAAGCTGAGCTTCTGCAATTCCACTTTTACGCCAATCTTTTCAGACAAGTATTCGGGAATTTGCTGTGTGATATATCGTTGTATTCCCGGCAAATGGAGGAGGAGAATCAGCCCCAATAGACCAATCAGCAAGCCAAGTATTGACTTTCCCAAAAACTTGAGAATGCGTACCTTTTTACTTTTGACTTGCATCTAATTTATTTCGTTATGATTTCTCGAAAACCGCCACAAAAATACGGTGATGATATATTCTACTTGTCGGTATTCGTAGATTGATTGCAACTTCCTGGCTCATTACTTTCAATCAATGCAACACGAAATGCTCGATTATGTCAAGTCAAAGGTTAATAGATTGTTGACCAATCTCGTTATGCGCCGCTAAATTACAGTAAATTAAGGAGTACCTCAAAGCCATCAATGGCTTTGGATAGTGCAATGCACCATAGATTAAAGTTCGATCCGGGAACCTTCTACGGCCATAGCAAAAGGCAAGTCACCATCGGTATCTTCTTTTAAGTGGGTGTACAATCGATCAAGCTCAATATCTGTTCGCGCCGGATCATGATGAGATAGCAGCAGCCGTTTTACATCCAGAAGAGTAGCATATTGTATGGCGTCTTCCATAGAACAATGGCCCCAACCGATTTTATCCTTATACTCTTCAGCAGTAAATTGGGCATCATGCAGGAGCAGATCAGCCTTTAAGGCAAGATCACTTCCTGACATCCAATTGGCGTCTTTGACAAATCCATTTGCTCCAAGCGCAGGTTCGTGATCCGGGATATAGACAAACGATTTTCCCTTGTCTTCCACGCGAAAGCCAAGCGTTGGTCCAGGATGTAAGATAAACCTTGATTCAATTTTTAGTTTTCCGATCTCAAAGGAACTGTTGGCTATTTCATGTACAAAAAGGTTGCAAGAAAACTCCCTGAAATAAACAGGTGAAAATGGAGGAGAAAAATATCGTCCTAATCTAGTGCGTAAACTTTGTGAATTACTCGTGGGCCCCCAGATGTGAACTTCTGCATCTTGATTAAACAGTGGCTTAAAAAAGCCAAGGCCCTGGATATGATCAATATGAAGATGGGTCAGTAAAATATCAATTCGTCGGTAACTTAGATTGTCGTCAAATTGTAAACCCTGAATACCGCTTCCCGCATCTAAAACGAGCAGTGTATCGTCTGCTTCAATTTGTACACACGATGTATTTCCTCCATACGCTTTTGTCTCCGGGCCGGAAGTAGGTATGGATCCACGTACGCCCCACAAGGTTATGTTCATTCTTCAGATGATCTCCAGAAAATAGCTACGGCACCCAGGAAAACACCTGCTCTGCCAATAATGGGATATGATGTAAGTGAAATTTTTTCTTTTTTACCCTGCAGGCTTTCAATAAAAAATGTTTTAAAATAGGGTAATTGATTTATCAACGTCTTGACCAGTGGAAGATCTTCCGGTGGAATAAGTTCACCTTCTTCATCTTTGGACTTAAATATGGTAGACCATTTTTCCACAGGCATTTCTCCGGTATCTTCGTACCGCTCTCCCAATATATCCTCAGCTGGTTCATTATAAAATAAAAGATTGCCAGAAGTATCTGTAATAAATACAGGAATAGCCAAACAATCAGCCAATTGGCGATTGAGTATTATTTCAATGGCATAAGGCATTTTACGCAGATATGAAGTTTAGTGTTTCTAATAGTGTATTCCAAATATAAATATTAATTTAGAATGCCACGACAATCTACAGTAGGAATGATATAATAGTATCCATTTTTGTATTAACACTACTTATTGAGCGCATCGGACACAATGAAGGCTTTGTGGTCTGATCAATATTCTGCCAACAGGAATTGGGTTTTGACACCGCGTGCAGATACCAAAGTCCTTTGTTCCTACGCGATTGAGGACACTTTGCAGGTTGCGGAGCTTATCTTCTGCTTGCCGAAGAGCCGATTCAGTAACACTTTTATTGTTAATAGCATCCATTCTGGAAATTCGACCTATGGCGTCATCAGGTGAAACCGGTTTGGTCATTTCCTTGTAATCTTCAATCGTCTGTTCTGTTGCAGTGATCTCCCTTAATATAAGTGCCTTGATATCCGCACTATTCAATTTATCCATAGTTTAAAACTAGGGCTTTTGGCTCAGTAGTATACTAAATAGAAAGAATCTTGAGATAAGCTTTCCAGGGCCCGACATCGGAGCGGTACTGATTGGCCATGATTCTGGTTATCTGCGCAATATGATTTAGGTCGTGGACCACCCATGTGGCAAGGAGCTGTGACAAGGTTACTTTACCAAATTCTGGGTGGACGCCCATACGTGTGAAATCAGATTCAGAAAAATCCCTCGATCGCAATCGATCGATATTCGATTTTCGCAGCAATTTAAATACTTCCAGAAGTACCTTTAAAGTCTTCCCTTTACTTTCACTAAATTGTGCAAATCGATCAAAAGGCTTAAAATCTTTTTCTGTCGCATCAGATAATACAATGTCCATTCTTGGAATCCAGTCCGTTTTTTCACCATGGATGAGATGACCAACTACATCATAAGGACTCCAGGTATCAGGTCCTTCATCAATACTTACCCAGTCATCTGAAAGCCCAAGTAATAACGACGACAAAACATTTGGTGTTCGTTCAAGAACTTCAATTGATTTTGTTAAATCAAAATTGCGCATCACATTGTATTAAAAAACTGATCATTAAACCCGAGCTAATTCCCTATTCTCAAAATCCAGATTTCCTTATTTGACCCCTGCAAATCGAATACCCGTCAGCCGATGCATTTCGTAATCGATCGTCGATAAATCATCAACATCAAAGCCTTTTACATCATCATGGCCACATGCACGTGCGATTACTTTCATCAGATCACGTGTTGCAGAGAAGAAGTTATTTAGTTGCTGAGCGGAAGAATCAATAATCAACCGGCTTCTCAAATTTTCTTTCTGCGTGGCTATGCCCACCGGACAATTGTTACTGCCGCAAGCCCGCATTCCAAGGCAGCCAATTGCCTGAAGCGCCGAATTCGCAACGGCTATAGCATCTGCTCCCAGCATCATTGCTTTGGCGAAATCTTCCGGGACCCTCAATCCGCCCGTGATAATCAAGGTCACGCCTTTCGCGCCGACATTGTCCAAATGCCTTCGTGCTCTGGCCAAGGCAGGAATTGTGGGCACATTGATGTTGTCTCGCAAAATTGTCGGGGCTGAACCTGTTCCTCCACCACGCCCATCAAGTATGATATAATCAACGCCAACTTTCAAAGCAAAATCAATGTCCTTTTCAATATGGCTGGCGGCAATCTTAAAACCAATTGGTATTCCTCCTGTTCTTTTTCGAACTTCATCAGCAAATGCTTTAAAATCTTCAACTGTCACCATATCGGGAAACGCTGCTGGCGAAATAGCTGATTCCCCTTCTTTAACCCCTCTCACAGCAGCTATTTCTTTAGAGACTTTATTCCCCGGAAGATGACCCCCTGTTCCGGTCTTCGCGCCCTGCCCACCTTTGAAATGGAAGGCCTGGGCTTTAACTACTTTTTCCCATGAAAAACCAAATTTAGCTGAGGCTAATTCATAAAAATATCTAGAATTATTCTCCTGTTCTTCCGGCAACATTCCTCCCTCACCGCTACAGATTCCCGTACCTGCTAATTCCGCCCCTTTGGACAAGGCGATTTTAGCTTCTTTAGAAAGCGCCCCATAGCTCATATCAGAGACAAAAAGAGGCAGCGCAAGGGTCAGAGGTTTTTTTGCATTTGGTCCAATCACTACGCTGGTTTTCACGTCATCGCCATCAAGCAAGGGTCGTCGTGCAAGCTGTGCCGGTAAAAACTGAATACTTTCCCATTTAGGCAGCGTATTTCTATCTACCCCCATCGCAGCAGATGGCCCATGATGTCCATGTTTTTTTAGCCCATGATGCGCCAGGTGCTTGATATAACTTGTATACGGCTCGGTGCTTTCCGGATGCGTGTCAGCATATTGCCCCTGATACTGCTTGCGGTTAAATGGTTGAGGGTGATCAATCAGATACTGATCTATTTCATGCTCATCTATCCAAACCCATCCGTCGCTGATTGCTGAATAGAATTTATGTAATACCTCCTTATTATTGTACTCACTCACTCCGGTATCGATGCGGTAGTCCCAACCATGTAGTCCGCAAATGAGATTATGCCCTTGGACAGAACCATCGGCCATCAAAGCGCCACGATGCAAACATCGTCCATACAAAACAGACACCTCATCGCCATAACGCACTATCACTAAATCAAGCCCATTGATTAAATGATGCGTTGGTTTTTTCTCTTCAAGGTTAGTAAATTCTATTATTTTGACTTTTTGCATAACATTGGGACTATTTTGGTAATCGATAGAATGAGCTTAGGAAAAAATGATAATAAGAAAACTCATCCCATTGATTAAAGTTCACCAAGCTAATAAAAATCAATCAACAAAAACGTGTATTGACATTTACTGCCTTTAGCCTAAAAGTGGAAATACTGCAAAGTAATATGCATGGATATTAATGATTGCAGGATGCTCAATACTACTGGACGGGATCATCCTAAGCCCTATTTACTATTTCTGATAACGGCAATTGCTTCACTCCTTGAACGAACTTCCATCTTGGAAAAAATACTTTTCAAATGGGTCTTCACAGTATTAACTGAAATATTCAATTTTTCGGAAACGATTTGATTTGTACTTCCTTCCCATATAGATTCGAGCACGTGATACTCACTAATGGTTAGTGGCGTGTGAGACGGTATCTTGTCTTTTGACGGGAATTGATGATTATTGTCAATGGCAAAACGATATACTGCCATTTCGATAGCGCTAATGATGTCTCTGTCCTTAAATGGTTTAACAATATAACCGTATGGTAAAGTCGACTTTGCGCGCTCCAATGTTTCTCTATCTGAAAAAGACGTAATGTATACAAATGGGACCTTATACTTTTCATTTATGAGGTGAGCGATCTCAATGCCATCCTTATCCCCCTGAATCGCAATATCAAGCAGGACGATGTCCGGGGATGTTCGATGTAACAAATCGATTGCCTTTGTGCTTGAATGCGCAATACCTACAATGGTATAATCATCCTTCTTGAGTGTGAACTCTATGTCAGAGGCAATAATGGGTTCATCTTCTACTATAAGTACGCTGATCGACATCAAATGGGTTTAAACCTATTTTGTGGGTTGGCACTGCCTTAAAAACTGGGTATGCTGCATTCAAAACTATTCAATAGTCAGGAGATTACCCGCATCTATCCCAAATGTTGCCCCGCTTTTGAGTGCTAAATCGTGGATTACTCTACAGACTTTGGGTAATGGATCGGGTCCTAGTCCCTATAAAGGAACAATGCCTTTCAACTCAAACCAAGCGCCATAACACCATCATACCTACAAAATAAAAGCTATTTCAAATCCTATATATCACTCTTTTGGGTGAGGTTTAGTAGAATATTTGTTGTTTAATTTGTCCAACAAAAAATAAATTCCTGAACAACCCACATTGACTATGCAAAATACATCAGATCAGAATGGACGTGAGGCAAAAGTCATCTCCATCCATGAAAATGAAAACCTATCACCCCAAATCCCTGAACATCCAATCCATCAAGGAATTCTTCAGCTCCACACTTTAGAATTGATCAACAATTTACTTGATGAGCACTTTAAGTGAAACGAGCCGACGAATAACCCTTAACTTTATACAGGAATCTATGTATATGAAGCTCGTTTCACTATTTTTCTTTTTTCTTGCCGCTGTCTTGCTTTCAGCGAATCCGAACTCCGCTGACTCATTATTGCTACAGCTTCAAAAGAATGAAGCAGACAAGGTTATACAAATTCTTTCAACGCAACCCAATACAAAGCAAAAAGCAAAATCCACACTTTCCGAAAAACTGAAAGAAGATTACTTGCTAATGCTAGCCTATCAAATAAAAAGCGACACAGTGAATAGCATGGCGCTCCGGTCTACGCTTTTATCTAAAGAATTGTCAAATCAAGAAGCGCAATTACTCATCCTTTTTGTTTTTAAGAGCGGTTATAAGTTTGTCACCAAAAGTCAGGTGTTTTTCTTTATCCAGGATTTTGGCATTGCCCTTACGAAACAACACCATGAGCCTCGCGCACATTTTAGTTTTCTTCAGCAAAAGTTTTCGATGTATCAAATGACGAACCAGGTCAATAGGATACCCGAAATTCTAAAGGAAATGAATCTATTAAGCGAAGGTTCGGGCTACCTTGCATATCAAACGGACATGCATCACTGTTTGTATTATTGTGGCATACAAAATGACTCTTGTACTGCTTACTTTGAACAATATTTTTCTAATACCAAAAGCTGGCTGGGCAAACCAAATCCATTTTTCCTTAATATGGAAGGGTATAGCTTAAAAAAAGACTCAAGTACGCTGGCTGGCGTGGTAACTGAATATTCAAAATTTTACAGCCGAAAAGGAGATCTTAAAAAAGCGGGCGAGCTGCTTATCCAATCGCTTCAACTTATTCCGGACACCCCTACACTGACACTGCTAACGATAAATACACAATTGGCACTTGCCAACATATATACAGAACTGGTCAACCCTTCGCGAGCCATTCTTTATGTAGAGAAAGCCATTGCTTTATGTGAAGAAAACCATCTTGAAAGATTAAGAAAAACATCTGTAGCGTCCAGTTATGCCTATGCCCTCATGGCCTCAGGGGATTATAAAGCGGCAGCAGTAGAATTACAAGGGGCCATGCATGCATTTCCAAGAAAATTTAATTGCCTGGACCCAAAAATGATGGCCTCACGCGCAGCGTTAAATGCAGCATTCATGCATGATTATATAACATGCAAAGCGTTGATCGATACCGTTCAAAGTATGCCTTGTAAGGACAATGCGGATATCATTTTTTATCAAGCTATGGCAAAAGGAGCCTATGCTATGCACCAGGGACAATTTCAACTCGCGCTCGAATCTCTAAATACTGCATCAGGTATAGCTAAATCAATAAAATCAATTGGGTGGATAAAAGATGTGCTTTATTTAGAATACCTGTGTTATAAGCAATTTAACAAAACCAAAGAAAGCATCACTTCTCTTGAGACCTATGTACATCTCAAAGATTCCTTATATCGCTCAGGTCAGGATGTCGCCTTATTCGATATTGAAGCGGCCTATCAAAAAACTTTACAGGATGAGACAATAGCCCGTCTGGATGCGGAAAACGAAGTAAACACAAGCAGACTTACTGCGCAAAAGAAGAATTTTGCGCTGGCCTCCATTGCGCTTGCTATTGTCTGTGTCTTTTTATTTGTTGTTTTGAGACTATATAAAAAAGTTTCTATCGCCAATGCTTTATTATCAAAAGCCATTGACGAAAAAAATATTCTGTTGCGTGAAATCCATCACCGCGTAAAAAACAACCTGCAGGTTATTTCCAGCCTCTTAAAACTGCAATCCGGATATATGAAAGACGATGCTGCTATTCAGGCAATTGCTGAGGGACGTAGTCGGGTGCAATCAATGGCCTTGCTCCATCAAAACCTTTATCGGGAAGATAATCTCACAGGCGTAAACATGCAGGAATATTTTGATAACCTCATACAAGGGCTTTTCGATACGTATAATATCTCAGCGGACCGAATTCAGCTTCATAAAAACATTGCTTCACTTGACTTAGATGTGGATACTGTGGTCCCGCTTGGGCTGATTACGAATGAATTAATCAGCAATGCATTGAAGCATGCCTTTCCAGGTAACACGCCGGGTAATCTTTACGTAGAATTGTTCGAACAATCCGGCAATCTCATTCTCAAAGTTCGCGATGATGGAAATGGATTTACTTCTTCCTCTACGCAGGAAGGGTTTGGAAATAAACTCATTCAATCGTTGAGTCAAAAACTTGAGGCAGATATTACAACGCGATCTACATCAGGAACGGAAATCACCCTAACCATCCGAGCGTATAGGAAAGCAGCATAAAATTATGTGCTTTCATCAAAATCACCCATTAGGGTGACCAATCCCTATTTTAAGCATTTTATCTTGAGGCAAAATAAAAATCTCATTACTATGAAATCACTTTTTACTTTTCTCGCTATCACTCTTACTACATTTTTATATGCTCAGGAATTTGAACGCATCTATCCCAATATAGAACTAGGCTCAGTAGCTTCTATTAATATACATGAAAGCGGTATTGGTTATGCTCCGCAGGAATGTGGCAGTATGCTCAAAACTACGGACGGAGGCGTGACATGGACCCAACTGTTTCCTGATGTTTCGGATGCGGCCTATCAGGGATTTGTCGTTTTTCTAGATGACAACGATCCGGGCAAACTTGTCTATTATAGTCAATACACATTGATAAAAACTGATGATGGATTTGCTACTTCTGAGAGTATTAAGCCGAATCCCATTTCCGGCTTAATTCAAGATTTCATTGTCCTGGAGAATGGGAATTTTGGGCTGCAAGCAAATACATTTTTCTATTCTGATGATCAGGGAGCTACCTGGACAGAATCATCCACTGAAGATGTCGATGGCGCCGATATGATTGAATTCAATGGAGCTCTTTATTTGGCATACAGGGCAATATTGCGATCTACCAATGGAGGAGTCACATTTGACACCGTATTTCATAATGATGATGTAAAGCGCAAGTTTGTCCTATTGAATGGCAAACCCATAGTCTCCTCACTCAACAATTTGTACACAAGTATTGATGATGGGCTGACATGGGAGGAAATTCCTGCGATGGATTATTATGGGTCAGCCAATAATCTAAATGCATACAATGGTAGATTGATAGCAAATTCCAGTAATCGAATCAATTATAGTGATGATGAAGGACTCACGTGGACCTCTGTGATAATGCCTTCAGGGATCTACAGGACCTCCTCCATGTTTGTTAATGATACAGGGAGAATTTACATTGGAGGCGAAGCCAGCCAAATATACGTAACAGATGACCCGGAAACCCCACTTGAAATTCTATTTGGAGATATAGAAGAACTCAATTACGCTACAGGGAAAGATTCCAAATTAGTAGCTACCGGTAATGGGGGTGTACTTCTAAGATCAGAAGATAACGGGGCTACCTGGACAAAAAATGTCATCACTGATCGAAATCTCGATATCTCCTCGTTTATTGGAAACCGATTATTTGTTCTTAATGACAACAACGAGCTACTGCTCGTGGAAGAGGATAATTCCACATCTGTGGTTTTAACCCAAAGCGATTACTTTCACAGTTTTGAAGCAGATGAGGGCGGACAAATAGCCTTTTTAGGAGGTTCAAATTCAATTGTTCGAACAGACGATGGTGGTGATAATTGGATGGAAATCTATGCCCATGGCAGTGATATATACCGAATGCACTTGTTAGCATCTGGTGCAATAACATTTATCGATATTTATGGTACGATTTATCGTAGCGATGACAATGGAGACACTTGGGAAATCATGATTGAATCCCCTGATAGTAATCAGCAGTTTCTTGACTATGTTCTATTTGATGATATGAGCATCATGATATTGACTGGTTCACAACTCTACACAACCGATGATGGCGGTTCCTCGTGGGAGTCTAGTTTTCGACCTTATAATGGCCAGCGTTTATTCAAAATGGATAATGAATCTGGCTTGTGTCTGGGCGTCAATGGCGCTAACGGCTGGTTATACAAAACCGATGATCAAGGAAAAACTTTCCCTCAAATTTCCGAAACCTGTAGCACGACATCGCGAGGAGCATTTTACAACGCAGATACACAAACTTTTTGGAGCGTTGGCTCTGGTCTGGGTATTCAAAAAACTCAACTTATAATAAATAGCACCAGAAAAAATATTGAAACTATTTCCACCATTGAGGTGTATCCGAATCCGGGTCATGATATCATCTTTTTGAATACACCATTGGCTGAAACTTCCACAGTTTCCATTTTCAATATGTTGGGATCAAGAGTAAAAACAGCTAAGGCCAATAACCGCTCATTAGACATTTCTTCCCTTGCACCAGGGCAGTATCAGGTGGTTATTCAGGACAGACAAGATTTAAAAATGAGCAAATTTGTGAAGTTATAAAAGGTAAGTATAGCCGATATTCTTAGCGGCAAGAAATGCAGCTAATTATTTACGTTTAGAGAGGCGAATTTCAAACTTATCTGGCATCATTGTAAAGGCAAGATTCTCCTGGATTTGATCCACCGGGGTGACGAGTTCAAGCGTAAAATTCTTAGCCATCATGGAAAGCACTAGTTTCATTTCCAGCATCGCTAAATGTTTTCCCGGGCACATTCTGGGTCCCGCACCAAAAGGCATAATAGCACTAAGGTTATGAACGGGGCATTTATTACCCCCTTGGTCGAGCCAACGATCCGGATTGAATTCTTCGCTGTCAGTAAAATAGTTGTTACTCAAGGCGCCATATCGAGTGAGCACAATAACCTTTGCTCCCTTTTCAAAATGATACTCGCCGATATCAATGTCTGCCAAAGGTTCAAGTAACAATAATGGTGCAACAGATTTAAGGCGCAATGTTTCATTAATTACTGCTGTAGTATATTCAAGTAAATCATGATCTGCATAACTACTTAAGAGAATATCATTCTTTATCACTTCATCGGCCTCTTGCTGGAGTTTTGTCTGGATGAAGGGGTGGAGACTAATCAGGTACAATGCCCAGGCCAAAGAATGGGCTGTGGTGTCCTCTCCGGCAAGGAGAAGTGTTAGCAGGTTCCCTTTAATTTCACGATCTGAGATGAGGTCTTCTTCTTCAGATGCCACAATCAAGGCTTCCAGAATATCATTCGGCTGTATTTTTAATTCCGGTTGATCTAGTAACCTTTGTCTTCCTGCCTTGATATACGTCCTAACCTGTTTCTCTATCTCTACAAAGGCCTTATCATATTCACGATCATCCTTGCGCCTATAAATCTTATGCCATGGAATTGGTGCATTGATACGCTTAAATATCATTGGAAATATTTTTTCCATATGCTCCTGGATCACGCCGCCCTTCTGTTCGAGCGTATTCATATCAAAACCAAAGGCTAAGGAAGTTGTCACATCTACCGTAAACCGCGTCAAATCATCCTGGACAGCATAGTCCGATTGAGTTTCTGCGGCCGCCAACATTTTCGCATTTAATCGTCTAACGGATTTAACAATTGAGGGATAATATTGCTGCTGATGCTTAATATCCAAGCCTCTGTTGACGATTCGTCGATGGACTTTCCAATCATCCCCTTCAGCATTAAAGAGGCCATGCACACCTTCTGCCCGAAGTATCTTATCCATCTTAGACATTCGTCTAAACTGATAAGGTCGCGCTTTAAGAATGTGCTGAATTAGGTCTGGCTTAGCTACTACCATCAGCTTCGCAGGTCCAAGTTTAACTTTAAAAACATCACCATAAATCGAAGCACAATGCTCTAAGTAGTGGTGCATTTTCGATAACTTAAACTGATATAGATTACCGATCAATGGCCATCCTTTTGGCCCGGGAAGATCTTTATATTTTATTGGCATAGCGGTAGGTGCTCTTTCAAATATGGGAACTTGATGTAAGCGTTTTTACGAACCAATGGGAGCAGCAGGTTCAATTCCAATGTCACAAAGAAATGCTCAAAATGCAATTTTTGAAGCTTTAGTATAATTTGAAATTAAAGTGCGTCAAATTCTTTTCTTTTGGCTTCAAACCATTCCTTCATCACTCCCGGGGAATGCATAAGTACTTGCATATCGTTCATGGCCTTGATATGAGCAGCATCATTTTGCTGGAACATCTCTATACCGTGCTTTTTGCTCATTTCGGCTATCTCCTCAAATGTATTCGCCTCAAATTTCTTATCGCATGCTCCACCTAACTGCTTACAAGTCATCGTCTTCATGATACCTATTTTTTAAAATTAAAAATTGAAGGGATTAATATATTAATAAAGTTACGCATTTCAACAGAGCAGCTTTCCAGTTTACTTGCATTTCTCTTGTGGCTGATCAAAACCAAACAATTTAAAAGTGTTCGATATACACATACTTACGTAAGTATACGTATACCAAACGACTTGATCCTCCTGACAACCCCATATTTGAATCATTCCTTATCAAAGAAGGAACAATATTAATCTTTCACAATCAAAAAACTTTATCATGTTTTCAACAGTTGACAACCGCGTACAGCTCATCGGATTTCTTGGACAGGAAATCGAATTAAGGGAATACGCCGAAGGTAAAAAAATGGCCCGCATGTCTATGGCCACACATGAATATCAAAAAAAAGAGGAAGGCAAGGGGGAAACCGTTACCACATGGCACAATCTTGTTGCATGGGGCAAAAAAGCTGAAATCATGGAAAAGATTTTAAGCAAAGGGCAGCGATTATATGTTGAAGGCAAACTCACTTATAACGAATATACCGGCAGCGACAATGTCAAAAAGAATTCCACAGAAATCGTTGTCTCCGATTTCAAAAAACTGGAATCAGCTGAGAAATAAGTTGTGGGGCCTTCGGGCCTCTTTTTACTATTCTGAACTGTGAAATACCAATTCGAGCGAACCTAAAAGCCAAATCTGATCGACTAAATCTATAGAGAAATTATCTATCTTGCGTGGCATGAAAATATCTGTCGTTGTAATCACATATAATGAAGCGCATAACATACGCCGGTGCCTTGAAAGTGTGCAAGATATAGCAGATGAAATGATAGTGGTTGACTCCTGTTCTCAGGATGACACTGTGGCTATTTGCAAAGAAATGGGAGCAATAGTTGTTGTCCAGCCATTTCTTGGCCATATAGAGCAAAAGAATTTCGCCATATCAAAGGCTAAAAACAAGTGGTTGCTTTCTTTGGACGCAGACGAGGCGCTTAGCCCTGAACTAAAAAGCGCTATTCTCGCTGTGATTGAAAATCCAGCGGCAGATGGTTATTCCATGAACCGCTTAACGCTATACTGCGGTAATTGGGTTCGACACAGTGGGTGGTATCCAGATATAAAACTCCGCTTTTTCAATAAACACAAAGGGCATTTTACAGGAATGAATCCGCATGACGAGTATCGCCTCCATCCAGGCGGTAACTTATCGCATCTTGAAGGTGATCTACTCCATTACTCCTATGCCAGTTTAAGTGAATACATCAAGAAGATGGATCGCTTTAGTATTGATGGAGCAAACACCATGTTTAAACTTGGCAAGCGATCTAGCCTTGCAAAAATTATTTATAAACCAGTAGCAAGATTTTTTCGGCATTATTTTTTCAAAGCCGGACTTCTTGATGGCACCACCGGTTTCATCATTGCGATCAACAGTTCCTATGGGGTATTTCTAAAATACCTCCGGCTGTATTATATACAAAAAGGCACACCCTTGTGAATGTATTACATGTATCTACCCCTTCCAATTGGCGTGGTGGCGAACAACAAGTTGCTTATCTCACGAGCGGATTGCACATTATTGGTATTCGTCAAGTCGCGTTGTGCCCGGAGGGTTCCGCCCTTGCCACACGATTGATGGAGGAAGGCATAGCAGTAGCAACTTTCACTTCAAGAGGTTTTTTAGGTTTAAAACTTTCCAGCAGAATTGCTGCATTGTGCAACAAAGGGAATTTTACCCATATCCATTGTCATGATTCGCATGCGCACACCGCTGCAGTAATCGCTACCAAACTGATTAAGCGAGAAATTTCTATTATCGTTAGTCGGCGAGTCGCGTTCCCTGTATCTCGCAATATGCTCTCAAGATGGAAATACAATCATCCGGCTGTTAAACAAATTATTTGTGTTTCTCAGGTAGTAAAGCAAATTACCCTTCCATCGATCGCGGACGATACAAAAGTGTGTGTGATATATGACGGAATCGATATTGAAAAATATAAACAAAAACCTGTTGAAAGAATATTGATCACAGAGCTAGGATTTGAAAAGGACACTATCTTAATTGGCAACCTCAGTGCCCTGTCAAAAACTAAAGACTTCCCTACCTTTCTCAAGGTAGCCAAGCGCATATGCAGCGCTGTTCCGAAAGCAAGGTTTGTTATAGCTGGAGAAGGTCCGGAGAAAAATAAAATCCAAAAAACCATAAAAGATCTCAAGTTAGAAGACAGGGTCTATCTTCTTGGCTTTCGAACAGATGTGGAAGTGGTCATGCAGTCGTTGGATATTTTTCTCTTTACTTCTATCATTGAGGGACTTGGTACCATTGTACTAGAGGCATTTGCAGCAGGAGTTGCCGTGATTACTACCCGGGCAGGAGGGATTCCTGAATTGGTTGAAGACCAGCAAACTGGATTACTTGCAGAGCCAGGTGATATCGATACATTAACAGCAGCAGTACTTCACTTCATCAAGCATCCGCTTGAAAGAAAAAAACTTGCTGATCGAGCAAAAGACCATGTACTACAATTCACTTATCAGGAAACAGCTATGAAAACAGCTGCTATCTATCGTCAGTATCTATAGCCCTCAATATCTACACAGCAAATTTTGATTACACGTGTCTGCAAATCGCCTACAATTGAATTTCCGGTTAATCCTCTAATTTTTAAAATTAAGTTTTCCCCTTCTTTGACCGATCTTCCTTTTCTGGTGTTGTCGGATGAATAGGTCCTTTAGCTTTTATGCTTTTCATCACCTCTTCGATAGCACGCTGAAGTTGAGTATCAATTCCTTTCGCTAACATCGTTGGATCTTCTTTGACTTCTATATCCGGATCCACGCCATGGCCTTCCTGAAACCAGGTACCATCAGGATTATACATTCTGAATGTTGGTACAGTTACGCTACCTCCATCAATCAGGGAAGGTGCTCCAGAAATTCCAATCAATCCGCCCCAGGTTCGTGCACCAACTAATGGACCTAATCCAGCCTTTCTAAAGTAATCTGGAAAAGCATCCCCACCAGATCCTGACCATCCATTGATTAACATCGCCATAGACCCAAAATTGGCTACAGGAGGCCATTGCCAGTTTGCACCATCACGAACATCCCAATAGGCAAGTGGTTTGCGATTTAATAATTCAATAAATCGGTCAGGAATCTGCCCGCCATTATTAAAACGCTCATCAATGATCAGCCCTTCTTTATTCCATTGTCCATAGAACTGACGAACAAGTTCGTTTTGCCCATCGACTCCTGTACTGGGAACGTATATATACCCAATTTTGCCACCCGAGGCTTTATCGACTTCTTTTCTATTGCTTTCAATCCAGGCAAGGTTGCGAAGTCTTGTTTCGCTTCGCATTGTTGTTATCACAACTGTCCTTGCCCCTTCGAAAATTGGTTTGGTATTGATTGTCAATTCGACAGACTTGTTCGCCAGTCCTTCAAAAGCTGCCCACGGATCCGGGTAATCATTTAAAGCAATTCCGTTAACGGCGAGAATATAATCTCCCTCTCCTACATTAATCCCTGGTTCGTCCAAAGGCGATCGGACTTCATTGTCCCACGGCGCGCCCCGAATCACCTTTCCAACTACAAAATGGCCATCTTTTTTAGCCCAGTCAATGCCTAAATAACCTACTGACCTGTTTTTCGAAGACTCATTATCTCCACCACCGCGATAGGTATGTGAGGCATTTAATTCCCCTATCATCTCACCAATAACAAAATTGATATCGGCACGATTTACACAGTATGGGATGAGGGCGGCATATTGTGTGCGAACAGCATTCCAGTCCACCCCGTGCATATTTTCATCGTAGAAAAAGTCACGTTGAAATCGCCATGCATCATTGTATATCTGTGTCCACTCTTCCATTGGATTGATAGTCGCCTCCATTTCTTTTACCGCTAATGAATTTTTCACTTTCTGATCCGGCGCAAATTTGACCACACTAAACTTTCCACTTTGAACGACTAATACCTTTTTACCATCTGCACTCACGTCATAACTTCCCACATCCTCCAGGACGGTCTTTTCTTCACGCTCCTCCATGTCATAATACTTGAGCGTACCTGACCGCTCGCCAGAGCCCGAATTAGGAAAACGTTGGAAGGCAATTTTCCCACTCACTGCTTTTAAATTTCCTAAATTCCCGGCCTTTGGTGGTAGGACTATTAATCGACTCTCGAAATTGTCGAAATCTATTTTTAAATCTTCCGACGATTTATCGTCTTTTTTGTCTTTGCCTGCGACTTTATCTGCTTTATCTTTCTTCTTGCCTTTCTTTTCTTCAGCATCCGCGGTTTCTTCTGCCTTTTCTTCTGCATCCTTATCATCGTCCGTTGAGACGGTAATGGCTACGGTGTCATTTTTTGTGGACAATGGGCTTATAATATCTTTTGTCAACGTGATGACGGCTAATTGTGTCGAATTAGGATAAGCCCAGGAATTATCGAAATCACTATATACCGGACTAAAATCCCTGTTTGTCACGAGGTATAAATATTTTCCATCCGGGTCAAATGTTGGGTTTTGATCATTATAAAATCCACTGGTCACTTGCGTACGTTCTTTTGATGAAAGGCTGTACATATAGATCGCACCATTCCCATTTGGTTGGTTTTTTTGATAGGCCAGCCACTTACTATCAGAAGACCAACTTGGTTGCCAGTTGCGCAAGCCACCTTCAAAAAGTCTTCCATCCTGATCAACCCGATCCATGGCTTTTGTCTCCATATTATATATGTGAAAGGTCATGGTCTGATCCACCCAAGTTAATTTTTTACTATCCGGTGACCAATATATGTTGTACCTAAAACCAGGCCCCATGGACGTAAGTTTTGTTTCTTTGGCACCTTGTGTCAAATCACGAATAGTAAGCTCGTATTCACCGGACTGATCACTCCAATACGCTACATATTTTCCATCGGGAGACCATGCCGGAAATCGTTCTGCCACGCCTGAGCTACGAGTCAGATTCTGCACAAATCCCTCCTCGGCAGGTAATGAAAATACATCGCCGCGAGCTTCAAATACGACACGGTTACCATCCGGCGAGAGGCTTCCATTTTGTATATAATCGGAAACACTTTCTTTTCTTGGTTTCACATTAATCAAATCCGTTACCACATTGATCACTACAGCTTTGGTTTCGTGGGTATTTAGATTGAGCAAATACATATCTCCATTTGCTTCGTACACTATTTCGTCCGGACCAAGGGAAGGGAAATGAATATCAAAATCTGAATAATGCGTTACCTGTGTAGTCGTTTTCTTTTTAATATCATACATCCAAATATTATCTCTTTGATCATCCCCGCGATCTGACATATAGTATACTCTATCCTTATGCCACATCGGCAGTTCACTTCCGGCATCGGTGTTCGTTATGTTTGTTGATTCGTAAGTGGCCAAATCGAATATCCAGATATTTCCATTCATACCGCCACGATACCGCTTCCAGGTATCCATCACGACGGCACGCTCATTAAAAGCGATTTGTTTAGCGTTGGGTGAGATCGATCCATATTCTCCATAGGCCATAGGTAGTTTTTCAGAAAAACCACCTTTTGCTCCTACACTGTAGAATTGCGAAAAACGCTGTTTTCCACTTTCTCTAGAAGAGGTATAAAGCAACTTATCACCAGATGGATACCAATCGATCAGCCGATCTCCCATGCCATGGTAGGTTACACGCTCGGGAATACCACCGAGGGAAGGCATCACATATATATCATAGTTACCATCATAATTTCCTGAAAAAGCAACTTGAGATCCATCTGGCGAAAAACGGGGAAACCCCTCTGTTCCAGATGGTGAACTTAGCTTGGCAGCGGTCCCTCCATCTTTATCAACTATCCAAATATCACCTCCATAAGAGAAAACAATTTGCGTTTTGGATACATCGGGTGTGCGAAACATTCTTGCACTGACCTGTGCTGAAGCGATGTGTGTCATACAAAGTGACATACAAAGTGGTAAGATAAAATCCTTCATAATTAAATATTATTTGAATTCTCAAATTAGTAATAACTCAATAAACAGCAAATAAAAGTAGACTAACAGTCCGTTTTAAGATATTTATATAAGGGAAGAATAGACATTATGTATGTCAAAAGGGCATGCAAGTCGCACACCCTTATAACACAAATATGCTATGGCTACTAAAGTGGGGAATAGCGACCTTAGGAAACTCGATCAGGGATTGACAAACCTTTGCTTACTTAAATTGCTCCATTAAGGTCATGTAAGCAGGATATTTTTTAAGCGACACCAAATCTGGGTCATGATCAAAAGTAATCCATAAATCGTATTTCCATCCTTTGTCAATGGCTTTCGAAATATGGTCAACAGCCATTTGCTTTTCGTCTAACAACGCGTATATGCGACCTTGATGATACTCAATCAATCCATAATCAAATGCTTTCTTTTTGCCTTCAAGAAGGGTTATTATATTTTTTGCTTCTGTTGCATTCCCCTGACGCGCATAGATCATTCCTAATTCAATTTGCAACATCGGAGAATCCGTAGTATCTTCTTTTATTCTTTTCTTGCAAAGTTGTAAAGCCAGGTCCAATTGATTATCGAAATAATAACATTTCATAATGTACCTGATCGGAGCGATTTCACGCCTTTCTATGCATTTTCCAAAATATTCTGAAGCAATTTGTGGTTGATTTCGAACTAAAAATAGTCGCCCGGCAAGATAATTTAGATACTCCCAGGATGCATCGTACTTTATATGACTCCTTGAATCTTTGATCAATTTATTAATACTAGTGGTATCATTTTTCCAGACATGGTACATAATTAATGTGCCGTAACTTGTTCTGGTATGCAGGGCATTCATCACCTTCACTGCAAGTTCATCCGCCAAGGACATATTTCCGGCATCTAACGCTGCCCACATAGCTACTTCAAATCGATCTGCGCAATAGGAGCAGCCTTCGGTTTGCAAACTATCCTTAGGTATTTCTTTAAAAAACTCAAGCGATTTTTCTGCATTATGCTTATACATCATAGCCATCACCATGGCTGTATTGTTGATAAAAAGGTCCTTTGGATCTATAGCATATTCAGATAAGAAAAATGAATAGGCCTTATCATTTTTGCCTAAAATATCCGCTTCATGATAATTCAGCATATTGGTTTGCCGCTTATCAAGATCTGTAAATCTTTTTCGAATGGATTGAAGGGTATCGTAAGCTGCTTGTGGCTCATCCTCATTAAAAAACAAATCAAGCATTAGAAAGTATGGGTCAATAAAACCCGGATCAAGAATTATTGCCTTTTGAAGTTGCTCCCGAACGTAGTCTGGGCTTCCTTCTCTCCATCTATGTTTTGCTGCTAAAAAAGCTTTATATGCCTCATAATTAGGTGCTGTTAGCAATTTTTCCCCGCGGCTGGCCCAATAGCCTTTTATCTCCCCGGATAATGCCTGAATACATTCCATGGGATTTTCTGCTTTGCAGCTTACGTCTGTCAAATTTTTTATCCCGGCACCTGTATTCAGACTTACTATTCTACCCGTCATCACTAAAGAATCAAGATTGGCTCCGCTTTTGATAAAAAACGCTTCAACAACATTTACCGCGCCAGTTAAAGCTTCATACTGCTTACGGCCACGGGAAGAAGAAAGATTCAATCCTGACATTTGGAGCATTTCACTGGCCGATTCATAAGAAACCACATTTGCTTCATTTGTTGCACTCAGTTCCTTTGTCGTCCAATGAGATCCCATTTGTGAAATAAAATCAAGGGTGGCGTCTCCTGTATTATTGCTAAATAAGGGAACGGAAATAGACTCATTGATAAAACCTTCGCCAAGTAACTTATTCTTAAAAGGGCTATCTATAAGCCACCAGATTAAAGGGCCAATAAGGAGTAAGGGGATATATTTAAAAAATTTCTTTAGGTCCGGCAATTTGGTCATTCCGGAGGGAACCTGCAGTCCTTCGTTGGTGATGGCGTAGACACCAATTGGCTCCTTGACGTTTTTCAGGCTTTTCTTACCAACGAATTTGGTAGAAATCTCAGGGTGATTGGTTAATTCTGCCTGTACTCTATCTGAAATAAAAATAGACCCTGCGATCCCGGTGGCTTCAATCCGGGAAGCAATATTGACCCCATCGCCATAGACTGTTTCGTCTTTGAAGACGATATCCCCTACGTGGATTCCGATACGAACCGGAATGGGGTGATCTGCCTGATACGCCTTTTGCATGGCAATACCACAATTGACAGCATCAAGGGCACTATTATAAATACTCAAACTCCCATCACCATAAAAGGCAATGACCTCTCCATTATGGGCTTTAGTGAACTCTTCCAGGTACTTCCTGTGAATAGCTACCTTTTGCAAAGCTACCTTTTCATCTTTTTGTACAAAAGCTGTATAGCCCTCAATATCCGTAAACATGATGGCTGCCAGCTTCCTTACTACTGAATCGTCCATGAAGGAAATTGGGATGTTATAATTCAAAGATATTGAATTATCTGAATGGACGTAAATATATGGGTATCAACCCATTTCATCATAATATATAGCGCCATAAAACACCCTAAAGCAGGCCGGTCTTATGCCTGAATTAATATATTCACTATATTTAGAAATAACTCTTGAGTTTTGGCCGCTGAAAAATACGCCTTTTAAGCATTTTCCCATGCACATAGCGACCTGCGAAAGAATAGTTATCAATTATGTGCATTTACTCACTCCTTAAATATTAAAACAAAATGAAGAACCAAAAAATTGCTATTGCAACCGTTATAGCCACGGTATTGATTTTCGGTATGGACTTTCTATTCTACAAGGTTTTGCTGGGTGGTTCCTCCGGTGAATGTTGCATGAAAGAAATGCCGGATTTTATGTGGATGATTATCGGTGATCTCTTGTTTGCTCTTGCTTTCGTGGTCATCTACGATAAAATACCAAGCGCTGCATCAAAGGTAATGAGCGGTATTAATTATGGAATATGGATAGCCATCTTAGCTTCTGTTGCTATGAATTTTGTATGGTATTCTGTTATGGAAATGGAGTTACAGTCTGTCCTTATGGAGTCAGTCTATGGACTCGTAAAGTTTAGTATCCTTGGCGTGGTTGTAGCGCTTTTGGTGACCGATGATGGCGGAGACCGAGGAAAGGCTACGGGAGGTGGTGAAAGAGGTATGGCTTCCGAAGGAGGCGATAGAGGTAAAGCTACCGGTGGCGGCGAATAAGCAAATTCAAACCAATTATATTAAAAAAGACGGACGAGGTTAGCCTTGTCCGTCTTTTTTATTTCATTTTTATAGTGCC
>JBBKWA010000259.1:0-4220 GCA_037968695.1 Saprospiraceae bacterium
TCATTGATGACAATTTTAGCATGGGTGTCGGCGATCACTTTAAAATTTTCAATATTAGCAAGAAGCTCAACTACTTTCCGTTCATAATTTTGAGGAATGATTACGTCAATTGTCGTGGCATCCGAAGCAGTAGCATACTTGCCACCGAGTTCCTGATTGATTGTTCTCTCTACTCGTGCAGCTGTTGTAAAGTCAGGATTATTAAGCGCCAATCGAACGGCCTTCTTATCATTAAAAGAAAGCTCCAATTCTTTTTCAATGGTTCCACCGTCAGGAATGCGTCCTGTAGTGGCCATTTTTTTACCTTTATCCAATCCACCGATAGAAAGTGGTCCGTGAGCCACGGCGTAAACTTGACCATCACCACCCTTGAGTGGGGTAACAAGTAAAGTACCACCTGCTAAGGAAGATGCATCACCGATTGAGGAGATAGTTACATCCAGACGCTGCCCCGTGCGGCCGAAGGCAGGAAGTTTGGCTGTCACAATAACTGCGGCAACATTTTTAGAAGTAACTTCTTTTTGTGGGTTCAATCCCAAGGTCTGAAACATTTTTTTGAGTGAAGTATTAGTGATTTCACCGCCGCCATCACCTGTTCCATTCAGTCCAATAACCAGACCGTATCCGACTAGAGGATTTTCTCTGACACCCTTAATGGTGACTAGATCCTTTAGGCGGCTGGAGGAGGACCAAGCGGAAAATGAAAGAGCACAAAGGACTAATGGCAGGTATTTTATCATTGTCTTTCCCTTAAGATGAAGACTCGTGACTCCAGAAGTTTATCTGAATTCACATAATCATTCTCCATGATGTCCTTTCTTGAGACAAGTGCTTGCACTTCAATGGATCTTTTTTCCTTTTTGAAGATCACTTCCTTACGTCCGCGCAAAAGTATGTAATCTTTACTGATCTCCTCCATCACTGTGCCGGAGA
The DNA here is from genome assembly GCA_037968695.1 of Saprospiraceae bacterium. Classification (GTDB taxonomy): domain Bacteria; phylum Bacteroidota; class Bacteroidia; order Chitinophagales; family Saprospiraceae; genus Opimibacter. The sequence continues at coordinate 934 of JBBKWA010000259.1, forward strand.
TTTTATCGTAAACCTTCATATCCATTTCATTGTCGGCAGCTGCTGCAGCAGCAGCGGTTGTAGAAGCCGCGGCTTTATCATCTTTGGGCTTCTCACCAGGTTTAATTTTCTTTGGTTTGTCAGGAAAAGTTCTTTTGAGTTCAGAGGAAATCTGATTACGCAAATTTTCTAGAACATTGATGATCACCATGTCACCTGTATGCTTGTCATTTTGATAAGTGAAGAGCGATGAAGATGATCCCTGATTGGCCCACAAAGATCCGTCGCTTTCATTATCCTTGAAATCATCGGCCTGATATCTTTGTGGCCGATAATCGCGCTTCACAGGAGGTCGCATTTGTCCCCCTGACGGTCCGCCATCACTCAAAGAATAAGTGACAGGGTTTTTTACCGGTCTTTTGTCTTGTTCCGGGCGAAAACGATCTTTCCAGGGGGCATACTTTTGTCTGTCATCTGGCCTTTCACTGCGAGTGCCAACTTTCTCTTCACGATCGATTTGTCTGTGCAAATTATTTACATAATTGGAGCAGGAAACCAGAAAAAACAAGATGAAAATAATAGAGCTTTTCATAATTCGACTAACACTTTGTTGATATCCACAACTTTACCTTGATACTTTTTATTTTTTTGAGGATGAAAAACTTCAACCAATTCCCCAAAAGCTCCATTGCCGCGACTTATCCCTTGGGTTTTAATTCGCACCATCTCATTTTCCAATATGACATCTGTCTTGAGTCCTGCTCTAACCAGACTGATGGCTGTCAAATCAGACTGGCGCAAAAGTTCACCAGACTTAACTGGCTTGTTAGTTTTATAAAAACGAAGGGTCTCCATATCTGTAACTAAGTCAGTATGAGGAATTGATTCGGTATACTCTTCTTTCAAATAGGAATTTGGTACGGCCGTAAAGGATTGCATAGGACTAATTACCCTGTACGCACGGACCATTTTAATAAAATCTACGGCAGCGACGAAACTTTTATTATTACCATCAAATTCTCTGATATCAATATTAACTGCCTGATGCGAACCGAATAAACAACCAGAGCATCTAACATCCACTTTATCACCAATGGCTAAAACAATAAAATTTGAAGCATTGATGGCACTAGTCGTTTTGATTTGAGTACCGGTGGGCATAGGCAACTGATCACGAATAATTGTTTTCAATTGCTGAATCTGAATCAAATGAGGTGTTATTGCCAGAGATTGATGCCCTTTTTGATTCATCATTCTTAAGAGTTGATGAGACGGGATTCTTCCTTCAAGCTCTGACAATAAACGACTGATATCTTCAACGACAATGCCTTCGCAATCTTTCGATTGAATGGTTGTCGCCGAATTTGAACTTTCACCTAAAATTAGTAAGTGCTGAGGGAGAGTGATCTCACAACCAAACACAATCGAACTAGCCGCCAAAAGACTTAAAATCAAAATGTTCATGACTACCTGATGTTATTTACAGTTTGAAGCATCTGATCAGCTACACCCATGACTTTTGAATTCATTTCATAAGCGCGCTGAGCTTTAATCAAGTCAGTCATTTCATTCATGACGTTTACGTTTGATGTTTCGATCGCTCCTTGCATGACAATTCCTGAGCCATTTTCACCAGGAGCATTCTGGATCGCTTGACCACTTCCTGTTGTTGCACCTAAAAGATTGCCACCTTCAGAGCGCAAACCCGTAGGGTTTACAAATGTAAAGACCGGGATTTGACCCAGATTAATTGGTTCAACGGATTCCCTTGTAAAGGCTTCAACTGAACCGTTTTCCGCGACACTAATTCGCATGATATTTGGAGGAACTACAATTCCTGGGAAAACTCTATGACCTGCACGGGATACAAGATTCCCCTGAGCGTCTACATTAAAGCTACCATCGCGGGTATATTTCATATCACCATTAGGGCCTACGATACCGAAGAACCCTTCACCGTTCACCATCATGTCATATGGGTTATTGGTCATTTGAGGTGAGCCTTGAGAGTGAATTTTGCGAGTAGCAGAAACCTTAGCTCCGGAGCCTACTTGATGGCCTACGTTGTATTCGGTATTTCCGGACGACTTAGCACCTGCTTCCTGAACAGTTTCGTAGAGGAGATCGTCAAACTCTGTCCGCGCCTTCTTAAAGCCAGTCGTATTAACGTTTGCGATATTGTTTGATATCGTATTTACGTTGGATTCCTGAGCGGCCATGCCGGTGGCGGATGTGTGTAATGCTCGAATCATATTCCTCCTAACTAAAATTTCCCAATTTCATTTGCGGCTTTGCCGGAAATGCTGTCATATGCATTAATTGCTTTCTGAATACTTTCAAAGTGGCGATGGGCCTTTATTAGTTCTGACATTTCTTCAATGGCATTCACGTTTGAGCCTTCTAGAAAGCCCTGGTGAACGACTGTTTTAATATCATTTCGAACTACATTGTTTTCATCCGGGGTAATATAGAGAGAATTCCCTTCTTTGCGGACAGCATGTTTGTCAGCGAATTCAATGACTGACATTTTTCCAATCGCACCGTTCTTGGTTAACAAATCACCTTCGCGTGTTATCGTAACTTTTTCATTGGTAGGAATTCTTAGAACACGATCTTCGGGTTTCGGAATGGAGTCTGCTGATGCTGGATCACGCAGAGTACTTTCTGGTAAATTCAAAGCGCTAAGGATTTTGTAACCTTGATCAGTGACCATTTCTCCTTCACGATTCATGGAGAAATTACCCTTACGTGTGAATCTGACTCCATTAGGAGTTAATACTTCAATGAAACCATCCCCCTGAAGACCCACATCTAGGGGATTGTGAGTAGGGGTCAGCTGCCCTTGTTCAAAGATGGTATAACTTCCATCAACTGCCACCATAGCGTTCTCCGCCCCTTGGGTGTGATAGAAATCGGCGGGAGCAAATTCTTTGCGAGGGATGTCGATATCTTCTACGCCTTTAGTGAGGGCAGTCAGGTGCTCTTTAAAAACGAGTTGATCTTTTTTGAAGCCCACAGTGTTGGCATTTGCCACATTATTGGCAATGGTTTCAACTTTGCGTTGCTGAGCTACTTGGCCTGATAAAGGCACCCAAATATTCTTCATGAACTCCTTACTCAATCATCCTGATAGAGTGGGCAAAAAAATGCCCTCGTAGGCAATTTTAGCAACCACTGTGCCAGAAACCTAGCATGGGCAATTTCGGCCTCCCAATCTAAGCTGTTGATAACTTGTCGATGTCCAGCGTCTGTGGCAGAATCTTTCAATATTTGTAGTGTCAAAAGGACAACGGGGTTCAAATCATGAG